>SFGO01000021.1 GCA_004556545.1 Clostridiales bacterium
AGTCGCAGCAACTCTCGCCCCATGCGTCCTCTTCTATGGCGTTCTCCTCTTCAGACTCTTTCCTCTTTCCCTGTCCAATATGTTTGACAAACCTACAGGTTTCCGTTGTTTTTTCAAGATTTGCAGCGCTTTTGGGCGAAGAAACAGGGGCGGATGTGCCCGGAGCAGAAAGAAGCAGCAGGATCCCTTATTCCCTTTCCGGCACGAACATCATGCCGAAGCTGACGGAAAGCAGCGCGCAGCAGATCCAGATGGCTTTGGTTCCCAACGCCGCCGTCAGGATGCTTCCAAGCCCTGCGCCCACGCCGAAAACCAGAATCACGCCGAAATAGGTCAGTGCTTTCTGCAATACCGCCTTCTCCCGGGTACGAAAATACACGCAGAGCGCCTCGGTGCCGCTGCGCATGTTGCCGATGCACATGGTGCTGGCATAAGCGTGACCCCGCACTTTATGGAAGGTCTGCACCTGCATGGCGCAGACAAACGACACCAGCGCGTTGGCCAGCGGCTCCAATGTCTGCGGCAGAAAGCCCACGATTCCCAGCAGCGCCATTTCCCCTAAGAGGATGATCTGCCGCCAGTGGAGCTTTTCCGCATTTTTCAGCCGGATATGGATACCTTCCGCCGCAGCCGTTCCGATCAGAAAGAAAGTGACCGGGATCAGGTATTTCCATACGGTCGGCCAGTCGCGCCGGAACAGCGCCGTGCTGAGCAGCACGATATTGCCGGTCTGTGCGTTGGCGAAGACTTCGCCCCGGCAGCAATAGGTATAAGCGTCCTGAAAGCCGCCGGAGAGAATGATAAAAACAGCCGCCCGGAAGCTGTCGGACATCTGCCCCCGGAAGGGCTTAAAGCGCTTCATGGGTTTTCCTCTTTTCCGGAAGGGCAAAAACAAAAGAGGCATAGGAAAGCATGAAGCCCAGGGCAAACAGAATCATCGCGGCATAATGGCCGTCCACGGCGCAGCGAATGACGGCCAGCGCAAGCCCCGCGCCGAAAATCAGCGCTGTCATCCGGACGTTCCGATTTTCTTGGCCCGCCCGGCGAGCCGTCCGAAGCGCCAGCCACAGCAGGGCGACGTCCCAAAAGATCCCCATCCATCCTTCCAGCAGCTGTTCCATCGTTCCCACTCATCCCTTTTTCCTGACTTTTCAAGTGCTCCGCGTTCTGCGAGCCGTCCTTGATTTCCAGAACCGGAGATAGTATAATGAGAATGCTTCCATGTGTAAAATGTATGATTGATATATTCGCTATACACATAAATGATAGGAAGGAGGCGTTCGAATGTACGTCAGCTACGACCGCTATCGAATCTTTTATTATGTGGCCAAATACGGCAACATTTCGCAGGCCGCCAAGGTGCTGCTGAGCAATCAGCCCAATTTGACCCGCATCATCAAAAATCTGGAAGGGGAGCTGGGCTGCACCCTGTTTGCCCGTACCAGCCGGGGCATGAAGCTGACCCCGGAGGGCCAGCGCCTATACGACCACGTGCGGATCGCCGTGGAGCATATCGAAGCGGGAGAAGCGGAAATCAACGAAAACCGCAGTCTGCACAGCGGCACCATTTTTGTCGCTGCCAGCGAAGTGGCGCTCCGCTGCCTGCTGCTGCCGGTGCTGAAAAAATACCGGACGCTTTATCCGGGCGTTCACATCCGCATCAGCAACCATTCCACGCCTCAGGCCATCGCGGCTCTGAAGGACGGCACGGCGGATATTGCCGTCGTCACAACGCCGACGGCTCACTCGGCCTCGCTGGTGGAAACCAAAGTGAAAACGATCACGGAGGTGGCCGTTTGTTCCCCCTTCTTTTCCGCGCTGACCAACCGCACGGTTTCGCTGGAGGAGCTGCTGACCTACCCGCTGATCTCGCTGGGGACGGATACGAAATCCTTCGAGTTTTATTCTGAAATTTTCACCAGCCACGGTCTGCCCTATCAGCCGGACATCGAGGCCTTTACTGCCGATCAGATTCTGCCCATGGTGGAGGCGGATCTGGGCGTGGGCTTCGTTCCACGGGATTTTCTGCGGAAGGACAGCGCCGTATGCCAGATTGCCCTCAAAGAAAAGATCCCGGAGCGAAGCGTAGTGCTGATCCAACGAAAAGAGCAGCCGCTAAGCGTGGCTGCCCGGGAACTGAAACGGATGATTCTGGAAGGGGAAACGACTGGGAAATGAGAGGACAGCGCATCGCAGAGCGTTAAAAAGTGGAGGTGCAGGAGGCACTGCTGCCACTCAATCGTCGCGGGGTCTACTGCCGTAGTCCCCGCTTGTTTCGTGTCACACCTGCGGGTCGCTAACCGCCTGCGGCGGTTGTGCCCGCCGGGCACCCGCTTCCCTACGGTGCCTGCCGGAGTTATAGGGCGGCGAGAAGGAGCGCGCATCCAGTGGATGCAGCTGCCGAAGGCAGCTAGCGACTGACAGCCGTCAACCGAAACGAGGATCTGGCACGGCAGTGCCAAAGACGACGATTGAGGTTGCGGAACAGCGCCCCTAACCCTTGTGCCGCAGCACTTCCCCCGCAAACCAGCTTAAGGGTGCGTAGCACCGAGGACGAGGACAGCCCGAAGGGCTACCGCAGTCCGAAGCCCGCCGCCAAGGGAGGCCGAAGGCCGACTAGCGCCAGAAATGGCTGAAAGCCATGAAGCGCGTAGCCAAGCCCAAGCGTAGCGCAGGGCTTGGCCGCAGACACGCAGGGCGGGCCGCAAAGCGCTGTTTGCGGGCAACGGCGGCCAACTTGGGATTTTTCGACACTCTGGAGCGACTAACGAGCCTATTTCGACTTTCTTCATTTCAAAAAATTTTTCATCAAAAATCCCCCTTCCCCGCAGCGTTTTCGCTGCGGCAGAAGGGGGATACTTTTGTTTCTTCGTCTCTGTTATTTGCAGAGGGCAGGCCATTTTTGCTTGGCGTAGTTGTAGGCCTGATCGGCGGCGGCGTTGTGCTGATTGATGACCGTCTGGTTCGCACTGCCGTGGCCGGCGGAGTTGTAGAAGCGGACGCAGAAGCAGCCGTAGAAGTTGTTGTTTTCGTAAAGCAGCTTGCCGTTGGGGAACTTCTGGGTGCTCAGGCCGTCCTTGGCGCCGATGCCCATGAAGCCATGGGGCCAGCCGTAGATGCTGACGGCATAGACCTTGCCGTTCACGTTCAGCAGGGCGGGACGGCGATCCCACGCGCTGCCGATCTTCGTCACGCCGGTCAGCTTGCCGCTGTAGTCGGGCCAGGTGTAGTTGGCGTTGTTGTTGGAGTTGTCGGCAACGATCTTGGACAGCTCGTCGCTGGTGGGCCGGCGGGCCGGATAGGTGAAGCCCACGGCTTCGCACATGGCCTTGGTGTCTGCCTCGGTGTAGGGCACCGCGTCGGGATGGTTGGTGCCGCCGGTGCGGTAGATGGTGAAGACCTTGCCGCTGGTAATATCCAGCACCGTGGCGAAGGTGTACTTGGGCCAGAAGTTGCCCTCGTCCGCCTGCGTCCAGGTGGGCTTGGTGATGGAGGTAATGGTGCCGAAATCCGCCACGGTGGTGCTGCCGCCGCTGCTGCTTCCGCCGCCGGGGTTGGGGTTCACGCCGGAGCTGGCGGAGCCGTTGGACACCTGCTTGGCCAGATTGGCCATGGCCGCCCAGGTATTGACGCCCATCACGCCGTCCCGATCCAGCTTCTGCGCCCGCTGGAAGTTCTTCACCGCCGCCTCGCTGGCAGCGCCGTAGGTGCCGTCCAGCGCGCCGGTGTAGTAGCCCAGCACGTACAGGCCCAGCTGCATGGCGTAGACGCGGACGTCGCCTACCAGCGTGCCGTCGTTATAGAACTTGTCGTTCATGGTGCTGTTCCACAGCTGCAGCACATAGGCGGCCAGCTGGGTATCGTTCATCACGCCGGAGGAAACGTCGGAGTACAGGGCATAATAGAGCTTGCTCTGATAGTAAAGCGTGCAGTAGACCGCGCTGTCCGAGCCGGTGACGGTGGAATCGCTGGCCATCTGCACCACCGCGCCCTGAGGAGCGGTCATGGCCACAGCCGTCCGGCTGGCGGTCGTGTACAGAGAGGTATTCATAGGAAGGGTGATGTACTTGCGGGGGTTGACAGCCGTGCTGCCGCCGGAGGAAGAGCCGCCGCCGCTTTCCCCGACCACGGTGGCGCAGTCGCCGCGCACATAGCCGGTCACGCTGCCCGTGCGGACGGGATACCAGGTGTAGCCGCCGGAGGCGACGGACGCGCCGATCATCTCCACCACGGAGCCCTTGGCCAGCACCACGCCGGTCTTGGCGCCGCCGGGCGTCTTGCGCACCCGGGTGCTGACCTTGGTGATTTCCACCTTGCCGGTCACGGTGACAGAGCCGCTGGAGCTTCCGCCGGAACCGCTGTTGCCGCCGGAGCTGCTGCCGCTGCCGCTGGCATTGACGTAAGTGCCCATCAGCCAGCCGGTATTCACGCCGTAGGAAACCTTGTACCACGTCACGCCGCCAGAGGTCTTCGCGTCAATGTAGGCCAGCTTCACGCCCATGGGCACCACGCCCAGCCGGACGGAGGACTTGGAAGAGCTCTTGCGCAGGTTTACCTTGGCGGTGGTGGTCAGTGTGCCGGAGGCAGTGCCGGTGGAGGAGGAGGTCACGTTCACATAGGTGCCCATGAGCCAGCCGTTTTTGTTGTTGTACAGAACCTGATACCAGGTCACGCCGCCGGAGACGGAGGTGTTGTAGTAGGTCAGAACGGAATTCACCGGCACGCTGGCCAGCTTGGCGGAGTTCTGCGTGGCCTTTTCCCGCAGATTGACGGAGGCAACAGTGCGGAGGGTGCCGCTGGTGCCCATCGTCCCGGTAGAACCGGAGGACGAAGAACCGGAAGAACTGCCGGAGGAGCCGCCGGAGGAAGAGCCTCCCTTGTTTCGGGCCAGCGCAAACAAAGCCTGCTGGGTCAGGGGGCCCGCGTCGCCGTCCTTGCTCAGGCCGTTGGCCCGCTGGAACTTGTACACGGCCTTCTCAGTGCCCTTGCCGTAGCTGCCATCCAGACTGTCGGAATAGTAGCCCAGCGTCTTCAGCGCCAGCTGCAGGGCGTATACCCGCATTTCGCCGATCAGGTTCAGCTCCTGCTTCAGCGTGGTATAAGCAGTGGAGGTCCACAGGCTGCTGCGCACATAATTCTGCGCGTCCGCCTCGCTGATCTGGGTCGCTTCCGTGGCCAGAATGCGGTAGACGCCGCTGTTATAGTACACATAGTAGTATTCCTGACCGTTGTAACTCACCTTGGCGGGGTTCTGCAGGATCAGCACCGTGCCCGCCTGCAGAATGGTAGCCGCGTTGGCCGAGTCATACACGTTCGCGCCCGCCAGACTGACCTGAACAAAGGCCGCCGCGTCGGCCCGGGCTGAAACGGGCAGGCTCAGCGCCCCCAATGCGATGCACAGTGCCAATGCCACGGCGCATGCGCGTCTCAGACTGGCGCAGGATTTTTGGATGCAGTTTGCTGTCATACTGCCGACCTCCGTTATATTTCATCGCGTCCGGCAAGGGGCGCTTCTTATCAAACGCCATGAACCCTCCATAGCATCCCTATAATATTACAAATTTATTACAATGTCAATGCTCGTTTTTCAAATTTGTTTTATTTTTCAGGGGATCAGGCGGAAAAATCCGCCTGAAATGTTACAAAACGGATTTGCTTTTGACGGCTTCCGCCGGAAGGATTTACAAACGGCCTTCGGAACCGTATAATACAAAGGCGTACATTTTGAAATATCGGGAGGCGTGATGGATCATGGGCTACCGGGAAAATTATCAGGCGTGGCTGTGCGATTTTGCGGCGGATGAGCAGGCCGTGGCCGAGCTGAAGGCCATCGAGGGCGATGAAAAGGAAATCGAAGATCGCTTTTACCGCAATCTGAGCTTCGGTACGGCGGGCATGCGCGGCGTACTGGCCATGGGCATGAACCGCATGAACGTCTACACCGTGCGCCGGGCCACTCAGGGACTGGCGGACTTTCTTTCCGCCGACGAAGAAAGCAAGCGCCGGGGCGTGGTCATCGCCTACGACAGCCGCCGGATGAGCCGGGAATTTGCCGAGGAGACCGCGCTGGTGCTCTGCGCCAACGGCGTGCATGTTTTCCTGTTTGACGCGCTGCGGCCCGTGCCCATCCTGAGCTACGCCGTGCGCCACCTGCACGCGGCGGCGGGCGTGGTCATCACCGCCAGCCATAATCCGCCCCAGTACAACGGCTACAAGGTCTACGCCGAAGACGGCGCGCAGATCAGCCCCGAGGTAGCCGCCGAAGTGACCGCCAAGATCGACGCGCTCAGCTTTACCGCCGCTAAGCGGATGGAGCGGGAAGCCGCGCTGGCCGACGGCCTTCTGCAGATCATCGGCAATAAAGAAGTAGACGACGACTACATCGCGCAGGTCAAAACGCTGAGCATCCATCCCGACATGGTGCGGGAGGAAGGCAAAAACCTGAAGATCGTCTACACGCCCCTTCACGGCAGCGGCAATGTGCCCGTGCGCCGCATCCTGAACGAGATCGGCATCACCAACGTCAGCGTGGTGAAGGAGCAGGAGAACCCCGATCCCAACTTCTCCACCCTGAAGGTGCCCAATCCCGAGGATCCCTCCGCCTTCACGCTGGCCATCAAGCTGGCGGACGAGGTAGGCGCGGACGCGATCTTCGGCACCGACCCCGACTGCGACCGTCTGGGCGTGGCCGTGCGGGAAAAGAACGGCAGCTTCCGTCTGCTGACCGGCAACCAGATCGGCTGTCTGATGCTCAACTACATCCTCAGCGGTAAGAAGGAGCTGGGCACGCTGCCGACAAACGGCGCGGCGGTGAAGAGCATCGTCTCCACCGAGCTGGCCCGGCCCATCTGCGCCGCCTACGGCGTGGAGCTGTTCGATACGCTGACGGGCTTCAAGTTCATCGGCGAAAAGATCCAGCAGTTCGAGGACGAAAAGAGCCACACCTTCCTCTTCGGCTTTGAGGAAAGCTACGGCTTCCTGTCCAGCACCTTCGTGCGGGACAAGGACGGCGTGAACGCCTCCCTGCTGATCGCCGAGGCCGCCGCCTACTACCGTACCAAGGGCAAAACCCTGTGCGACGTGATGCAGGAAATTTTCCAGACGTATGGCTACTATCTGGAGCATGTGGAATCCACCACCCTGCCGGGCATCGACGGCCTGAAGGTCATGGGCGAGATCATGAGCCGGGTGCGGGAGAATCCCCCTGCCGAGATCGGCGGCATGAAGGTGGCCCATGTGAAGGACTACCTCCGGGGCACGGACACCGAGCTGGCCACGGGCGCCGTGGCGAAGCTGGACTACCCCAAGAGCGACGTGCTGTACTTCGCCATGGAGGGCGGGCACTTCGTCTGCGTCCGTCCCAGCGGCACCGAGCCCAAGATCAAGCTGTACGTCAACGTCAACGACCGGGACGAAACCAAGGCCAAGGAGCTGCTCCAGCACCTGACCGAAGAAGCCCGGAAGCTGCTGAAATAATGGAATCGACTGGTTCATACAAACGCCCGCGTCCTCCCGTTTTTCGGGAAGGACGCGGGTGTTTTTCAGAGTGTCAAAAAAGTGGAGGTGCAGGAGGCACTGTCTCCTGTCGGGGTTATAGGGGCAGAGCCCCTAACCCTTGTGCCGCAGCACTTTTCCCGCAAACCAGCGTAGCGCTGTTTGCGGGCAACAGCGGCCAACTCGGGGTTTTTCGACAGGCTGACACCCGTGTCCTCCCATTTTTCGGGAAGGACGCGGGTGTTTTTTTCTTCTTTTTTCCTTTATCTCTTTTCTCTCAAACCTCATACACGAACTGGACCCGCGGCAGCAGCCGCTCCAGCGTCGTGCTCAGATAAACCGGTTCCCGGCTCCCGTCGGCGGGCAGGATATAGGCCTGCCCGTCCTCGGCCCGCAGCATCAGAAGCAGCGGCTCACCCTCGTCGCAGGTGGCGGCCAGGCGGAAGCTCAGCGGCAGGTTGGGGTGCTCCTTCGCGTAGAGCAGCGCCTCCTGAAATTTCTGTTCCGGCGGCGCGGACTCGGTGTTGCGTTCCGTTTCAAAAACCCGGCGGTACAAAAAGCTCAAAGGATTTCCGGAGGCGGGCACGGGCAGATAAAAGCGCATTTCCAAAAACTGGCACAGGGACAGATAATCCACAATGTTCTGGTGAAATTTCGCGGCCTGCTTGCCCAGCGGCGCTTTTTCTTCCTTCCAGGCGATCGGCTGCCAGAAAACATAGCCCGGGCGGCGGCATCCGGGGATCACCAGCGGTTCATCCTCGGGCGTCCGCAGCCAGCTCAGGGGTCTGCGTCCCGTTTCCTTGATGGCGCTTTGCTGAAACCGTACCAGATAATCACGCATAATAGGCAGCATGGCCGTCTGCATGAAGAATTCCTCCTCTATTGTCTGTTGTCTGTCTTCTGCGCCCGTCCGTCTGTTCAAAATCAAAGCGGGCATTATTCAATCATCAAATCCCCAAAAAAGCCTTCGCTCCCGGCTCTGCGCAGACGAAACAGCCCGTCCGCCAAAAGATAAGCCGTCCGTATCGTGAGCCAATGCATGGCTGTAAGACTCTTTCTCGGAAAAAAAGCATCGGCATTCGACCTTTTTCCACCAAAAAGTCTACCATCCGCCCCGGCGGCTGTCAACCGCAGGCGGGACTTTTCCGGCCGTTTCAGGCACTTTTTTCCAAAAACCCCGAACGTTCACAAACCGTTTATTTCTCTTTTTCCGCAAAGTATGCTATAATGCAGACTGTATGATTCTATCATGCGTTCATTATTGCTGTTTGGAGGGCTCTGGAATGTTCGGTAAGCTGATGAACCGCTATTTCTACGGAAAGAGCGGACAGGGAGATTTTGAAAAGGAAGACCTGCCCCAAACCCGGTGGCAGCTGTTCTGGGAAATGCTGCGGGTGCGTTTTTCCGGGCTGATGCGGCTGAACCTGATGTATGTAATCGTGTGGCTGCCCGCCATCTTCTTCATCGGCCGGGCCCTTCTGTACGGCTATTCCGGTCTGGTAAACCTGAGCGAATATCAGTCTCAGATGGAAGCCGGTTCCATTGCCGCCGAGGCGTATCAGGAATACTTCGCTCAGTTTCAGGACGCCATGCGTTCCCTGCTGTTTTCCACGCTGGTATTTCTGATTCCCTGCATCGGTATCACCGGCCCCGCCACCGCCGGTCTGTGCTACGTCACCCGCAACTGGGCCCGGGACGAGCACGCCTTTATCTGGTCGGATTATAAGGACGCGATCAAGGCCAACTGGAAGCCCGCCCTGCTCAACAGCTTCATCACGGGTCTGGTGCCGGTCATGCTCTATGTCTGCTGCACCTTCTACGGCTCCATGGCTCAGAGCCAGAGCGCCGTATTCCTGCTGCCCCAGGTCATCTGCATCATGCTGGGCGTGCTGTGGCTGATGATGCAGATGTATATCTATCCCCAGATCGTCACCTACGATCTGAACTACAAGGGCGTCATCCGCAACGGCCTGCTGATGGCCATCGGCCGTCTGCCCATGACCGTCGGCCTGAACCTGCTGGCGCTGGTACCCACGCTGATCTTCCTGGCGGTCTCCCTGCTGACCCCCTATTTCCAGTACGCGGTGATGATCTACGCTCTGTATTACATCCTCATCGGCTTCAGCCTGCACCGCTTCATCTGCGCCAGCTACACCAACGGCGTTTTCGATAAGCTCATCAATTCCAAGATCGAAGGCGTGCAGGTGGGCCGGGGCCTGTATGTGGAAGAAGAGGACAACGGCGAGGACCAGTCCGAGGAAGACGCTGCCGAAGACAGCGCCGCACTGCCGGACGATGCGTCCGCGCCTTCCTCCGAAAACAAGGCCGAAAGCGCAAACGACTGATTTCATGCATGGACGGCCCCTCCCTTCGGCAATCTATTTCCGAAAGGGGGAACGTCTATGAACCACAAACAGGGCTGGGCGTCCGGTGCAATGCGCCGGAACGCCTTTGCCTTCCTTACCCGGCAGGAACGCCGCAAGTATGAGATCGCCCGGGAGCTGGGGCTGCTGGACCGTGTGAAGGCCGTGGGCTGGGCCGGGCTCAGCGCCAAGGAAACGGGCCGCATCGGCGGGCTGATGGGCCGGGAAAACCGTGTCCCGCCGGCAGTGCCGGAGCCTCAGGCAGCGTCGGATTCACAGGCGACAAAAGAAGGAGAATGAACGCATGTACACCGCATTTGCATCCGTATACGACCGGCTGATGACCGGCGTGGATTACCAGGGCTGGGCCAATTTCTACCACGCCCTGATGGAACGCTATGGGATCCCCCGGGGAAAGGTATGCGAATGCGCCTGCGGCACAGGCAGCCTGACCATTCCGCTGGCCGCCATGGGCTACCAGATGACGGGCGTGGATCTGAGCCCCGACATGCTTTTCGAGGCCAGTCAGAAGGCCCGGAAGGCCGGGGCCATGATCCCCTTCGTCAAGCAGGATATGCGCATGCTGCACCTGCACCGGCAGATGGACGCGGTGCTGTGCACCAACGACGGCGTGAACTATCTTTGCAGCGATGAGGAGCTTCGGCAGTTCTTTCTGGCGGCCAGCCGAGTGCTTCGGGAAGGCGGCGGCCTGTTTCTGGACCTCAGCACGCCCTACAAGCTGCGGCGCGTGCTGGGCAATCACTTCATCGGCGACGAGGACGAGAACATTGCCTACCTGTGGCAGAACCGCTACCACGAGCAGCAGAACTGCGTGGAGATGAATCTGGCCATCTTCGTCCGGCAGGAGGGCGAAACCTATCTGCGCATCGGCGAGCAGCAGCGCCAGTACGCCCATACGGCGGAAACGCTGGACGCGCTTCTGCGGGAATGCGGCTTTACCGACGTGGCCTTCTTCGGCGACAAGCACATGGAAGCGCCGGGCGAAAAGGAATGCCGCTGGTTCGTAGCCGCCCGCAAGCCGCTGGGCGGCGCAGTCTGATTTTCCGGAAGCGTCCGGGAAAGGAACGGAAGAAACATGAGTGAAATCAAGGAACTGTATAACCGAAAGGATCAGATGATCCACTTTACGCTGGCGGACGGCATGGTGCGCGGCCTTCTCTGCACGGCGGTGAACACCGTCGCGGAGGGCGCGGCCATTCATTGCGCCATGCCGGTAGTCGCCGCCGCGCTGGGCCGTACCCTGATGGGCACGGCCATGATGGGCGCCATGCTCAAGGGCGACGAAGCGTCCGTCACCGTCACCATCGACGGCGGCGGCCCCATCGGCAAGATCGTCTGCGTGGCCGACCGGGAAAGCGTCCGGGGCTGCGTGGACGTGCCCAACGTGGAGCTGCCCCTTCGCAAGGACGGCAAGCTGAACGTGGGCATGGCCGTGGGCCGGGAAGGCCGGATGTCCGTGGTAAAGGATCTGGGCATGAAAAATCCCTATGTGGGCCAGACGGCCCTTCTGTCGGGAGAGATTGCGGAGGACTTTGCCGCATATTATGTGCAGAGCGAGCAGACCCCCACCCTGCAGGCGCTGGGCGTGCTGGTCAGCGGCGAAACGGTGCTGAGCGCGGGCGGCGTGCTTTTGCAGACCCTGCCCGGCTGCCCGGACGAGATCGTCAGCCAGCTGGAGCTGCGCAGTCCACTGTTTTCCGACATCAGCCGGGAGCTGTGCTTTGATTCCGCCGAAAACCTGCTCAACCAGTGGTTCGACGGCCTGAAGCCCGTGGTGCTGGAGACCCGTCCGCTGGAATACCGCTGCTACTGCTCCCGCGCCCGGATGGAAAAGGCGCTGATCGCTTTGGGCCGGGACGAACTCACCAGCATGATTGAAGACGAGATCGACGGTGCGGAGCTGGTGTGCCATTTCTGCAAGAAGAAATATCATTTTACGCAGGACGACCTGCGCCATCTGCTGGAGCAGGCGACGCGCTGACAGAAAGGAGCGGGCATGGCTTTTCAGAATCACGAGGGACAGGTGCGTTCCTTTCAGATGCCGGCCTATTTCTGGTACAGACGGGCGGAGCGCAGCCGGGAGGAGGGCCAGCCCGTCCGGGCGCTGTCGCTGCTTCGCCATGCGGCGCAGGAGGAGCCGGATGAGCGGGAATGGCTGCTGGAATACGCCTGGCAGCTCACCCGGCTTTCCTGCTATGAGGCCAGCAACCGGGAATGTCTGGATCTGCTGGCCCGCTGGCCCGCCGCTTTTTCCGCCTTCGGGCTTTTGACGCTGAATATGATGGCGCTGGGCTGCACAAGCGAGTGCATGGACGCCTACTCCATCTATACCCAGTTCATTCGGCTGCACCCCAGCGCCACGCCGGCATGGGACGAGGACGTTTACGAGGTGGAGGACTTCATGTTCTCCATGAAGAAAGAAACGGAGCATTTTCACCGGCTGAATACCCTGCTGCGCATTGCGAGCAAACGCATGTACAAGGGCGATTACCGGCGGGCCGAAAAGCTGCTGGTTCGTTCCAGGCAGGCGCCCTTTTACATGCCGTCTCTCGAGCGGGAGAGCCTGATCGCGACCTATCTGTTCCACATCGGCCGGAAGAAAGAGGCGCTGGAAGCCATCCACGCCGTCCTGCACACCAATCCCCATTCATCGACCGCGCTGCTTTCCATGACGACTATGCTGTATCGACTGAACGATCCCGCCTGGAAACCGGCGCTGCTGTCGGCTGCGCTGCATCTGAAAACGCCGCTGGAAGAATCCGAATTCTGCCATGTGGCGGATCATTTTCATTGCGGCTATGTGGCCGTCGGGCTGCTGCGCCGCACCCTGAAGGAACAGCCTACCCGTCTCTGTTCCGCCTATAATTTGTGCGTGCTGTCGCTTCGTCAGGGCGATCTGGCGGAAGGCGTGCGGCTGGCCCACCTGCTGCGGGAGCTGGATCCGCTGGACCGGCAGGTGGAAGGGCTGTTCCGCCTTGTGCAGGAATGGGAAAAAAGCGGAGCGGATGCCGAAGAAGCTCGGCGGCTGTGCTTTTACGGCCTTCCGGACGAGCGGCTGGCGGCGGAAGACGCGCTGGAATTTTTCAGCCGCCTGACCGGGCAGCCGGGCGAGTTTTTTTCCGCTTTGAAGCAGGACGCCCGGCTGCGGGGACAATTTTTGCGGATGCTGCATGGGCATCCCGAACTGTATCAAACGCTCCCCGCCCTGTGTGCGGAAATGCCGGAAAAAGACGCGCAGACCCTTTTGCGCCGCCTGCTTCTGGACGAACCCGAAAGCATGGAGACCGTGCGGCTGCTCAGCCATCTGCTGGAATGCTTCGGCTGCCAGCCGCCTTATCTGGTGCGCCGGACGGGTCATCTGACGCTGTTCGATCCCTATGCCCCGGAGCCGGAAGAACCCGCTTTCCTGCAGCGCATGTGCTTCCGCCGCCTCCGGGAAATCCACAGCGTTTTAGGCCCTCAGGCCCTGCCCGCCGCTTTAGCCGTTCTGTTCCGACTGACGAAAAAGGAACGGCTCGCCTGGGCCGGAGATCCCCGGCATGTATGGGCGGCGGCTTTTGTGACAGTCTATTCTCAGAAGCACGGTCAGCCCGTGCCCCGGCTGGACGGAACGATGCTCTCCTTCCCGGAGCGCTGGAAAGCGTACCGCCGGGCGGTCGTCAGCATCCGAAAAGCCTGGAAACAGAAAGGGAGCGGAAACCATGGAAGAAACGAAGAAGAATGAAGCAATGGAATTGATCGACTTTGACGACAAGTTCACGCAGGTGCTCAACGACTGGGTGGAGAAAAACCAGACCAAATTCGCCAACGCGGACGAAATGGAAGCGGCCATGCCGGACGTGTATCTCCGCTTCCTGAATACGCCTGCGGACTGGCTGGGCGGCAAAGCGCCCGGGAACGCCTTTGACGATGTGAACGACGCCGGGGAATTAGTCGCCCTGATGAAACGTTATATCGAGGAGGAGATCCCCGTGCCCGATCCGCTGCTGGATCGAATCGCGGAAATTGCCGACGACAAGCCCCTGATGGAGCTGGTGAAGGACAAGTCCGCCCCCTGCGAAGCCCGGATGATGGGCATCGAGCTGCTGCGGCAGATGGATTCCACCGCGCCCATGGTGGATTTCCTGCGCTGGCAGGTGGAGCGGGACGATGAGGACGATATTCTGGATAACGCGCTGGAAAGCCTGCGGCAGATGGGTCAGCAGGCGGTCAAGCCCGCCAAGATCGCCTTCCATGCCGCGGACGAGGCCGGAAAAGAGGCCCTGCTGGATCTGCTGGCGGATTATCCCGGCGATCAGGAGGTTTTCGATTTTGCCCTGAACCAGTTTAAAACCACCAAAGACAAGCGGGCGCTGTACGCCGGTTATCTGGCCAAGCTGGACGACGACCACGCGCTGGAGGCCCTTTTGGATGTGGCTGAGGGCGACGATGTGACCTACATCGACTTCATCGAAATTCGCAGCGCCATCGAGCGGCTGGGCAGCGAAGCGCCGGTGCGGGATTTCTCCAACGATCCCACCTACAAGGCGGTCAAGCGGCTGCAGCTGAAATAACCAACGATACCCGGGGGTGATACACGATTGATTTGCGAACGCTGTGGAAGTTTTCTTCCCGACAACGCACTGACCTGCGACCATTGCGGCGCGTTTCTGGGCGATAAGGGTTCCTCTGCTGGAAAGGATACGGGCGTGCGGGCCATCCGTCAGGGACGCTCCGGCTCCCAGAAGCCGACGCTGCCCGTGCGGCAGGGCGGTATGCGGGAGTACGGCGACTATGACCTTTCGCCTTTGCCGGTGGAGCAGGCCGACCGGGCTCCGCGCCGCCGCCCGGTTCCGCCCATGGGCGATACGGTCCGGGGCAGCCGTCCCGATACCCGCCGGGGCGTACCGGTGCAGAGCGGCTCCCTGCGCACCGCCGCCGCGCCCCGCAAGAGCGTCCGCCTGCATCCCGTACGGCGGCACAACATCAACTGGATGCTGATCGGCCTGATCGTCGTAGTGCTTGGGCTGGGTGCTTTCATCGGCTATGAGATCTACATGTCCCGAAGCGACTCCGGCCAGCGCTCCGTAGCCCGGAAGAACGTGCTTTCCACCTTCGAGCCCCAGCTGGAGCTGGCCGTTTCCAAGGACGCGACCCTCACGACGGACAAAGAAGCGCTGCTCAAGGATTGGAACAGTGCTTCCGCGCAGTCCTACTGGGAAGTAGCGCAGGAATTTGCCGACGGCGGCGATCTGGAGACCGCCATCACCGCCTACCGCATGGCGGATATTCTGGATCCCGACAACTACGACGGGCTGCTGGACATGGCCTCCACCTATGAAATGATGAACCAGAACGATCAGGCGGAGGAGCTGTATCTGGACCTGATCGAGAACGTAAGCCCCTTCCGCAGCGAGGCCTATACCGCGCTGATCCGCCTGTACCAGAATTCCGACCGGGGGCCTGAGGCGGCGGAAATGATGAAGCTGGCCTACGAAAACACCGACCGGGAGACCTTCCGTTTGCAGCGCCGGGAATACATTCCCCAAAGTCCGCAGGTCGATCTGAGCGCAGGCCGCTACGATCTGAGCAAAATGGAGCGGGAGGTGGATCTTTCCTCGCCGCAGGGCTTCGATATTTACTACACCTACGACGACGCGGCCACGCTGCCTGAGGACGGGATCCTGTACGACGGCGTCAGCCTGCACGCGGAGGAGGGCACCGTGACCCTGCGGGCCGTGTGCGTCAACGGCACGCTGGTCAGCGATGAACTCAGCGTCAGCTACACCTTCTACTATCCCACGCCGCCCGCACCCAAGTGCAATCTGGCCCCTAATACCTACAAGACCGCCAAAACGGTCAGCCTGCGGGCCGGAACCCGGGAAGAATACACCAAAAAAGAGCAGGCGGAGATGGAAAAGAATCTCACCTACTACTACACCATCGACGGCTCCACGCCCACGGAGGAAAGCCCTGTCTACGACGGTACGCCCATCCAGCTGCCCTCCGGCAAGGTAACGCTGAAGGCCATCTGCAAAAACCAGTACGGCAAGCTGTCCAGTATTCTGGAGGTGGGCTACAAGTTCAACATCAAGCCCGCGCCGCTGGAAATGTATGCCGAAACGGACGTTTTATCCGACATGGTGCTGCTGAGCACCACGCAGCAGGAGTTTGAAGCCGCCTTCGGCAGTCCGCAGCAGGAGATCGATACCACCTACCTGACGCTGGAGGACACGGCCCGGCATCTGGAATACCCGTGGGGATATGCGGTTTTCGCCACGGTGAACAAGCGCTGGGTGCTGGTGCGGGTGGAAATGACTTCTTCCGTGACGACCGCGCCCCGGGGCGTTGGCCTCGGCTCCACCGAGAGTGAGATCACCGGCGTTTACAAGGACTTCGGGCAGGTGCAGTCCCCCAATGGGACGCGCGGCCTGTACTACGACTATCCCAACGTGGGCAAGGTGCTGATCGCCGACGACGGCACCCGCTACGTCCAGTACACCTGCCAGAACCAGGAAAGCAAAACGCTGGTGCTTCAGTACTGGCTGAAAAATGGCACGGTCAACCGAATCGTGAACTATTATCAGCCGTAAATATGACAACGGCACAGCCCTTCTGCGGCTGTGCCGTTTGTCGTAAAACTGCCTTTCCGGCCGGAGAGGGACAGCGTTTTCCACATCAAAGCACCGCCGCAGAAATCTTCCCTCTGCGGCGGCGCTGTATTTTCACGCTCAGTCTCCCTGAAGCGCATCGTATCCTTCCTCGCCGGTACGAACCTTCACCACGTTTTCCACATCGTAGACAAAGATCTTTCCGTCGCCGATGTGGCCGGTGTAAAGGACTTTCTTGGCTGTCTCGATCACGCTGCGCACGGGGATCTTGCTGACGACAATATCCAGTTGAATCTTCGGCAGCAGGGTGGCTTCCACCTCCACGCCCCGGTAGAATTCCGGTCTGCCCTTCTGTACGCCGCAGCCCAGCACATGGGACAGGGTCATGCCCGTAATGCCCAGTTCCATCAGCGCGCTCTTCAGGGCCTCAAAGCGGGCTTCCTTGCAGATGATCTCCACCTTGGTAAACTTGGGGGAAGTGCCGTCCGTGAAGGAGGGTTCGCGCTTCACCGGAATGGCCTCCGCTTCGGGAACGTCGCCCGTCACCGCCACGGGAGTTTCTTCCGCCGTCAGCGTATCCGGGGACATGGCAAACCCGGCATAGGCGGTGGGCAGTCCATGCTCGGAAATATCCAAACCTGCCAGCTCGTCCTCAGCAGATGCCCGCAGGCCGATGGTGTGCTTCAGCAGCAGGAATACCGCTGTGATGACGACGGTGACGTATGCCGCCACCGTAACGACACCCAGCGTCTGCACGCCCAGAAAATGGAAACCGCCGCCATAGAACAGGCCCTTTTCCGTGGAAACGCCGGTGGCGAACAGACCCGTCAGAATGGTGCCCAGCGCGCCGCATACACAGTGAACGGAGATCGCGCCCACCGGGTCGTCGATCTTGGCCACCTTGTCAAAAAACTCCACTGCCAGCACGATCACAATGCCGAAGACCAGTCCCATGACCGCCGCGCCTGCCGGACTGACTGCGTCGCAGCCGGCGGTGATGCCTACCAGCCCGGCCAGCGCCGCGTTATAGGTCATGGAGACGTCCGGCTTGCCATACCGCAGCCACGTGAAGACCAGCGTAACGCAGCAGGCCACAGCCGCCGCCAGATTGGTGTTGAAGAAGATCAGCCCGGCGCTGATAATGGTGTCGTCGCCCGTCATGCTGACGGTAGAAGCGCCATTAAAACCGAACCAGCAGAACCACAGGATGAATACCCCCAGCGCAGCAAAGGTCAGGTTATGGCCTAAAATAGCCCGGGGCTTGCCCTTCGCGTCATACTTGCCGATACGGGGCCCAAGAATCTTCGCGCCAATCAGCGCGCACACGCCGCCCACCATATGCACCGCAGTGGAACCGGCAAAATCATGGAAGCCCAGCTGCGCCAGCCAGCCGCCGCCCCAGATCCAGTGGCCGGAAATGGGATAAATGAACAGCGAGATCGCCGCCGAATAAATACAGTAGGCGGAAAACTTGGTACGCTCGGCCATAGCCCCGGAAACGATCGTGGCGGAAGTGGCGCAGAACACCGTCTGAAACACCGCATAGGCCCACAGCGGAACGCCTTCGGGCAAAATCGCGCTGTAATCCTTGCAGATCATGGGGTCGATCCAGCCGAACAGCGCTGTGCCCGTGCCGAACATTACGCCGAAGCCAAACAGCCAGAAGCAGGGCGTACCGATGCAGAAGTCCATCAGATTCTTCATCAGGATATTGCCTGTATTTTTGGCCCTTGTGAAGCCCGCCTCACACATGGAAAAGCCCGCCTGCATGAAAAACACCAGCGCCGCTCCCAGCAGCACCCACAGGGTATTGATGCCCGAGTACATATCCATTCCCCCTCTTTTCGCCGCATTCAGCGGAAACCCAAAAAACGAGCGAAGGGCCTGCGCACAGCACCTTCGCTCGTTTTGGAATGGGCATATGGTAGCAGAGGAACATTCCCCTGTCAAGACGGTATACAACGAAAATACATTATATAACAAGCGGATATTTCTATCCTGCGTTTGACCCTGCCGCTCTTATTTCAGCAGCTTTGCCAGCTCGGGGAAGGGCGACAGCGAGCGGCGCAGGATGCCGTGCATCTGGGCGATGGCCACGCCGTAATTGGTCATGGGCACGCCAGCCGCCGCGGCCCGCTCCACCCGGGACTGGATTTCCCGCTCGTTGAGCATGCAGCCGCCGCAGTGAACGGCCAGCGCAATGCCGGAAAGATCCTCCGGGAAATCGCCGCCGGAGGTGAAGCGGAATTGCAGGCCGCGCTTCTGCGTGTAGCCGTTGATCCAGGCGGGCAGCTTCACGGTGCCGATGTCCTCGCACTGGCGGTGATGGGTGCAGCCCTCGGAAATCAGCACCGTATCGCCGTCCTTCAGGTGATCCAGCGCCGCAGCGCCCCGCACCATCTGTTCCAGCTGGCCCTTGTAGCGGGCAAAAAGGATGGAGAAGGAGGTCAGCTCGATGTCCTCGGGCACGGCCCGGCTGACCTGCCCGAAGGCCTGAGAATCGGTAATCACCAGCCGGGGCTTCCGGCCCAGCGCGACCAGCGCTGTCTGAATCTGCGGCACCTGCACCACCATGCTCACCGCATCGTGATCCAGAATATCCCGAATGGTCTGCTGCTGGGGCAGGATCAGCCGCCCCTTGGGCGCGGCGGAATCAATGGGCGTGACCAGCAGCACAATATCGTTTGGCTGAAGCAGATCCCCCACGATCTTCCGTTCGCTCTTCGGCTGACGCGCGATGGCGGCAATGGCTTCCTTCAGCTCGTGGATGCCGTCGCCCCGGGCAGCGCTGACGTAAAGCTCATGCTCGCCGGGCTTCGGAAGGGTCTCCAGCAGGTCGCACTTGTTCAGGGCGATCAGATAGGGCACTTTCCGTTCCTTAAACAGCTTTTTCAGGGCTTCGTCCCCGGGCTGCATGCCCCGCGCCGCGTCCACCACCAGCACGGCCGCATCGGTCTTGCCCAGCACCTGCCGGGCGCGGTGCACCCGCATCTCGCCCAGCTCGCCCTCGTCGTCCATGCCGGGGGTATCGATGATCACGACCGGCCCCAGCGGCAGAAGCTCCATGGCCTTCTGCACCGGATCGGTGGTGGTGCCCTTCACCTCGGAGACCAGCGAGAGGCTCTGCCCCGTAACGGCGTTCACCACGCTGGATTTGCCTGCGTTGCGCAGGCCGAAAAAGCCGATATGGGGACGGTCGGCGGATACCTGAGTGTTGAGCGTGTTCATCCGTATCTCTCCTTTGTTCTTGCTGATGGATGGCTTTGCGCTGCCGCAAAGAAAACCGGGGCCGCCCCGGCCGACTCTTCCGAATCGGCCGGAGACAGCCCCGTCTCACAGGGTTATGGAATTACGGCTCAGTCGAAGGGCACGTAGTCCGGATCGTCCCGGTCGTCCTCGTAGATCTTCTTGGGCTCCGTGGGTTCCGACTGCTTGGGTTCCTCCGGCAGGGCGGACTCGGTGTTGCCCTCGGCTTCGGCGCTCTTGCCGATTTCGGCCTCGTCCGTGGAGGTCTTGCGTTCCTTGATGACCCGGGGCTTGGCGATGCCGGGAGCCACGGTCACGTGGAAGCTGGCATAGCTGTTTTCGCTGTACAGGTTGCCGTCCGCGTCCTTATAGCGGGCCCGGATGCGCAGCACCTGCTCCTCGCCGGTGGGATTCTCGGTGACGTACAGTTCGCCGTCCACGATGCTGGCCTTCACGCTCTCGTCCGAGCAGTAGACGCTCCAGACGATCTCGTAGCCTTCCACCTCGCAGGAAACTTCCGCCGTAAAGGCGTACACCTTGCCGGGAACCACCTTGGCAACGTCGGGGCCGTACACAGTCACGCCGATGTCAGCAGGGGCTTCTTCCTTCTTCACGGGCTTCTGCTTCTTGCCGTCGTCCTTCTTTTCCTTCTCGCTCACCACGACGGTTTCTTCCTCCGTCTTGGGGGCGGGCTCCTCGGCCTTCTCGGACTCGGCTTTCTCCTCCGGCTCGTCGCCGCCGGAGATCACCAGCGTGATGTTCTCGTTCTTGGTGTCGATCTCCGTCTTTCTGACGGCGGGCTCAGCAGGCTTTTCCTCCGCCTTGGGCTCCTCGGCGGGCTCTTCGCCCTTGGCGGCGGACTCGGCCTGGCCCTCGGCGGGCTTTTCTTCCGTCTCGGGCGCTTCCTTGCTTTCTTCGTCCTTGGCGGCAGGCTCTTCCTCGCCGCCGGAGATCGTCAGGGTGATGTTCTCGTTCTTCGTGTCGATGACCTTGGCGGGAGCCGTCGCGGCTTCCTCCGGCTGGGCGGCGGGCTCGTCGTCCGCCACAGCGAAGTCATCGTCGGGCAGGAGCGCCGCGCCTTCCAGCGTCATGGTGGCGGCCTTGGCCTCCGGAGCGGTTTCGGTGATGATGAAGCTCCACTTGGCGCTGACTTCGTGCTCCTTGCCGTCGTCGTCCTTGCAGGCATAGCGGGCGGTCAGGAAGATTTCCTTGCCCACCAGCGCGGGATCGTCGGGCACGTTCACGGTGCAGGTATCGTTGGTGGAGGAGGCGATGGTCACATCCGTAGCGCCGTTGCTGGCGGCCACGGCGAACTGCGCCTTGGGGTTGGCCTCAGCGGCGGAGATAGCCACCTTGAAGGCGGCTTTCTGGCCGATGCTGACGCTCTTCTGTCCTTCCACAAAGGTAATGCTGATGGGGGCCTCCGCATAGACCACGGTGACGTAGCACACGGCGGTTTCGCCGGTGGGCACCGCAGTGGCGGTCACCTTGAGCTGCTTGACGGTCTCAAACCGACTGATCTTCAGGACGCCGGTGGAGGATCCGATGGTGGTGCCGGAGCTCTTGTCTCCGTCCACGCCTTCCACGCTCCAGCGCACGGTCTCGTTGACGCTGTTCTGCACGGTGGCGATAAAGGTGGTATCCTTGCCCGCCTGCAGTTCGCTGACGGACTTGACGATGGTCACCACGGGGGTCAAATCGCCGGGGGTGCTGTCCGCCACGGTCTTGATGGTCGCGGAGGCGCTGTAGAGCTTGCCTTCCACGGTGGTGGAGGCGGTCACCAGCAGCTCCAGATCGGCCTTTTCATCCGCATCAATGGTCACGATACCGTTCTGATCGATGCCGGTCTCGTCCTTGGTGCCGTTGGCCAGCGTCCACTTCCATTCCAGACTGTCCTGATCGCCGCTGAAGCCGGACAGCATGGCGGTGCAGACCACGTACTTCTTGCTGGTGCCCACGGTTACGCTGGTGCGGTCGGCGTAGATCTCGGCCTTGGTTTCCGTGGTGATGGGATCGAAGGTCGCGGTGACGGTGGCGGTATGATCGCCGGTCTTCTGGTATACCGCGCTGGCCGCGCCGGGCACGGTGAACAGGCTCTTGCCGCTGTTGGGGAAGGTGTACTCCGCAGCGGAGGTCAGGCTGATGACGGCCTTGTAGACCTTATTGGCCTCGAAGACCGTTACGGGCTTGCCGCTTTCATCCTGCCAGGCCACGGTGCCCTTGTACTGCGCACAATCGCGGATAGCCGTCACCGGGGTCTTGCCCTTCTCGGGAGCGGTCACGCCGTAGATGCAGAAGTTGTCCACCTCCTGCTTGTCGGTCAGGGCGCTGAACTTCAGTGTGACTGTGTTGCCCACAGGAGAGGCGCTCACCATAGAGCTTCCGTTCACATCCTTCACACTGACCGTTCCCAGACGGAAGCCGCCGGTCAGAATGGTGAAGTTCACCACGGCCTTGTAGCTCTCGCCGGTGCGGAAGGTACCGTTGTCCGACAGGCTGGGAGACCAGGTGATGGTGGCGCTGTAAACAACGTTGGTTTCCTTGCCCGTGGAATCCTTCCAGACAGCCGTGTTGTTGTTCAGCTTCAGCACCGGGCTTTGCCCCACCTTGGGGACGATAGCATCGGTCAAGGTTATGTTGACTTCGTTGCCGCCTGCGACGGTTGTGCTCGCCGTAAAGTACTTATCTTTGTTATTGATGGCGTAGTTGCCCTGCGCTTCTACCTTGACAGTCAGCAGCCTGCCCGCATCGGCGGCGGTCACCACATAGCTGGCGGCAGTGCCGACAGGGGTCTTGGTCTTGTTGTCGGCTTCCGTCCGGGTCCACGTATACTTGACCTTGGTGGACTCCGCAGCCGAGACCGGGTTGACCTTAACAGAAATCGTCTGCCCCACCTGAGGCGCGCTGCCGATGTTCTGCTTCGTGGTCTCGTTATAAAGGTAGATGCCGGTGATCAGCTTGCTTTCCAGCACAGCGGAGGTAGCGGCGCTGGTCACAGCCGCGCCGTTGTACTTCAGCGTTACGCGGATCTGTTTGCCCACATCGTCGGGCTGGACGGTATAGGTGGGATCGGCGCTGCTCTTGGTCACGGTGCCGATCTGCCACAGGTACAGGCATTCCGTCGCAGGCAGGTTCTTCGGGTCGGCCTGGGCGGTGATCACATCGCCCACCACAGGGTCGGTCACGCTGAGGGTGACGGCGTTCAGGGTGAACTTGCTGTTCACAGGGCTGGAGATGGCGCTGGCCACCACGCCGCCGTAGATGCCCTGGCCATAGGCGCGAACGTAGATGGCCTTGCCGGCATGCTCCGCTTTGACCTCGAAGGTATTGTCCCAGCCCTTCTGGACGGATTCATCCTGACCGGAAATATACCAGTAGTACAGCACGGAATCAGCCGTCACAGCCTCGGCAGGCTCGGCGGTCGCGGTCAGCGTCATGCCCACGGCAGGGGTCATGCTGTCCATGGTGACCCGGGTCAGATTCGTCATCTTCACGGGCTGGCTGGCGTTGCTTTCCACCGTACCGGCGCACTTGTCGGTGCCCGTGGCCTTCACGGTGATCGCCTTGCCCATGTCAAAGGCAGTGGGCGTATAGGTCGCGCCGGTGCCCATCTTGATGCCGTCCACATACCAGACGTAGCTGGCGGTGGCGCTGCTGGGCGTTACGGAGGCGCTGACAGCCTGTCCCACCACGGGGAAGGACGTGCTCAGCTTCACTTCCTTCAGGGCCAGCGCATCGGCAACGGGAGAGGTCATGTCGCTGGCAGCCCGGCCGGAAAAATCGCCGGTGCCGGTGGCATAGACCTGAATCTGCTTATTGGAATCGGAAGCCTGCACCACATAGGTCGCTTCGGTGCCCTTTTCCACACCGGCCACTCGCCAGCTGTAGGCAGCGGTCGCGGAGGAAGGAGCGACTACGGCCTTCAGGATGTCGCCCGCCAGCGGCGCGGTATGATCGGTGTTGGTATTGACGATCATCACACCGGCGATCTTGCGCTCCTTGGTCACGGGCTGAGACAGCACGCTGACCTTCTGCTGCGCCCACTGGCCGGTGCCGGTCACTTCCACGCAGATCTTATGGCCCGCATCGGCGGCGGTGGGGGTATAAGCGGCGGCGGTGCTCAGCTTTTTGCCGCCCACGCTGTCCCGATACCACTGGTAGGTTACCGTGGCATGGGCGGGCGTAACGGTGGCCAGCAGGGTATCACCCACCAGCGGATACTCATAATTGAGTTCCACCTTGGTCAGAGCGCTGTAGGGAATGGGGGTGGGAGCGGGCGTAGGCGCGGGCAGGGCGATGTACTTGGTCATCATATAGCCCACGCTGGAGCCGATCATCACACGGGTCCATTCGCCCTTATAGCCCAGAATGGTCAAAGGCGTTCCATCGCTGTACAGGCCCAGACGGCGACCGTTGGGCGCGGTGCGCAGCCAGGTGCGCAGGCCGTTGCCCGCGAACACGGTAGCGCTGCCCAGCGAAGGCGCGCTGGACGTGCTGCTGCCGCTGCTGGAAACCAGGAACTTGCTCATCATGTAGCCGCTGAGCGTGCCCGCCTGAATGCGGGTCCAGACGGTTCCCTGTTCCAGCACGGTGACAACCGTACCGGAAGGCAGCGTGGTCTGGCTGGCATAGTTAGTGCCGGGGCCAAGGCGCAGACGCACCCCGTACTGGTTGCCGCTCTGCACGGTCGCATAGCTGGCCTCTGCCAACGTGGCGCTCATGGGCGTCATGGTCAGCAGAATCGCAGCCAGCAGCAATGTGACGACGATCTTCTTCATAGTCCGTATCCCTCCATAACAGCGTATCGCGGCGGCTGAACCGACAGGCCCGCCTTGTATACTGCGATAATCCATTGCAAATGATACCAGATTCGTTTCAATTTGTAAAGAGGCTGTAACATTTTCGTGATAAAAATTCGGATATTTATTGACGAATCTGTTCCAGTACCTTTACGATCCCCTCCAGGATCGCCGGTTCCTCCTGCGAAATGGTGCAGACGTGGGGCACGCCGTGGAGCCACAGCTTCCATTTCTTTTCGCTGCTGACGCCATTCAGGATGCAGTCCGCGCTGCCCTCCCAAACCGTCTCGTCGTCTTCAGACTGCACTGCCAGCACCGGGCAGGTAATATTGAAAAGATTCTTCCGGGCCAGCCGGATCAGATGGTACAGATCCGCGCCCTTGGCCGTGGGAAAGCCGGTGTAGCCGAAATCATACTCCGCGTTCAGCACACTGCTGCGCTCCGGGTGATCGCCCCAGGAAATGCGCGGAATCACCTTGCCCATCAGGCCGGACAGGCACAGAAAGCGGTTTTTCGTAGCCATGGGCGCGGAAATGGGAATGCATGCGTCCACCTTCATCTGCTCCGCCAGCAGCAGGGCCAGCACGCCGCCCATGCTCAGGCCGCAGACCGTAACGGTTTGGCAGGTTTCCTTCATTTCCACAACGGCGGTCTTGGCCGCCTGAAGCCAGCTCTGCCAGCTTTCTTTAGCCATATCCTCCTCGGTGGCGGCGTGGCCCGGCAGGCAGATGGAGCGGACGGTGTAGCCCTTTTCTGCCAGCCCATCGGCCAGCATTCTCATATGGGCGGGGCTTCCCGTAAAACCATGCATCAGCAGAATGCCGTTGCCGTCTCCCTGAACATTGACGGGTTGGCATACCGGGCGGTCAAAATATCCTTTAGGCGTAGGTTTCATCTGATTTTCATCCTTTCGCGTCTGCTTGTCCGGGCACTATCAGCCTATGACCGGCAGACCTCCTATATGTATGACGATGGAAGGAGTGGGATTTGTTCCCGTTTTTGGAAAAAAACTTTTTTCCGCCTTACCTGCGCAGCTTTTCCACATCCTCCCGGCGGCCCATCACCAGCAGGGTGTCGCCGGTCTGGAAGGGCATGTCCGGGGCGGGAGCCACCAGATAGCGGCCCTCCCGGTGGACGGAGAGGATATTCACGCCGTATTTGCGGCGCACGTCGGCGCTGCGTAGGCTTTCGCCCTCCCACCCGTCGGGCAGGAGGATCTCCGCCAGCTGGTAATCGCCGCTCAGCTCCATCAGGTCCAGCACCGAGGGCGTTACGATGGACCGGGCCAGCCGAACGCCCATGTCCCGCTCCGGAAAGACCACCCGATCCACGCCGATCTTCCGAAGCACCTTGGCGTGCAGGTCGTCGTTGGCCTTGGCGATCAGGTAGGGAATGCCCATCTCCTTCAGCAGCACACAGATCAGGATGCTGTCCCGGGTATTTTGCCCAATGGCCACCACCGCCGCGTCGAAATTTTTCACGCCCAGCGAGCGCAGGGCCTCCTCGTCCGTCGCGTCCAGCTGCAGGGCCTGCGTCACATGGGGCGCGATCTGGTTGACCAGCTCCTGATCGCTGTCCACGGCCAGCGCCTCCTGCCCCTGGGCGCACAGGGCCCGGGCCAGGCTGGAGCCGAAGCGTCCCAGACCGAATACCAGATATTGCTTTACCTTCATGAAAAAAACCTTCCTTCTCTTTTGACGCTCTCTTTGACGATGCTTCGGGCTCGGATTTCCGGCCTCAGCCAATCATGATCTTCTCCTCCGGGAAATGCACCCGATTCCGCGCGCCGTCCCTTTCCCGGCGGATCAGCGCCGTGGCCAGCGTCAGCGGGCCTACCCGGCCCAGATACATCAGCGGCATCAGCAGGATTTGAGAGCTGCGGCGCAGGGTTCCCGTACCCGCCGCGCTCAGGCCCGTGGTGGACACGGCGGAGACCGTCTCAAAAACCAGATTCGTCAGGCTGACGCCGTGCCGGCGCTCCAGAATCGACAGGGCGCAGGTCACGGCCAGCACGAAGGAGGTGGCAATGAAGGTCAGCGCCACGGCCCGGCGGCCCGTCTCCTGCGATATTTCCTTGCCGAAGGCGGTAATCCGGTCCCGGCCCCGCACCACGCTGTGCACCAGCAGCAGCAGCGCCGCCAGCGTGGTGGTCTTGATGCCGCCGCCGGTGGACGCGGGCGACGCGCCCACGAACATCATCAGGCAGCTGAGCAGCTTGGTGGAATCGTTCATCGCGTCCTGACTGACGGCGGCAAAGCCCGCCGTGCGGCAGGTGACGGCCTGAAAAACGCTGCCGGTCACTTTATCCCAGAGGGTCATGCCCTCCCGGCCCAGCGTAGCCGGATTCTGCCCTTCCAGCAGGAAAACGGCCAGCGAACCGCCCAGCAGCAGGATTCCGTTCACAGCCAGCACCAGCTTGGTATGCAGGGACAGCCGGCCCAGACTCTTGCGATGGCGCAGCAGCTCCAGCATGACCGCAAAGCCCATGCCGCCCAGCTGAATCAGGCCGATCACCGTCCACAGCACCAGCGGCTCCTGCCGGAAGGCCAGCAGGCTGCTGCCATTGCCGAACAGGTCAAAGCCCGCGTTGCAGAAGGCGCTTACCGCGGTGAACAGGCTCAGCCACAGGCCCCGGGCCGTTCCGTAGCGGGGAACCAGCCGCACAGCCAGCAGCGCCGCGCCCGTCAGCTCGATTGCCAGCGCCATGGCGAAAAACCACAGGCTCAGGCGCACCATGCCGGAAAGGCCGTTCTGGTTCATGGACTCGCTTAACAAAATCCGGCTGTGCAGCGAAATGCGCCTGCCGATCAGCACCATGCCCAGCGTGGCGAAGGCCATAAAGCCCAACCCGCCCACCTGAATCAGGCACAGCAGCACGATCTGCCCGAAAAGGCTCAGATCGCGCCCCGCCTCAATCAGCGAAAGACCGGTGACGCATACGGCGGACGTGGCGGTAAACAGCCCCTTCAAAAATCCGATGGATTCTCCCCCGGCGCTGGCGGCTGGCAAGGTCAGCAGCAGTCCGCCCAGCAGGATCAGCGCCAGAAACCCCAGACAAAGCGCCCGTCCGGGAGACATCGGCCTGCGGCCCAGCGGCTCCCGCCGGTTCGAAAAAGCATCCTTTTCGTTCAAAATAGCAGATCCTTTCTGATCGTTTCTCTCGTTCTTCCCCATCAGCAAAACCCCGTTCCCCTTCTATTATAAGCAGGAAAACAGGGTTTGTATAGCGGTGAATCCGCGCGCTTTTCAGCCGAGGATCAGCGCCAGCGCTTCTTCATAGCTGCGGGCCGCCGCGCAGGCTCCATGCTCCGTCGGAGCGGGACGGCCATTGGTAAACAGGATGCTGAACACCCCGGCGGCATTGGCTGCGGGGATATCCGCCGCCGCGCTGTCTCCCAGCATGACCGCCTTTTCCGGGGCCACATTCATGCGGCCCAGCGCCGCCCACACGATGGCAGGGTCCGGCTTGGCCGCGCCCAGCTCCTCGCTGATGAACAGGCCGCTCAGATAGGGCGAAATCGTGCAATGATCGAACCGGGCATGCTGGATGACCGCCACGCCGTTAGTCACCAGACAGATGGGCATCTGCGCGGCTACCCGTTTGCAGAAATCCTCCGCCCCCGGCAGAAGAATGCTCTGGCGGCTCAGCTGATCCCGGAAAAACAGGTGCATTTCCTCCGGGGAGCGGTGCAGGCCGACGGCTGCCAGAAAGTTGGCCATGCGCGCCACCTGCAGTTCCGGCAGGGTCGTCCGGCCCTGTTCCAGCAGGCTCCACTGCTCCCGGTTCACCCGATGATAGGTCTGAAAAAATTCTTCCCGCGCAGGAATGTCGAAGTGGGCAAATAAGGCGGTCAGCGCCTTCTGCTCCCCGGCGTCGAAATCGAAAAGCGTGCCGTCCGCATCGGCCATCAGCAGTTCGTAGGCCATCCAATCACCCTTTCTTTTCCTTCCCTTTGGAAGAAAGTTTTTGGTTTTTCCGCCGTTTCAAAGCGTCCGGCGAGGCCACGGAATAGCCGAAGAAGCCCAGCGGCTTTCCGACGGCGCAGTATTTGCCGTGGACATACGCGACCAGCTCCATGTCCTCCTCCCGGATAGAGCCGGACTCGGTAAAATACTCATCCGCCACGTAGACCTGCGCCACCTCCGCCAGAAACAGGTCGTGGCTGCCCAGCTCCTGTACGCTTTTCACCCGGCAGCACAGGTGAGCGGGCGCTTCCGCCACAGCGGGCGCGTGAGCCAGCGGCGGCGCGGGAATGGGCGTCAGGCCGCAGGCCTCGAACTTTTTTACGTCCCGGCCGCTTTTGACCCCGCAGAAATCCGTTGCCCGGCACAGGGCGCGGCCGGTCAGGTTCAGGGTGAATTCCCCGGATTGCCGAATGATCTCGTGGCTCAGGCGGCTTTTGCGGATGCTGACGGAAACCATGGGCGGTTTGGTGCAGACCACGCCTGTCCACGCCACGGTGATCAGATTGGCCTCATGGCCGTTTTCCGGGTCGGCGCAGCCCAGCATCACCGCCGGAATCGGGCTCAGATAGGTCGTCGGCCCGATAGGCCGGAAAGTTTTTCCAGTGCCGGTTTTCATACGCCTTCCCCCTTGTGCATGCTTTCCAAAAAGTGTACAATGAACGGGTCCCTCTGTCAATGCCCGGCCAACTCCTACGGGGCTTCCCAGTTTTCGATGGAAGGAGGTTCCTCCCTTGCCGAAATATCATTACCGTTATCGCAAACCCCAGCGGCGGCATTTTCCCATCCGTCTGACGCTGGTGGCGCTGGCGCTTCTGGCGCTGTGCATTTATCCCTTTATCGAAGCGACTATGCTGACGGTGGACAAACACACCGTACAGGTAGCCAACCTGCCCGCCAATCTGAAAAGCCTGAAAATCGTCTACGCCACGGATATTCATCAGGGCCGCTGGTTTTCCCAAAGCCGGGTCAACGAGCTGGTCAAGACCATCAACAGCCTCAGCGCCGATCTGGTCATTTTGGGCGGCGACTACGCCGAGGACAGCGACGGGGCCATTGCCTTTTTTGAAAATCTGCCCTCCATTTCCGCCCGGATCGGCGTATACGCTGTGCTGGGCAATCACGACCGCACCGAGCCGGAGAGCAATCTTTCCGTGCTGATCGGCACCATCAAGGGCCGGGGCATTATCCCGCTGGTGAACAACGTTGCCGCGGTCAAGCGCGGGCAGACCTATTTCTATATTGCAGGCGTGGATGACTACTACAACGGATACCCGGACGTGGCGGGCGTGGCCGCTCAGGTCAAGTCCGACGATTTTGTGATTTTCGCGGGCCACACCCCCGACCTGCTGCCCGACATGCTCAAGGCCCGCAGCAGCGACGGCGACAATCACTGGTTCGATCTGGCGCTTTTCGGCCACACCCACGGCGGACAGATCAGCTTTCTTGGCAAATCGCCCTTTTTCAACCTCAAAACGGACGTAGGCTCCCGGTACATGAGCGGCTGGCTGGAGGAAAACCGCGCCGCCGTTCTCGTCAGCAACGGCGTGGGCACCTCCGGCGCGCCGGTGCGTCTGTTCGCCCGGCCGCAGATTCATCTGATTACCTTAAAGAGCCGCTGAGCGCAGGCGTTCAGGCAGGGCAGGCCTTCCGGCTCGAAGCGGCGTTATAAGCCGTTATCATTCGCTTCTCCTTTTTCAGCATTTGGGCGGAGACGCTTTCTCAGCGCCTCCGCCCAATGTTTTTTCTTATTCTTCCTGTGCTTTTTGTGCGTTGATCGCCTGCGCGACGGCATCCGTCAGGCCGCGCACCCATTCCTGTACATCGGCTTCTTCCGTGCCGTAAGAGAAACGCGCGCCCTCCAGCCAAGCGCCGGTGCCCGCCGCCTCGGCCAGCAGCTCGCCGCTCTGCCCCAGACCGGAGCTGGCGGAGGTGCAGAAGGGAATCACGGCTTTGCCGGTGAAATCGTTGCCGGTGACAAACTGATTGACCGGCCATGCGGCAATGCCCCACCAGATGGGGTAGCCGATGTAAACGGTGTCGTAGTTCTCCCAGTTTTCGGGGGTGATTTCGGTCAGCGCCACTTCGTTCTGGGCTTCGGGATTTTCATGCTCGAAAACAACGCGGCTATTGCTGTCCGTCCAGTTCAGATCGGCGTCGGTGTAAGGCTCTTCGGGGGTAATGACGAACACATCCGCTTCCGTCTCTGCGGCGATCATATGGGCGATACGCTCAGTGCTGCCCGTGGCGGAAAAATAGACGACCAGCGTTTTGCTCGGCGCGGCTGCTTTAGTCGCTTCGGAAGCTTCCACAAAAGCGGCGAAGGCGGTCAGCGTAAACATCAGGGTCAGTACGAGGGCGATCCGCTTTTTCATGTGGATTTCTCCTTCCTGTGTCCATAGGGACCTTTCTTTCTCGGGCGTTTTTTGATTCCGACGGCTGCATTATAAGGCCCCATTGCTCTTTGCGGAAGTGCCGGTTGGTTGATGAGCATATACCCGAACGTTATAATGCTTGCCAAAGCAATGCTTCCGGAATACAATATACAATATGGATAGGATTCCCCCAAAGAAGGAGGCGGACATTCATGTATAATCCGCAGCTGGAAACCTTTTTGCGGGCAGCCGACGCGGGCAGCTTCAGCAAGGCCGCAGAGGAAGCCTACATCACGCCGACCGCCGTCATCAAGCAGATCAACCTGCTGGAGGAATCGCTGGGGGTGAAGCTCTTTGACCGCACCCATCGCGGGCTGACGCTGACCAAGGCCGGGCGCAGTCTATATCAGGACGCCAAATACATCATTCACTATTGTCAGGATTCGGTGGCGCGGGCCAAAAATGCCATGCTGGAAGACACCAATGTCATTCGCGTCGGCTCGTCGCCCATGACGCCCGCCCAGCTTCTGATGCAGCTGTGGACGAAGGTCAATGAAGTCTGCCCGAACGTGAAATTCCAGATTGTGCCCTTTGAAAACACGCTGGAAAACGCTCGGGAAATCTTGGGGAATCTGGGCAGGAACATCGATATTGTAGGCGGTATTTTTGATGAAACCATGCTCGCGCTGCGCGGCTGCGCAGGATTGGAGCTGGTGCGCGTGCCTTTTCAGTGCGCGGTGTCCATTCATCACCGTCTGGCGGAGAAGGATCATCTGCGGCTTTCCGATCTGTACGGCGAAAATCTGATGCTGATGCACCGGGGCTGGAGCCACTACGTCGATCAGCTTCGGGATGATCTCTGGCAGCATCACCCGCAGATTCACATCATCGATTTTGATTTTTACAACATGGACATTCTCAATCGCTGCGAAAGCAGCAGCAATGTACTGCTTTCCGTCCCCGGCTGGGCAAACGTGCATCCGCTGCTCAAAAGCATACCGATGGAGTGGGACTACAGCATTCCCTTCGGCATTCTTCATTCCCCGAATCCTTCGCCGGTGGTGCAGCGGTTTCTGGACGCCGCAAAGACCGTGGGGCAGGAATTGTACGGCTGATATAACCCGAAAGTATACACCCATGAACCAAGCGAGACTTCTCAGGAATCCTCGCTTTTTTTATAATGAGGACGGAAAAGAAGGATGAAACCGAAAGCATGGCTTTCGTCAGAGTGTCAAAAAAGTGGAGGTGCAGGAGGCACTGCTGCCACTCAATCGTCGCAGGGACTACTGCCGTAGTCCCCGCTCGTTTCGTGACACACCTGCG
>SFGO01000124.1 GCA_004556545.1 Clostridiales bacterium
ACCCTTAAGCTGGTTTGCGGGGAAAGTGCTGCGGCACAAGGGTTAGGGGCTCCGTTCCGCAACCTCAATTGTCGTCTTTGGCACTGCCGTGCCAAATCCTCGTTTCGGTTGACGGCTGTCAGTCGCTAGCTGCCTTTGGCAGCTGCATCCACTGGATGCGCGCTCCTTCTCGCCGCCCTATAACCCCGGCAGGCACCGGAGGAAAGTGGATGCCCAGTGGGCACAACCGCCGCAGGCGGTTAGCGACCCGCAGGTGTGTCACGAAACGAGCGGGGGCTACGGCAGTAGTCCCTGCGACGATTGAGTGGCAGCAGTGCCTCCTGCACCTCCACTTTTTTGACACTCTGTTTCACTTTTTTCTTTGAAAAAACGCTTCGGAAGCGCCGCTCCCTGTTCGGGTCTGCTGCGCCCCGAAGCGCTTTTGAATTCATCCATTTAATAATTCTCGGCCTTCAGCTTGAAATAGGCTTTCGGATGGCGGCAGACCGGGCAGACCTCCGGCGCGCTGGGGCCGATGACGATGTGGCCGCAGTTGCCGCATTCCCAGATGCGGTCGCCGTCCCGGCTGAAGACCAGCCCCTCCCGCACGTTGGCCAGCAGCTTGCGGTAGCGCTCTTCGTGCGTCTTTTCGATCGCTCCCACGCCCTCAAACAGTCGGGCGATCTCATCAAAGCCCTCCTGCCTGGCTTCTTCCGCCATATGGGCGTACATATCCGTCCACTCGTAGTTTTCACCGTTGGCCGCGTCTTCCAGATTGACCTCAGTAGAGGGCACTTCGCCGCCATGGAGCAGCTTGAACCACAGCTTGGCGTGTTCCTTCTCGTTGGCGGCGGTCTCCTCGAAGATCTCCGCGATCTGCACATAGCCGTCCTTCCGGGCCTTGGACGCATAATAGGTATACTTGTTCCGGGCCTGACTTTCCCCGGCAAAGGCCGTCATCAGATTGGCTTCCGTTTTGGTTCCCTGCAATGCTTTCATTTCTTTTTCCTCCTTGTCATCGAAGCTTTTCAGCCTTCTTCTATTTTCTCCGAAAAACAAGCTGGCGAAACGGCTTTTTCCAAAAATTCCCGCTTTGCCCTTACCATGTTTGGCAGAAGCCGAAGACGGACCAGTGGTCTGTATGCAGGGCGTATTGGATCAGCGGATCGGTCTGCTCCGCTTCGGGACGCTCGGCCATGTTGCTGCGCAGGCGCAGCCCTTTTTCCACGCCTACCAGATGATTGTCCGCCTTGCTGTCGTACAGGTAGGAGTAGCTCTTGACCGAGTTGGACATGTTGCCCTCGATGGTGGTAACGGCGTACACGCCGTCGCCCCGGTCTTCCACCTCCACCACAGAGCCGATATGAACGGTGCGGTATTCGTTGCTCATGTCCGCGTAGATCACCAGATAGCCCGGCTTGGGCACGCCTGCAAAGCGTCCCATGTCCATAAAGCCGTCGTACTGGTTGCCCACCTGTCCTTCCCGAAGGAACTGCACCTCCGGCGGGTTTTCCAGATCTACTTCGCCCTTTTTGACGGGCTCTGCCCCGGCGGCATTGGCGCAGTAAATGGTGAAGACCGAGCACCAGCCTACCTCGTTCTTCTTGCGGTAATACCACTTGGCATACTTGTTGTACTTGGGCAGACGGGCGCGCTGCACCTCCGTAAACTCCCGGCGAAGCACATACAGATAATTGCGGATCAGCTGCGGCATGGCGTCATCCGCAACAGTGACCTTCAGCACCTGTTCCCCATTGGCATCGCGGTACGTTAGCGTGGTTTCGCCCGCCGAAAGAGCCGTGACCCTGCCGTCCTCCGAAACAGCCAGAACGCTCTCATCCCCTGCGGACAGCTCGCCTTCCGGGGCGGGCAGGGGCCGCTCCGCCTGTTCGTCGTAGGGAATGACTTCCGTGGATACAAAAGGCGCGGGCGCCGATTCGCCGGTGCGAAGCTCCCAAACGCCGTCCGTCAAGGCCTGCTGAGCCGGGGTTTCCAAAGCCGCGCGGGCTTCCTCAAAATAGGCGGTCAGATCCGCCGCAGCGGCAGCCGACGGAATTTCCGCCAAAAGAAGCAGCGCCGCCAGAAATAAGACCCATCCCTTTCTGCGCAAAACGATCTCTCCCTCCGTGTTTTCCTTTCGATTATACCATAAACTGCCCCAAAACAAAATCTTCTTTGTAATGGGTTGACGATTGTGCTATCATGTTGGAAGAAATAGGCGGGAAGAAAGGAGAGGACTTTTTTGAAACTGCTCCTGCATATCTGCTGCGCCCCCTGCTCCATTATGTGCATCGAGACCCTCCGGCAGGAGGGCATTGAGCCGGTGGGCTTCTGGGATAATCCCAACATTCACCCCTACACCGAATACCGAAGCCGAAAGAACTGCCTGACCGACTATGCCAAAAGCATCGGGCTGGAGCTGATCCTTCACGGCGATTACGGCCTGCGTCCCTTTGTGCAGACCGTGGCGGATGATATCGACGGTCGCTGCGTCCAGTGCTACCGCATGCGGCTGGAGCCGACTGCCCGCTATGCCGCGGAAAACGGCTTCAGCCACATCTGCACCACGCTGTTTGTCAGCCCTTACCAGAACCACGAGCTGCTGCGGCAGGTGGCGGAGGAAGAAGCGACCCGGTACGGGGTGGAGCTTTTATACCGGGACTTCCGGCCATGGTTCCGTCAGGGGCAGGACAAGGCACGGGAGCTGGGTCTGTACATGCAGAAATACTGCGGCTGCGTTTTCAGCGAGGAAGACCGCTACCGCAAACGCAAAAAGAAGGCTGCGTCCCAGCCGGAGGAGGCCGGAAAATGAGCGAGTCTCCCCGTCTGCTTCCCTCGGCCCAATGGCTGAAGGAACATTTGAACACCCGCTGGGCGGGCAAGGGCGATGTGATCTACCGGGAGGAGATTCCTTCCACCAACACCCTGCTGAAGGAATTGGCCCGGGCGGACGCGCCTGCGGGCAGCGTGGCGGTCTGCGATTTTCAAAGTGCCGGACGAGGCCGCCTGCAGCGGGTCTGGCAGGCGGCGGCAGGCGAAACCCTGCCCGTCTCGCTTTTGCTCAAGCCCCGTCTGACCCCGGAACAGATTTCCCTCTGCACGCTGGGGGCGGCAGTTGCGGCTGCACAGGCCATCGAGCAGGTCTGCCCTGAGCTGAAAGCCGGGATCAAGTGGCCCAACGATGTTGTCATCGGCGGACGGAAATGCGTGGGGATTCTCTGCGAGGGCGCTTTCGACCCGGCGGGGCGGCTCTGCGTTATTATGGGCGTAGGATTCAACGGAAACCAGCGAGCCTTTCCGCCGGAGCTGGCCGCATCCGCCACGTCGCTTTTTCTGGAAAAGCAGCGGCAGAACCCCGACGCCGAACCGGTGATCCTGCGGGAGCTGCTGACGGCGTTTCTGGAAGCCGCTGAAAAGGCCGCTGACCGTCTGGAAGAAGGCGGACTTCCGGCCATCCTGCCGGAATACCGCGCCCGCTCGGTGACGATCGGCTCTGCCGTGCGGGTCATTGCGCCCACGGAAGAATACATCGGTCAGGCGGAAGGCATGGATGCTTCCGGCTCGCTCCTCGTTCGGGACGGTTCCGGCGTTCTCCGCACCGTTGTCTGCGGCGACGTGTCCGTCCGGGGGCTGATGGGGTATGCGGAGGGAACTTGAGCGCCCGGAGTTTCTTCTCATGGGCAGCAAAAAAACGACTCTCCCGCAATCCCTTATTCCCATCCATTTTGAAATTGATAAAGGAGGTTTTCACATGAATCAGCTTTTTGAAGGCAGCATTACCAAAGTGCATGGCATCCGCGTGGGGCAGGCTCAAAACGACGCGGCCAAGACGGGCGTAACGGTCGTGCTTTGCAGTCACGACGGCGCGGTCATGGGCGCGGATGTGCGGGGCGCGGCTCCGGGCACCCGGGAAACCGACCTTTGCAAGCCGGAAAACACGGTGGAACGGGTCAACGCCGTGGTGCTTTCCGGCGGCAGCGCCTACGGACTGGACAGCGCCACCGGCGTTATGCGCTTTCTGGAGGAGCATGGAGCCGGAGTGGACATGGGGGTCTGCAAGGTGCCCATCGTTCCTGCGGCGGTGCTGTTCGACCTGAAGGTCGGCGATGCGCACGTCCGTCCGGATGCGGATATGGGCTACAAAGCCTGTAAACAGGCAGGCAAGGAAGTCCGTCAGGGCGCGTTCGGCGCGGGGACGGGCGCGACGGTGGGCAAGCTGATTCCCGGAACGGTTCCCGCGCCCAGCGGTATCGGCACGGCCAGCATCACGCTGAGCTGCGGCGTGACCGTGGGAGCCATCGTTGCGGTCAACGCCTGCGGCGACGTTTACGAAGCCAATACCGGTAAGGTACTGGCCTGCGGCCATCTGGCCGACGGCAAGCCGGTGCTGTGCGAAAACCTGCTCTACGGCAGCGCGCCGATCCCGGAAATGCTGAAGATCGGCACTCCCTCCGGTCAGAACACCACCATCGGCGTAGTCGCTACGGATGCGGTGCTGACCAAGGCACAGGCCCTGCGCATGGCCACCTGCGCCCACGACGGCTATGCCCGCACCATCCGCCCGGTGCATACCCAGATGGACGGCGACACCGTCTTTGCGCTGGGCACCGGCCGCATTGACGCGGACGTGAACCCGGTGCAGCTCTGCGCCGCCGCGGCGGAAGTGACGGCCCGCGCGGTGCAGAATGCGATCTGGGCGGTACAGCACGCATGATCGGGCTGGGAATCGATCTATGTCAGGTGGAGCGCATTGAAAAGGCGATAGCGGCTCACGCGAATTTTCTTTCCCGGTACTATACAGAGGAAGAGCAGGCCTACATTGCGCAGCGGGGCAGCGTGGGTGCGCAAAGCGCCGCCGCCATGTTCGCCGCCAAGGAAGCCCTGCTGAAAGCCATGGGCATCGGCCTGAGCAGCGGCATCTCCCTGCGGGAAATCGGCGTATGCCACGATACAAATGGCGCGCCCTGCTATAAACTGACCGGGGCCGCAGCGGACCGGCTGCGCTCCATGGGCGGCGGAAGCGTTTTTCTGAGTCTGACCCATGAAGGCGGCATGGCGGCGGCTGTGGCGGTTATTGACCGCCCGTAAGACGAAAAGGCGTTCTGTTTCATACAAACAGAACGCCTTTTTCACACAAACAGCCCCACGTTCTTTCGAACGTGGGGCTGTTTGAAACGATGCTGTTGTCAGCTTCGAAATTACTCGATCACCTTGGCAACAACGCCGGAGCCGACGGTACGGCCGCCTTCGCGGATAGCGAAGCGGAGGCCCTGCTCGATGGCGATGGGGGT
>SFGO01000125.1 GCA_004556545.1 Clostridiales bacterium
AGGCGGGTTGCCCTTGGGCAACCCGGTCTGCCTTTGGCAGACTGAACTTTTCAAATAGAATTTGAAAAGTTCACCGTCGCCCAGTGGGCACAACCGCCGTAGGCGGTTAGCGACCCGCAGGTGTGACACGAAACGAGCGGGGACTACTGCCGTAGTCCCCGCAGCCTGTCGAAAAACCCCAAGTTGGCCGCCGTTGCCCGCAAACAGCGCTGCGCTGGTTTGCGGGCAACGGCGGCACACAAGGGTTAGGGGCTCTGCCCCTATAACCCCGGCAGGAGGCAGTGCCTCCTGCACCTCCACTTTTTTGACACTCTGAGCCGGGGCTACGCCCGGCACACCGTTAAAACCGCTGTTTCCGCACACCCGGCGGCCCGCAGGCACTTCACACAGGCCAGCGCCGTCGCGCCGGTGGTGTACACATCGTCCAGCAGCAGGATCTTCTCGCCGGTAAAGTCCCGGACGGCGGCGAAAGCGCCCTCCATGGCCGTCAGCCGCTGGGCCCGGTTCCGTTCCACCTGAGAACCGCCGCGAACCCGGATGAGCCCCTGCGTGTCCAGCGGAAGCCCGGTCATTTCGCAAAAATTTCGGGCCAGCACCTCGGCCTGCGCATAGCCCCGCTCCCGCACCCGTTCCGGGTGGGAGGGGACGGGGATCACCGTGGGATTCTCCGGCAGAAAGCGCTTCTGCTCCAGATAAGCCGCGCACAGGCCTTGCGCCAACGGAAGCGCCGCCGCCCGGTCGTGGCCGAATTTCAGCTGAAGCACCAGTTCCCGCGCTTCTTCCTCATGCCAGTAGGCGGACACGACGGGGCAGTTTTCATCCAGCGCGGCCACTGCCTCAAAGGACTCGATTCGGCCATAGTTCAATAGTCCCTGACAGCGGGCGCACAGCAGCGTTTCCCCTGTTTCCAGAAAGGCGCCGCATAAATGGCACGTGCTGTTCTGGGGCATCAGAAAAGCCCCAAGGATGGACGTAAGCCGCTTCATTGCTTCATTGCCCCATCCTTCCCAGATAGGCGAAGATTTCTCCCGCAATGGGCGCCGCTACGCTGCCGCCGGAGCCGCCCTCCTCTACCATGACGCACACGGCATAGGGGGCCGTTTCGCTGTCCAGATAGCCCACGAACCAGGCGTGGGTCACGGCCTGACCGTTGTTGGAGCTTTCGGCGCTGCCGGTCTTGCCCGCAATGGACAGCCCGTCCACCTGCGCCTTTGTGCCGGTGCCGTTCTTCACCACGTCCTTCATGTAGCCGTCCAGCTTCTGCGCCTTTTCGGCGGACATGGCCTGCCCATAGACCTTTTGGGAATAGCGCAGCCGCACCACGCCCGACGGACTTTCCACCCGGGAAAGGAGCCGGGGTTCCATCATCACGCCGTCGTTGGCCACGGCTGCCGCGACCATGCACATATGCAGCGGCGTGGCCGATACCTGACTCTGGCCGTCGCCGCTCCAGGCGATTTCCAGATCGGTACGGTTTTTCGTGGGATAGGTGCTGTTTTCCACCACCACATCCCGGAAAAGGAAATTGTCGTTAAAGCCGAACTGCTCCGCCGTCTTGCGCAGCGCCGTGTCGCCCAGCAGCAGCGCCGTCTGGGCGAAGGTATTGTTGCAGCTGACGCGGAAGGCCCGGGCCAGCGTAATGCCTCCATGCTGCGCGCCGCCGTAGTCCCGGATGAGCTGATCCATCACCTGCGTCGCGCCGGTGCAGTGAAATTCCCGCTGCTCCGCGTCCGGCCAGTTTTCCAGCGCAGAGGCAGCCGTCACGATCTTGAACGTGGAGCCGGGCGGCAGCGTGCCCTGCGTCGCCCGATTCCAGAAGGGATGGAGCGTGCTGGTCTTCACTTCTTCCGTGATGTTCATGGGGTCGAAGACCGGCACGCTGACCAGCGCCAGCAGCTCGCCGGTTCGGTAGTTCATGACCACTGCCGCGCCTGCCTTGCCGTGGCTGCTCTTCTGATCCACAAAGGCCTGCACGATGGCGGTACACAGCTTGCTGTCCACCGTCAGGGTCAGGTCGTCTCCCCGGCGGGTCTCTCCTTTGATCAGCGCCAGCACCCGTTCGGAAAGGCTGGTTTCGAAGCCCAGCAGATAGTTGGCCTGAAAGGACTCCACGCCGTTGGCCACGCTGCCCTCGTTATCCCCCAGCAGGTGAACGATAGCGCTGCGGCTTTTCACATTGCTCTGGTAGACCCGGTTGCCGTCCGTGTCCGACGTAGCCAGCACCACGCCGTTGCGGTCGATGATATCGCCGGGCACCACCGTTTTCTTGGCGGTCTGGTAGCGGGTGTTCCGGGCGTTGGCAAACCAGCGGCTTCCGTAAGTGGAGACGGAATACACACCGTAAACGCCGGCGGCCACCAGCAGGCCGATGGTCAGAAAGGCCAGCATGCGATAGCGGAACCGCTGCTGTTTCATGGCTGTTTCGTCTCCTTTCTCATGCGGAATATGTCAGGCTTCGGGCAACTCGTCCGTTTCCTGAATGGAGCGGCTGATGTCATAATCGTAGCTCAGATCGTCCTGATTCACGCTGGCCACGCCCTGCAGGAGGCCGATCAGGCCCATGCAGCTGACCATGGACGTGCCGCCGTAGCTGACAAAGGGCATGGTCACGCCGGTCAGGGGGATCATTTTCAATACGCCGCCGATGATGACGAAGGTCTGGATACCCAGCATGGAGGTGGCTCCCATAGCCAGCAGGCCATGGAAGCTGTGCCGGGCAGATACGGCGATAGACGAGCCGCGCAGGATCAGGATCACGTACATCACCAGCACCAGCACGCCGAAAAGAATGCCGAACTGCTCGCAGATAACGGCAAAAATGCAGTCGGTAAAATAGACGGGAATCACCCGGGGCGCGCCCAGCCCCAGCCCCACGCCGAACAGGCCGCCGGAGGCAATCGCCATCAGCATCTGCACGATCTGATAGCCGGAAGTCTCATAATACATCCACGGGTTCTGCCAGATCGCCACGCGCTTTTTCACGTGGGCGAACATCTGATAGCCCAGCACCGAAGCTCCCGCCGCGCCGACCAGTCCCACGCCGGTCATCAGCAGATTGCCGGTATAGGCGTAGTACATGAACAGTGCCGTGAAATAGTATATCAGCGCCGTGCCCAAGTCCTTCTGCAGCATCAGCACGCCCAGGCAGTACAGGCAGAACGCCAGCCAGGGAATCAGCCGCCGGTGGCTCATGAAATAGCTCAAAATCAGCAGAAGGGCCAGCTTGACCACCTCGCTGGGCTGCAAGCTCATGCCGCCCACCCGGATCCAGTTGGTCGCGCCGTACTGCTCTGTACCGATGGCCAGCGGCAGGGCCAGCAGCAGCACCGCGCCGCCCATCACCACATAAATCAGGAACGACCAGCGCCGCACATAGCGCACCAGCATAATGCATCCCAGCATGACCACGATGCCCACGCCGTAATACATGGCCTGCTGCATGCCGCGGGAGGTTCCGCCGTCCAGATCGGTGGAATAGAGGATCAGCACCCCCAGCGCGCACAGAAAATTGGCGATGGACAGCAGCAGCTTATCCGCCGGGAAAAACCGGGGCAGCCACATGGTCGCCACGTAGATCAGCGCCGGAACGATCACGCTCAGGGCCAGGCCCTGCCAGGCGATCTCACCCTTCAGAGAGATCAGCAGAAAGGCGCTGAAGAAAAACAGCATCATGGCCGAGCACAGTCGGCGGTCGGGGCGGCTGCGATGCTTACGCTCCGCGTGGCCCGGACGGTATCTTCTTTTCATCGTGCGCCACCTCCCAGATAACGATCCCAGAAGGCCTGTTTGGCTTTTTGCGCTTCGTCCTCGCCCACGTAGGCGCTCTTGGGCGGCGCGGCTGCGTCGGTCTGATCGTCATCGGCACCGGAAGAACGGAAATCCTCCGAAGACAAGGCCTGCATTTCTTCCGGCCACGGCGCGTAGGGCCACGCGGCTTCTTCCGCATCGGTCATTTCCGGCGGATAGAAATTTTCGCCGGTATGGAACTCCACCGTAGGGGCGGTCATATCAAACTCAGGCTCCGCCACGGGCGCGGTCGGTTCCGGGGCGGTCTGAGCTTCAGTCGAAACAAAATCGTCCGCCGGGGCTTCCGGCTGCGGTGTCTGCTGCATGGCTGCGCTTTGCTGCATCTGCTGCTGAAACGCGGCCTGCTGGGCGGCCCACTGCTGGCTCATCCACTGGAAATAGGCCTGCTGCTGCATCGTCTGCTGCGCGGCCTGCATCCTATACTGCTGCTGCCATTGCAGGAACTGCTCCTGCGTCATGACCGGGATCGACCCTGCCATCTGTCCGCCGTCCGGCTGAGGCGCGTCCCGCAGCACCCTTGCCCGGGCGGCGGTCTCGAAGCCCGCGAACATCCGAAGCCGCAGCTCCACCTCCCCCACGAACAGGCGGGAGCCATGGTGCATGCTCAGCCTTTCCCCGCGGCCGGTCTGCGTTTGGTCATCCACCCGCACGGTACGGCCATGGTAGGGTTCCAGCCGAAGGCCGTCCTCCCGGTCATAGGAAAACCAGCAATGCTTCAGGGCGACCCCCGGAGCGGGCAGGAAAAGATCGCAGCCCCGTCCCGAGCCGAGGATCCCTTCCCACGGCACAGGCAGGATGGTTCCCGTAGGCAGCTGTTCATTGCCGCGAACCGTGACCAGTTCGCCCACATAGCCCGCATCCGGCAGAAGGCGCAGCCGTTTTTTATACTGTCGGCGATCCTTCCGGTACCAGCGATAGCTGCGCCACACGATCAGAACCATCAAAAAAAGGAACCAGTACCGTGCGCCCTGAGCTATTATTTCATAGACTTCTGTCGGCATAGAGGCGGCTCCTTTCTGAGGATATTTGATTTGGGGGAGGGGGCGAGGGGGAGGGGATTGATGCGCCGACTCCGGCGCGGGAGAAGGGCTTGCAGCCCTATGGGGCGCTCTATTGCTTTGGGAGGCGAACCGAAGGTTTCCAAAGGGCGAGCGGAAAGCCCTTTGGTGCGCCCGCAGGCGCATACCCCTGCCCCGGCGGGGCCTGACGCGCCGAGTGCGGCGCGGGGAGAGGGATTGCAGCCCTATGGGGCGCTCTATTGCTTCAGGTGGCGACCCGAAGGGGTGCAGGGGGCGAGCGGAAAGCCCCCTGCCAGTAGCATTAGGCAACAACTTTGCCGCGAGAAATTCCCCTTGATGGGGATTGACGCGCCGACTCCGGCGCGAGTGGATGGGGCTGCCGCCCCGACGGGGGATAGTACTTTCTTTCGACGCGAAAGAAAGTACCAAAGAAAGC
>SFGO01000126.1 GCA_004556545.1 Clostridiales bacterium
GACCTGCGCCGCTTCCTCGTCCACGATCCAGCGTTTGGGGTTCTCAGGGTCTTTGATGTACCCGTAAGGAGGCTGCCCCATGGGTTCGCCGGCATTGCCTTTGATCTTGTTGCTGATGCGCCGCTTCTTGCTGATGTCGCGCGCATACCATTCGTTGAAAAGATTGCGGATGGGAGCCAGCTCGTTTTCACCTTCGTCGGTGTCGATGTTGTCCGAAACAGCGACCAGCCGAATGTCGTGATTGGGGAAGAACTCCTCGGTCAGTCTGCCGACCTCGATGTAATTACGACCCAGGCGGCTGAGATCTTTTACAAACACTGCCGCTGCTTTTCCCTGCTCCAGCTGCTGAATCATATCGGCAAAGCCGGGGCGATCCATCGTAACACCGGAGATGCCGTCGTCAAAAAAATGAACCAGGTTCGTGTAGCCTTTTTCCTTTGCTACCTTGATGAGCAGTTTTTTCTGATTCCCTATGCTGTAGCTCTCGCCGTCCATGTTATCGTCACGGGAAAGCCTCTCATACAGAAAGGCGGTCACGTCACGGGATTTTTTGTTGTTATTCGACTGTTTCATGCAGTCCTCCTTTCCGGGCAGCCGAACAGCAACACTTGTATTCCACAACAAGTATATCACTGTCTCGCCCTGTTGTCATGTATGCGGCGGAGATATGCCCCGCCGCCTGGGACTACGCCCCCGCAGATTCCGATTTCATCAGGCGCAGAAGAACGCAGCCCAATGTGTTCTGTGGCTCCTCCTTGAATACCGGTTCAACAATAAACGACCTGTTGCCGAAGCGATAGGTCGTTTTCTCATTCAGATCATGTTTTGCTTTTTCGCCGGGTTTTGTCCGCTTTTCCTGCATGGATTACCTCCTTATGGTTGAATTGAAGCTGTGCAGGCGGTCAGAACTTCATGGGAAGAATATCGTGCTTGCGCCTGCCGTTGTAGATGCGGTAGAAGATGTTGACGTAGCGCTTTACGCCCCGCAGCTCCTTTTCCGCCTTGCCCGCCGCGCACAACGAACACGCGTTCGTCACAAATATGTTCTCCTTCGGCTGCATCCACCCGGATTACGAAGACTGGAAGCAGGAGCTCGACCGCCTCGCCGCGGCCAACATGCGCGGCGTCAAGATCCACCCGGCCTATCAGAAGATCGATTTGGACGACCCCAAATACCTGCGCATTCTCGAGCGCGCCGGTGCGCTCGGTCTCATCGTGGTCATGCACGCGGGCTATGACATCGGCTTCCCCGGCTGTGCCTGCTGCACGCCGGAAAAGGCGCGCAGTGCGCTGCGGCAGGTCGGTCCGGTGAAGCTCGTGCTGGCGCTGCTGGGAGCAGGTGCAGGAACTGCTGGCAGATACGTCTGCCCTGCTCGATACGTCCTTCTCCCTCGGCTCGCTCACCCCGCGGGACGAAGCGCTGCCGCTGGACCGGCAGATGCTTTCCGACGAGACCTTTGTTTCCCTTGTCCGGGCCTTCGGCGCGGAGCGGATCCTGTTCGGCAGCGACTGCCACTGGGGAAGCCCGCAGAACGATCTGCAGCACATCCGCCGTCTGCCCCTCTCCGGCGAAGAAAAAGCCGCCATCCTCGGCGGCAACGCCAAACGCCTCCTCGGCATCTGACTTGACGATCCTCAATTGTTCGCTTGAGAGCAGATCTTTTCCATATACAGCAGGAGCCGCCCATGATGGGCGGCTCTTGTTTTGTTTTAGCGGATGGTCTCGCTGCTGTTGAGGACGGGGGCGCTGTAGAGGAAGAGGACGTCCTGGGTATCGAAGGTCAGCCAGGTGCCGAGGCGCTCGGGCTGGAGGTATCGGATATCCACGAGCGTGATCTTCGCATAGGCCCCGGCGAGCAGCGGTGTGAGGCTGCTGGCAAACGAGTCGCGGAAGACGACGAGTTCCCGGTCCGTCTTTGCTGCCGGGTTCGTGATGGTCAGAAGCGCTTTGGAGCCGGAAAGGAAGACCGCGTACGCGTCCTCCCCTGCCAGCTGCTGCAGATCGTAGACGGGCAGCTCGCTGCCGGTCTCATAGTCATAGACCGTGCAGCCGCGCAGCGTGTCGTTCGTCAGATACCGCAGCGGCTCCGGCTTCAGCGGCAGCGCCGACTGGCCGCAGTAGACGCCGTAGAAGGGCTGATCGGCCGTTATGGTCTCATAGTCCTCCGTCAGCGTCACGCCGAGGGCCTCGGCCAGCGTCCGGGCGACCGGCAGCAGCGCCTCCTGCCGCCAGTGCAGGTCGGTATGGTAATAGCTGTCCTGCGACAGCGCGGGCGTCAGGTCGATCATGGACGCATACGGCATGCTCTGTGCCAGCAGCGCGGATAGGTCTGCCGGATCATAGGCCGGATAGCCGTTCTGCCGGGCCAGGAAGGCGTTTTTATCCGGGATGACGGCCGCAAAGGCCTTCGCATCGGTCCCGGCCAGATAGCGGTCATAAACGAGCTGGAACCGGTCCGCCGCGTGCTGCACGGAGGCTTCGTCGATGGACGGATCGAGCTTCGCCGCATAACCGTCGGCCAGGTAGATGCCGTTATTGTCCTTTTCCTGCAGCACGTCCAGGAGCGTCACGGCTTTGAGCCGCCGGAAGCTGTCCCGCAGCGGGAACTGGTCGAGCGTGTAGGTCTCAAATTTTGTCATGAACTCACCGCGCAGGACCGACGAGAGCGTCAGCTCCGGCTTCTGCGCGAGCTTCCGCCGTTCGCTGACGGAGACGGTGTCATCCGGCTTGCAAAGCCCCCAGAGCAGAAAGCCGAGCAGGAAGGCCGCCGTCAGGCAGACGACGGCGAGGTTTTTTCGTTTTTCCATTGCGGGCCCTCCTAAAACCGGAAATACAGGAACGGATTGAACGAGCCGTCGACCAGAAACGCCGTACACACGGCCAGCAGCAGGCAGAGACCCACCGGCTCCAGCACGGCGAGCACTGCCCGTCCGGCCGTTTTCTGCTGCGCGGCCGTGATCAGCCGCCGCAGCAGCGGCGTCGCGCCGACCGCGGCGCTCAGGAGCAGCACCGCACCGCTTCTGAGCGCGTACAGGCTCTCCTGCCCGACGAGCGGCAATCCTCCGCCGCCGAACATCGCGCAGACAGACGTGGCCGCATCGCGGATGCTGTCCGCATCAAAGAGCACGAAGCCGAGCGTGACGAACAGCAGCACATAGATATGGTTGAGCACGCGGAGCTTTTTCAGCCCGCGCAGCAAAAACAGCTTTTCTACCGTCAGCAGCGCCGCATACAGAAGTCCCCACAGAACGAATGTCCAGTCCGCCCCGTGCCACAGGCCTGTCGCCAGCCAGACGAGAAGAATGTTCAGCAGCTGCCGTCCTTTCCCCTTCCGGTTGCCGCCCAGCGGGATATAGAGATAATCCCGGAACCAGCTGCCAAGGGAAATATGCCATCGCCGCCAGAATTCCGTGATGCTGCCGGCGCAGTAGGGATAGCGGAAGTTTTCCGGAAAGTGAAAGCCGAGGATGAGGCCGAGACCGATTGCCATATCGCTGTAGCCGGAAAAATCGTAATAGATCTGCAGCGTGAACGCGGCCGCGCCCAGCCAGGCATACAGCACCGTCTGCTCCTGCGAGGCGCGGAAGCCGGACACCAGCTCGCCAAGCAGATTGGCAAACAAGATCTTCTTTGCCAGCCCCAGCACGAAGCGCCGCGTCCCGGCCGCCGCGTCCGAAAGCATGTGGGTACGGCTGCGCAGCTCCGGCGCGATATCGGAATAGCGGACGATCGGTCCGGCGATGAGCTGCGGGAACATGGCGATATACGCTGCCAGATCGATCAGGTTCCGCTGTGCCGGGACCGTCCCGCGGTACACGTCGACGGTATAGCTCAGGATCTGGAAGGTATAGAAGCTGATGCCGACCGGCAGCGCGAGCGAAAGCAGCGGGACAGACAGGCCCGTCAGCGCGTTGAGATTCCGGATCATAAAATCGGCGTACTTGAAATACACCAGCGTCCCCAGACTCAGCAGCACCGACAGCGCCAGATAAAGCCCGGCCCGCCGCTTTCCGCGGCTTTTTTCGATCAGCAGGCCGAAGACATAGCCCTGCGCGATCGCCGCCAGCATCACGAGCAGATACCGCGGCTCGCCCCAGCCGTAAAACAACAGGCTGGCGAGCAGCAGCACACCGTTTTTCAGCGTTCCCGGCACCAGAAAATAGACGAGCAGAACGCACGGCAGAAAATAAAACAGAAACGGAACGCTTGAAAACAGCATGGCAGCCCCTTACTTCAAAGTTGTTATGCGATCGGGTCGTCAGAGACGATCTGCGTGCCGGGATAGGCAGTCTGCAGCTTGTCGCGGAAGGTATCGACCAGATCCTCTGCGCCGAAGACGGAGATCAGATAGCCGTCCAGGCTGGCGACGACCAGCTTGTCCGGGAAGCCGCACATCCATTGCGTGTTCATCACATAGGTCTTGACCTCTCCGGCTGCCGTGTCCAGCTGGCCGGCATCCTTCAGATGCAGAACGCCGCAGGTGAACGTGTTGCCGTTCATCATGTGGAACAGCGAGGCTGCGTCATCCGCTTCCTCAATCACGGAGGCCGGGAGCGTCAGCAGATATTCGATCTCCGACGGCTTCTCGAGTGAGACCTTGCCGGGCTTGCCGTCAGTCATGTTTTCTTCGGAATAATCGCCGCCCGCAGCCGGGAATTTTTCGTCTTCGGAATAGCTTGCCCAGACAGTATCCAGAATCGTCAGCGCGTCCGGGATATCGGACGCCGTCTCCTGTCCGCCGTTTTTCGCGGCGCAGGCCGTCAGAGAAACTGCCGTCAGCACGGCAAGCAGCATTGCGATCCATTTTTTCATATGCAAGATCCTCCTGGAAAATGTTCTGCGCGGTCATCCGCGCTGTCTTTACAGACGCAGCGCCGCCGCGGCGGTTGCAGCCGATTTGTAAACAGTCTGTAAACGAGCGGCGCACACGCGTTGTGACAGCATAGCACAGTTTTCCCCGTTTGGCAAGCGCTCTTTTTCTTGACACGCGGCCGCTGCCCGGGTATGATGGGTGCATCAAAGTGCAAGGAGGCTTTCCATGCGTGACGTACAGCGTGGGGCAGTAGTAGTTGCCGGTGTTGTTTTGCAGGACGACCACAGGGCGGGTGCCGCCCTGCTCGGAGCCTATGTAGGGGTCGAGGTTGGCAAG
>SFGO01000127.1 GCA_004556545.1 Clostridiales bacterium
GACGGTATCCGCCGTGGGCGCTTTCGGCGGCTCCATGTACTATCTGGCGCTGCTGATCGTGGAGTGCATCCTCATGGGCGCGACCATCGACTACGGTATTCTGTACACCAGCTATTACCGGGAGACGCGGCAGCTCATGGGCGTAAGGGAAGCGCTGGCTGCCGCCTACCAGGGCAGCATCCATACGGTGCTCACATCCGGCTCCATCATGGTGCTGATCACGGCGCTGGTCGGCCCTCTGTTCAAGAATCCCACGATCGAGGCCATCGTCCAAACCCTGTCCATCGGCTGCCTGTCGGCCATCCTGCTCATTTTGCTGATCCTGCCCGGTCTGCTGGCGCTGTTTGACAAGTGGGTGGTTCGCAAGAACTGACGACGCGAAAGCCCCTTGTCCGCAAAATGGACAAGGGGCTTCCTGCTAATGTGCGTCCGGACAGCTGGTTTCCCCCAGACTGCTGCGGCAGGATCACAACCTGCGCGAGAGGCATTGTACGCGCAGCTGCCTGCGGCGGTGCGCTTGCCATAACAATCTGCATCCTGTCAGGGGCGGTTCAGGAATCGCCAGAGCATTTCTGCCGCCTCGCCCCGGGTCGCCGCGTCACGGGGACGGAAAACGTCGCCCGGATCGCCAGCCTTGACCATGCCCATGGCCTCTGCCAGGGCGATGAATCCCAGATTTTCCCCGAAGATTTCAGCGTCAGTAAAGGAGGAGCGGAACGCGTCCGTCAGCGCCGCTGCCCGGTGATAGCCGGCCATGGAAAGGATCGCCCGCACCAGTTCCGCGCGGGTCATATCCTTATCAAGGTCTTCCTTCGTCAGCACGAGCCGGTATTCCCGGGCGCACATCAGCAATGTTTCGTCGTCCAGATCCCACGCGCTGGGATTTCCAAGGCTGACCAGCAGCGAAGCCGCCTCCCGATTCGTGATCTTCCGATCGGGCAGGAAACGGTCGCCAGGAATGCCCACGCCGTAGGCGGCCAGCTCGTTGGCTGCGTGGTCGGTCACGTCGTCGTATTCGTAGCGCAGGGGCGCGGCTTCCGTCGTCACAAGGCTTCCGTCCCTGGCGCGGACGGCCGCTATCTGCGGCTCGGAAACCAGATCATAGCACAGGGCGAGGTAATGCTTCGTTTCGCCTCGGTCTTGCGCGGCGGGCAGCGTTCGCCAGCACAGCTCTGCGTTCATGGCTTCACAGTAGGCCGCATATGCGGCCATCTCGTCGACAATCCCTTCGGTGGGTTCGAAAGCAATGTCCTCCTCCGTCCAGGTCAGCGCGTAGGAGTCGATGTAGCCCGTGGCCATGTTGACGTTCAGATAAGCGGCGTTGGCCGGATATGGAACGCCGTTTTCGCAGCGCACGGCGCGGATCTGAACGCGGGAATTGTAGTAGCCATCCTGCGTAGGGAGAACGGCGGGGCAAACAAACATATGTGGAGCATGCTCCGGAAGGTACTTTTCCAGAAAGTGAAGCGCATTTCTTTGGGCGGTGTCTGCCGCGTCGTCGGCGAATTCGTAGGCTGCGGAGCAGTAGCCTCCGTGGCTGTCCATCTGAAGCAGCGCGCCGGTATGCGCATCCAGCGTGACGCTGCGGAACAGATCGCCGTATTCAAGGCGCATGAAAACCTCCTCGGCGGCTTCCTCCGCTGCGCCCAGCAGCCGCTGACAGTCCTGGGCGTCGCGGAGCTCCGCCCGGTAGGTCAGTTGCGCCGTAACCTTTTCGCCCTCCGTTCTATATCGAAGACTTTCCAGCGCATAGTCCTCTGTGACGCCCAGCTCCGCCATGTGCCGCGCCACGGCGTCCAGCTTCTCCTCCGGCAGGGCGTCCTTCAGCTTTTCGGCGCCCGCGATTTCCGCCTGAGTCAGTCCCTTCTCTCCGGCGTCTGCTTCCGCCTGTGCGGGCGTATCCATCGCGTTCCATTCGCCGCTGCGGCCGGCGTTCAGGTCGTACATCTCTCCGGAAACCGCCAGCAGTGTCCAGCGCCCGGCGTCCTCCGGAACATAGCGCAGCTCCGCCCGGTTTTCGCCGTCAGGCACGTACTGGAGCGTCAGGCGGACGACGCCCTTCAGCTGCTCGTCCGCTTGCTTTTCATCGATGACGACGGCTTCCGGACGATCTGTTCCGGCCAGCCGCAACCAGTCGTCGCTTCGCCAGAAGGAGCGCACCGCCATTGTCTTCGGATCGATCTCCAGCGTACAGCGAATATCCGTCCTCCGCCCGTCCCTGAGAAGCGCTCCTCTCAGGTAAACACTCTCGCCGGGATTCAGATTCAGGCGCTTTTCGGGGAACTCAATCCGGCAGTCCTCGTTTTCGCGCAGCGCGTTTTTCAGGAACGCCTGCGCAGCATCGCGGAGACTTTTCGCATTATTGGGAACCCGGGGCGCGAAATAGGGCTCATATTCCCATAGTTTGTTTTCATGGCAGGAAAACTGATAGGGATAGCCTTCGTCGTCGCAGGAAACGCTGGCGGTACCGCTTTCGTCCCACCAGTGCAGATGCCAGCGAACCTTACCGCCCTCCACGCTCTGATCGCCGCTGAAGTCGGTGTAGCGGTCGGATATGCCGCAGCGCTCCTTCACCAGCTCGGTTACGGTGCGCAGCCGCTCGTCCAGATTGGTGCGGCTTGGTGTTTGCCTGATCTGCGTTTGATGGGAATCTGGCATCAAATATGCGGACAATATCCGTGGCGGTTTGTCGTATGCTTCAGCGGAAGCGGGCAGAAAGAAGAAGTTCAGCAGTGCGGCAACCAGTAAAACAGAAACGATATTCATCTTGATGTCCTCCTTCTCCGGTTCATTTGCACGTCGGGCAGGTCGGGATGGCATGTGGGGAGGCTGTGTTGTCATGGAGCGCTGCTCTTGCGGATGCTTACTTTCTTCATCTTTAGCAGATCAGACAGTTTCTTTCGCACCATTTCATCAATATGTTAATAAGCCGATGGCAGGACACAACCTGATGCAAGCTATCGCCCGTGTCAATCGTGTCTTCAAAGACAAGGAAGGCGGTTTGGTTGTTGATTATGTCGGCATTGCGGCTGCACTGAAACGGGCGATGAACGACTACACTGCCAGAGATAAGAAAAACTATGGTGATACAGATGTAAGCAATGCTGCTGCACGGCTTTTCCGAGGATGAAAAAGTCTTATTCAATCAGCTTTTGGCAAGAGCAGCTGAAAATATGAAGCGAACACCCGCTGCGCTTGGCGGGTTTCGCTTAGAGTAAAACGATAGCGTACTATCATAATTGAAGGATGTTATGGAAGATAATAAGTCAATAGAAGTCTTTGCGAAAGCACCGATCCGCAAAGCGGTTTTACAAAACGCACTGCCTGCAATGGCGGCGATACTCATGGTGCTGATCTATAATCTGGCAGATACTTTCTTCATCGGGCAGACCCATGACGATCTGCAGGTAGCGTCTGTCTCCCTTGCCACACCGATTTTCCTGCTGTTTATGTCTGTGGGAACGGTCTTTGGCATCGGCGGCACATCGGTGATTTCCCGCGCCTTGGGTGAGGGACGGAGGGACTACGCGAAAAAAAGTCTGCTCCTTCTGCATGTGGAGCTGTGTTGCCGTCGGCGTACTGATGTCCGCGCTGTTCCTGATTTTTATGGATCAGATTCTTGCCCTGATCGGCGCAAGTGCGGAAACCTGGGACTATGCGAAAACCTATCTGGTCATCGTCAGCTGTTCCGGACCGTTTGTCCTGATTGCCAACTGCTACTCCAACATCATCCGCGCTGAGGGACAGGCCGGCAAGGCGATGATGGGTCAGGTCATCGGGAATCTGCTGAAAGTCATTCTTAGCGGCCCTGGTCGAGCAATCCCGACAAGCACTGGCGCGCCTGTATCTACTGTAATGAGGCGGGGAGCAGAACTTCCCATTCGTTCATGGAACAGCCCGACGCCCGGTATCTGAAGTTCGAGGCCACCTGCGTATCTCCGACCGTGTATTACAGGGTCTGTTCCGACTGCGGCTACCAGACGCCGAGCACTTTTGAAAGCGGCGATATCGATCCGAACAACCACGATCTGGAGCGTCATGACGAGGTGAAAGCCCCACCTGCACGGAAAAGGGCTGGAGCGCCTACTATACCTGCTCCCGCTGCGACTACAGCACCTATCGGGATATTGGTGCGCTGGGACATTCCTATGAAGCCCACACGGTTCAGCCCACCTGCACGAAGGAGGGGCATATCCTGCATACCTGCGTCCGCTGCAAGGCCAGCTATATCGACGCCGTTGTTTCCAGCCACGGCCACTGGTACGGCGACGCTACCAGCAGCGCCGACTGCCGGCGAAACGGCTGCAGGCATACGGGAAAGGCTCTCTGCGAGCCGCTTGCCTGCCGCCTGCTGCTCAAGGACGCGGAGGTTTATGATTTCACGCTCTGCCCCGTCTGCGGCGAGCTGGTGCTGCGCATCGGCGATTTGCAAAACGGCGAGCGCATGCTGAGCGTGGGCTTTGAGTATGGCGGAAGACTGACCCAACCCACGGGACAGGTGGAGATTTCTCTGCCCGCGGCATTGCTGGACGGCTATACGCTGATGCTGCTGGATGCGGACGGCACGGAAACAGTGCTTTCCCACACACTGAACGGCGACGAAGCAACCTTTACGCTGGACTTCACGACAGACGCAAGCCCTACCCGGGTGCTTTGCCTCATTTTGGTTTTCTGATTCTCCACAGTGCATAACAGACGGGAGGGCGCGACCAGTTTCCGCCCTCCCGTGCATGCTTGATGTACCAGGCAGGAATCTGCTTCGATGGCAGCGAAACCATCCTTATTGCAAACGGCATGCTCTCCTCGAGGGGACATGCCTTGCTTTAATCTTTTGAAACAGCTTCTTGCGGGTTCATCGCCCTGTCAGGAAGGAAGTGAAAATATACCATGGCAACAACCTGCGCAAACCGATTGTCATGCAGATAGGCACATGCTTTTGCGATTCTTTACTGAAACTGCGATAGGCTGCACTGAACGATGCGGTTGACGAAGCGAACCACTTCCTCGCGGCTGTATTTTTCGTAGCCCTCCACAACCACGTGCATCAGCCCGTTGGACAGATGGGTGTAGAGCATTTCCAGCTCCGCCTCCGTTACGCGATGCAGGTGCTGTTTCCAGTAGTCGGGCAGGCGTTTTGAAAGATCAGCACGCGGCAGGCCTCCTGCTGCTGCTCGATCATCGTATAGATAGCCTCGATCAGCGCGGTCACGTCAAAGGAATCCACCAGCTTCAGCGACTGCTGAAACGCTTCCAGCAGGTCCTCCTCGATGCTCTCCAGCAGTGCAAAGCAGTCGCTGTAGTGGGCGTAAAACGTGGCGCGGTTCAGCTCGGCCCGTTCGCAGACCTCCTTGACGGTGATCTTGTTGATGGGCTTTTCCTGCAGAAACGATAAAAGCGTCTGCTTGAGCACGCTCTGCGTGTAGCGGATTCTCGCGTCTGTCCTGCTCATTTATATCATCTCTTCACAAAAAATTCACACTTATTGGCGACAGTTGCGCCGTGTGTGTCGGTTTTTTTTCACGCGGCGGGGCATTGACGGTTGCCCTTTGTGGCTGTCTCTATTATACTGGAGATGTGAAAGATAATCAACATCTGTCTTTCATTTTGGAGGCGATAGGATGTTTGAAAAATATCTGATTACAGGTGCGACGGGGTTTCTGGGACGTACTGTGCTGGCACAGTTGTGGGACGCGAAGGCAGAAATCCGTGCACTGGTGATGGAGGGTGATCCGCTGGCGCGGGAGCTTTCTCAGAATGTTCGCGTCATAACGGGCGACGTGTGCGACGAAGCCACGCTCGAACGCTTCTTCGCGGGCGCGGATGAGCATACCTGCGTCATTCACTGCGCGGGGATGATCTCTGTGGCCACCCATCCCGGCGACCGAATCTACCGGGTCAATGTGGACGGCACGAGAAATATTCTGAAATTCTGCCGCCAATGCGGCGTTGGCAAGCTGGTCTACGTCAGCTCCGTCCATGCGATTGCGGAAAAGCCGAAGGGCACGGAAATCTCGGAGACGACGACCTTTTCCCCGGAGCTTGTCAGGGGCGATTACGCAAAGAGCAAGGCCATGGCCACGGCGCTGGTGCTGCAGGCGGCGAAGGACGAGCTGAACGCCAGCGTCGTATTCCCATCGGGCATCATCGGGCCGGGCGATCTGGGAAAGGGCAGCATTACGAATATGCTGCTGTCCTTCCTCGCGGGGAAGCTGCCGCTGGCGGTAAAGGGCGGATATGATTTCGTAGACGTGCGGGACGTCGCCTCGGGCGTCGTCGCGTGCGCGGAGCGCGGTCTGCCCGGACACGGCTATATTCTCTCCGGTCATTACGCCACCATCCGGGATATACTGGAGCTGGTGAAAAAGACGGTGAACCTGCGGCACAGCGTGTCCTATCTGCCGATCGGCTTTGCGAAGCTGGTCGCGCCGATTTTTGAAAAGATCAGTCTGCGCAGGCGGGAACCGCTCTACTTTACGCCTTATTCCATCGCGGTGCTGGATTCCAACGGTGCGTTCAGCCGCAGCGCCGCAGCGACGGCCCTCGGCTATACGCCCAGGCCGCTGAGCAGTACGATCCGGGATACCGTACTATGGCTAAAGGAGAAGATGGGCGGCAAATCACAGGCGTAAAAAAGATATGAAAGGTATGCATAGCTACGGGTGACTTGACCAGCCGTCCTTTCTTTTCGGTAGCGCTAAAAAACATCGAGCATTTGGCCGTTTGCTGCGTCGGTGCATCTGCACAGAGCCATGATTACTCTGTAAACGTCCGGGTGCAAGTGCACCCGCTGTCGCGCTCAGCAGGGTGCATCGTCCCCTGTATCATAGTTCACCAGATTAGCCAACTAAGTCCTCATGCTTTGATATGATGCATGAGGACTTTTTTTGTGGCTTTTTGTCAAAAGTTAGGGTGAGCAGGATTCGCAGCCTGTAAAATGCGGGCACGGAAGTTGGAGAAATTGCGAAAGCCAAAGGCAGCGCGCTTGAGGGCTTTAATCGCATTCGTGAAAGCGTTGGAGTAAGGGCAGTCAAAAGCATTGAGGATATAGGGCTTCCAGTTCTTGAGCATGCGTCTGCAAGGGGAGAATTCGGGAAGCTGAAGACGGTCATAGGAGCATCACGTCCACAGCGGCCCTGTCTTCCTCGGAGAGCAAGGCTCGTCGGGCAATCAGCAGCCTTCTGGAACGCTTGAAATGCTTTCGGGAAGCAGGCAACAAATGCTTTTGAACAGCTCTGCGCACATCGTCCATCGCCCAGGTGCAGTAGCGCGCCACATGAAAGCGGTCAATCACGATTTTTGCCTGCGGGAAGAAGGCTCTGGCAATATCACGGTATCCCTGGTTCATATCCATCACCACATATTGCACGTCCTGTCGGTTGGAGAAGGAGCGCAAGGAGGATTGGATGGTGGAACCTCTTCTGTCCGGCAGAATATCCAGGATACGACGTTCTTCGGGCGCGGTCAGGATACATTGAAATCTTTCACCGTTTGCGTTGCCCTTGAATTCATCAAAGGAAAGCACCCGGGGCAACTCTTTGGGCTTGCCCTGCGGATAAAGCGCCAGGCAGCGTGCGACCCCGCTAACAGAGGTTCGTGTATCCCTGGCAATGTCCTTCATACTCCACCTGTGATGCAGCAGCTGCATGATCCTTTCGGTCACCTGATAGGTAAAACGCTGATATTTGCCAAGGAATGCGCAAGCCTCCGAAAACCTTTTGCCGCATGACGGACAAAAGTATCTGCGTCTGCGGTACAGCAATTTCAAAGGCTTTCCACGGATACTCAGATCTCTTACAGCTCTGAT
>SFGO01000022.1 GCA_004556545.1 Clostridiales bacterium
GCCCGGGAGAGTAGATCGCTGCCGCATTCCCTTTCTCCGCTGGATTTTTCCAGCGGAGTTTTTGCGTTTTATGGGGATTTATGCTATGATAATACAAATGAAATGAGGTGTTTTGAGTGGCGGTTCCTAAATATTATGAGTTCTTTTCCTCGGTATTGTATGCATTGGAGGACGGAAAAACCAAACGGGAATACGCCCTGGACGCCTTGAAGGTATCGGAAGAAGACAGAAGGGAATTGCTGCCCAGCAAAACCCAGCGTGTATCGGATAATCGAGTGAATTGGGCCATTACCTATTTGCACAAAGCTGAATTGATCGAACGAGTAACCAGAGGAAAATATAAGATCACCCCGAGAGGCCTTCAGGCGCTACAGGACAAAAAAGATCACGTTGATTTGAATTATTTGAATCAGTTTGAAAGTTATAGAGAATTTCAGGGGGTAGACTATTCAATTGAAGGAAAGAGCGGCTCCGAAAACGCGCAGGAAGGGACGCCTCAGGATAATCTGAACGCATCCTTTGAACAGATCAACAAGGAACTGTCCGCCAATCTGCTTTCGGAAATCATGGACCGGTCACCGGCCTTTTTTGAAAGAATGGTGGTTCATCTTCTGCTGAAAATGGGCTACGGAAGCGCCTTGGAAGACGGAATCGTTACGGGGTACTCCGGTGATGAGGGAATCGACGGGATCATCCGGGAGGACAAGCTAGGCTTCAGCAGCATCTATATTCAGGCAAAACGCTGGGCAGAAGAGAAACCGATCGGTCGACCGGAAATACAGAAGTTTGTGGGCGCTCTGGCCGGTCAGGGAGCGCAGAAAGGGCTCTTTATTACGACCGGCACTTTTACCAAAGAGGCTCGTTCTTATGTGGAAAAGCAGCTTGCCACCAAGGTGGTTCTGGTCGATGGGGAAAAATTGACGAAACTGATGATCGAATACAATTTGGGCGTGTCGGTGGAAAGCGTCTACACGATCAAGAAGATTGACACCGATTTTTTCAGCGAAGAGAACGACTGAGAGGTGATTGGCATGACGATTCAAAGGATTACCAACGACGACGAACGAAAGCGCATCACCCGAACCATTCTGGAGGGGCTTCCGGACTGGTTCGGGATCCCGGAAGCAAGAGAAGAATACATCGAGGCCAGTCGGGGGAAACCGTTTTTCTGTGCGTATGAGGCGGGAGAACCTGTCGGCTTTTTGTATCTGAAGGAAACCCGCAAGGATACCATGGAGCTGGCCGTGATGGGCGTACAGGAAAAGCACCATCGTCAGGGGATTGGAAGAAGCCTTTTTGAACAGGCAAAAAAAGAAGCGGCACGTCTCGGATATTCCTTTTTGCAGGTCAAAACCGTGCAGATGGGCAAGTATGAGAGCTACGACCGCACCAACCGGTTTTACCTTTCCCTGGGCTTTCAGGAACTGGAAGTCTTCCCCACATTATGGGACGAATGGAACCCTTGCCAGATTTATATTATGGCTTTGGAAAAACGGGATTTTTCCTGAGAAAATCGTTCCCTCGCCAGCGCGCCAAATAGCCCTAAAACCCTTTTCAAATCTACGAAAAAATGGTATAATACTTGAGTTCTCATATTAATGAAGTTTCGGCTTCCGGGCGCAGATTTGCCTGGCCATTTCAGCCGAAAGACAACCGATTCGCCAAGAAAAGGAAGTGTGTATTTTGGCTGATTTGACCCCCGAAGAAAATAAAATTACCGATATTCCCGTGGAGGTCGTGGAGGGAATCGCCACGTCCGCTACGGCAGTAACGGAAAAGTACGATGAAAACCAGATTCAGGTGCTGGAAGGTCTGGAGGCCGTGCGCAAGCGTCCCGGCATGTATATCGGTTCCACCGATTTCCGAGGGCTGCATCACTGTGTTTATGAAATCGTGGATAACGCCATCGATGAAGCGCTGGCGGGCTACTGCACGCACATCGAGGTCATCCTGCACAAAGACGGCTCCTGCGAGGTGAGCGACAATGGCCGCGGTTTCCCGGTGGGAATTCATCCCAAGCTGCACCGTCCGGCGGTGGAAGTCTGTCTGACCGTGCTGCACGCCGGCGGCAAGTTCGGCGGCGAAGGCTACAAGGTTTCCGGCGGCCTACACGGCGTGGGCGCGTCCGTAGTAAACGCCCTGTCCAAGCACCTGAAAGTGACCGTCTATCAGGACGGCAAAATCTACCAGCAGGAATACGCCCGGGGCAAGGTGCTGTATGATCTGAAGGTCATCGGCGAGACCGACCGCACCGGCACCACCATTCAGTTCTGGCCGGACAGCCGGGACGAGAGCAATCCCGACGGCGTGTTTGAAACCGGCGATTTCCAGTACAACATCCTCAAGGCGCGTCTGCGGGAAATGGCCTTCCTGAACAAGGGCATCCGCATCACCTTTACCGATGAGCGCACCGATCCCGTCACGGAGCGGGTTTTCCATTACGAGGGCGGCATCATCGAGTTTGTCAAGTACCTGAACAAGAACAAGGAAGTCCTTTTTGATGAGCCGATCTACATTGAGGGTATCGTGAAGGGCACCTCCGTGGAAGTGGCTTTCCAGTACAACGATTCTTATCAGGAAAATATCTACACCTTTGCCAACAACATTCACACGCCGGAGGGCGGCACTCATCTGACCGGTTTCTCTACCGCGTTAACCCGGGCAATCAACGAATATGGCCGTCAATTTGGCTTTCTGAAGGCCGCCGACTCCAACCTGAAGAGCGAGGACGTGCGGGAGAGCATCGCGGCGGTTATCAGCGTCAAGCTGGTGGAGCCGCAGTTTGAGGGCCAGACCAAGTCCAAGCTGGGCAACAGCGAGGTGCGCGGCATTGTAGACAGTCTGGTATACGACAAGCTTTCCACCTATCTGGGCGAAAATCCCGCCATTGCGCGGATCATTCTGGATCGCTGCGTCGGCGCCGCGCGGGCCCGGGAAGCGGCCCGCAAGGCCCGGGAGCTGACCCGGCGCAAGTCCGTGCTGGAAACGGCTTCCATGCCCGGCAAGCTGGCGGACTGCTCCGAGCGGGATCCGGAAAAGTGCGAGATCTTCATCGTTGAGGGCGACAGTGCAGGCGGCAGCGCCAAGACGGGCCGCGACCGCATGTTCCAGGCCATTCTGCCCCTGCGCGGCAAAATCCTGAACGTGGAGAAGGTACGCATTGACCGGGCGCTGTCCAACGCCGAGATCAAGGCCATGATCACCGCCTTCGGCTGCGGCTACGGCGACGAGTTCAACATCGACAAGCTGCGCTATCACCGCATCGTCTGCATGACCGATGCCGACGTAGACGGCGCGCACATCCGCATTCTGCTGCTGACCTTCTTCTACCGCTACATGCGGCCCCTGATCGAGAAAGGCTACGTTTACGCGGCCATGCCGCCCCTGTACAAGGTAACGAAGGGCAAGAAGGAATACTACGTCTACGACGACACCGAGCTGGAAAAGCTGATGAACGAAATCGGCCGCGATCCGAAGCCGGACATTCAGCGCTACAAAGGCCTGGGCGAGATGAGTTCCGAGCAGCTCTGGCAGACCACCATGAACCCGGAGACCCGCACCATGATGCAGATCACGGTGGAGGACGCCATGGCGGCGGACGAAACCATGTCACTGCTCATGGGCGAGAAGGTAGACCCCCGCAAGGAATTCATCGAGCAGAACGCCAAGCTGGTCACCGACCTCGACTTCTAAGCCAAGGGGCAGTGCCCCTTGACCCCACACCGCGCCCATAGGGCGCGGGGCTGCTCGAGAAAAGCCGATTGGCTGCGAAGCTACCGCCGCTCGGCAACGGGCCTCGCGGCTCGCGCAAGGGGTAGTGATCCTTGACCCACACCGCGCCCATAGGGCGCGGGACTGCTTGAGAGAAAGTGAGTTGGCCGGGGTTTTACTGCCGTGGCACGACAGGTGCCACGGCTCGCGGGTCTGGAAGCGGAAAATGGGGCTTGACTGGGAGCGCGGGTGTTCCCGGCAGGCAGCAGGCGGTTTTCTGCAATCCGTTCCATGAGCGTTTTGAAGCATTCATCAGCGATTTTTGACGACGCCTTTGCTTTTCACCGGAGGGCGGAAACCAAGGGTTTGCAAGTGAGGGAAACGAATGGCATCTACGATTAGCGACAAACTGATCCCCACCGACCTTGAGCATGAGCTGAAAAAATCCTTTATCAGCTATGCCATGGCCGTTATCATCAGCCGGGCTCTGCCCGACGTGCGCGACGGCCTGAAGCCCGTTCACCGGCGCATTCTGTACGCCATGAACGAGCTGGGCATGACCCCGGACAAGCCCTACCGCAAGAGCGCCCGTATCGTGGGCGACGTGCTGGGCAAATACCATCCCCACGGCGACAGCAGCGTATACGACGCCATGGTGCGTCTGGCGCAGGATTTCAACATCCGCTATCCGCTGGTGGACGGTCAGGGCAACTTCGGCTCCGTGGACGGCGACGGCGCAGCCGCCATGCGTTACACGGAAGCCCGCATGTCCAAGCTGACCCTGTCCCTGCTGGGAGAGATCGACAAGGATACGGTAGACTTCTATCCCAACTTTGACGAGACGCTTTTGCAGCCCAGCGTTTTGCCCTGCCGTTATCCCAACCTGCTGGTGAACGGCTCCAACGGCATTGCCGTGGGTATGGCCACCAACATTCCGCCGCACAATCTGCGGGAGACGGTGGACGCCTGCATTTACATGATCGATCACCCGGACTGCACGGTGGACGATCTGATGCAGTTCATCAAGGGACCGGACTTCCCCACCGGCGGCATCATTCTGGGCATGGCCGGCGTGCGTGCCGCCTATCACACCGGCCGCGGCCGCATTCTGGTGCGGGCCCGGACGGAGATCGAGGCCATGAGCCAGAACCGCAGCCGCATCGTGGTGACGGAGATCCCCTACATGGTCAACAAGGCCAAGCTGGTGGAGCGCATTGCCGAGCTGGTGCATGAGAAGCGGCTGGACGGCATTTCCGACATCCGCGACGAGAGCGACCGCAACGGCATGCGCATCGTCATTGAGCTGAAGAAGGATGTTCACCCGCAGATCATCCTCAACTACCTCTACAAGCACACCTCCATGCAGGAGACCTTCGGCGCCAACATGCTGGCGCTGGTGGACGGCGAGCCCAAGGTGCTGAACCTGCGGGAGATGATCTATCACTACATCCGCCATCAGAAGGAAGTCGTGACCCGCCGCACCCAGTACGACCTGAACAAGGCGCTGGCCCGGGCCCACATTTTGGAGGGCCTGCTGAAGGCGCTGGATCACATCGACGAGATCGTCGAGATCATCAAGAAGAGCCCGGATTCCAACACGGCCCGGACGCGTTTGATGGAGACCTTCGCCTTCAGCGACAAGCAGGCGCAGGCCATTCTGGACATGCGTCTGGCCCGCCTGACCGGTCTGGAACGGGAGCGGCTGCTGGAGGAATATCAGGAGCTGGAAAAGACCATCGCCTATCTGCAAAGCCTGCTGAACGACGAGACCCTGCTCATGGGCGTCATCAAGCAGGAAATGGGCGACATCCGCGACAAATTCGCCGACGAGCGCCGCACCGAGCTGACCCATCTGGAAGGCGAAATCGACATTGAAGACCTGATCCAGTCCGACGACATGGTGGTCACCATGACCCACTTCGGCTATGTGAAGCGTCTGCCCAAGAGCACCTACCGGGCGCAGCACCGGGGCGGCAAGGGCGTCAGCGGCATGACCACCCGGGACGAGGACTTCGTGGAGCGGCTGATCATCGTCAACACCCACGAGGACATCATGTTCTTCACCAACCGGGGCCGGGTCTACACCCTGAAGTGCTACCAGATCCCCGAGGCGGGACGCACGGCCCGCGGCATGGCCATTGTAAACCTGCTGCAGGTGTCCAGCGACGAGAAGGTCACGGCCATGATCCCTGTGCCCAAGGACACGCAGGATCATTATCTGGTCATGATGACCCGCAAGGGCATGATCAAGCGCACGCCCTACAGCGAGTTTGCCAACCTGCGCAAGACGGGCCTGATCGCCCTGACGCTGCGGGAGGACGACGAGCTGGTCTCCGTCAACCTGACCGACGGCAGCATGAGCCTGATCATTGCCAGCCGCCACGGACGGGCGCTGCGCTTCCAGGAGAGCGCCATTCGCGTCATTGGCCGCACCGGCATGGGCGTGAAGGCCATGAAGCTGCAGGAGAACGACGAGCTGATCGACATGTCCATGCTTTTGCCCGGGCAGCAGGTGCTGGCCATTACCGAAAACGGCTACGGCAAGCGCACCGACCCGGAGCAGTACCGGGAGCAGGGCCGCAACGGCATGGGCATCAAGGCCATGAACCTGACCGAGAAGACGGGCCTGCTGGCCTGCCATCTGGCGGTCAATCTGGACGAGGATATTCTGCTCATCACCGACGACGGCACCATCATCCGCATGGCGGTCTCCGACATTCGGGAGACGGGCCGCGCCACGCAGGGCGTGCGGCTGATGCGCATTGCCGAGGGCACGAAGATCGTTGCGGTCGCTCGTGCGGAGCAGGAGCCGGAGGAGGACGAAACGGCTGAAGCTGCCGAAGCCTCCGAAATTTCGGAAGAAGCCTACGAGCAGGCGCTGGACGCCCTGACCGCCGATGATTCCACCGTTGTGGACGGCTCGCAGGACGGCGATACCGACATCTGACAGGGCACCCGCCCGCCCTCTCTTTCCGCCGTTTCTCCCATGGCTTAAGAAATCGAAACAACGTCTCTGCTTTGAACCGTCTTGACCCGAAGAGGTCAGAGCGGAGCGGCAGAGACGCTGTTTCTGTTTAGAGCAGGACGGAACGGCTGTTTTCCTCTACGAAACGAAATAAGGAGCCCCTATGCAAAGAAGAACACTTTCCCGCTGGCTGCTGCCGCTGTTTTTCCTCGTCGTACTGGCCGTTGGCTTCGTGACAGTTCCCCAATATGGCCGTCCGTGGGACGAACGGCTGGAAATGGACATCCTGCGGATGAATCTGTGGGAGTATGCCCGGGCGGTGGGAGCGGAGGAAAGCGCGTTTGCATTCTGGCAGGAGCAGGGCAACGGAACCACTTCGGAGCTTTTGCCCATCAGCGAAAGCATCGAACGGGATCACGGCGCGGCGGCGTTTTATCCGCTGGCGGGCGTGGTGATGGACACGACGATCACCGAGCACAGCCGGATGCTCCTCTGGCACTTGTGGTGCTGGGCTTTGTTCACGCTGGGCGCGCTGGCGCTGTACGGCTGCTGCCGGGAATTGGAGCTTTCCCGGGCCGTCAGCGTGGCGGCAGTCTGTTTTCTTCTTCTCAGCCCCCGCTTTTTTGCGGAGGGCCACTACAACAACAAAGATACCGTGCTCATGGTACTGACCCTCTGCGTACTGTGGACGGCTCTTCGTCTGGTGGCGCGCCCCGGCGTTTGGCGGGGGCTGCTTTTTGCACTGGCGGGAGCCTTCTGCGCCAACATGAAGGTGATCGGCTTTGCCCTCTGGGGGCTGTGCGCGCTGTTTGTCCTGCTGCGGCAGCTGCTTTGCCATAACGGCGGGCGGCGGGTCTGGGCGGCGGGACTGGCGGCGTTTTTCGGGTTTATCGGGTTTTACGCGCTGCTGACGCCGGCCCTCTGGCGGGAACCGCTGGCGTTTTTCCGTTATCTTGTGGAAAACGCGCTGGATTTCAGCCGGTGGAAGAATTACGTCCGTTTCCGGGGCCAGACCTATCTGCTGGGAAAAGACCGGCTTCCACGGGTTTACCTGCCCTACATGATCGCAGCGACCACGCCGCTGTGGGTGCTGTTTCTGTGCGCCGCCGGTCAGCTGGGGGCGCTGAAAAGCTGGAAAAAGGGCATTGGGCGCAGCGACCGGGCGCTGGGACTGCTGCTCTGCACCCTCCTATGGCTGCTGCCGCTTGGGGCGGCTGTGGCGGCCGGGGCCACGGTGTACAATGGCTGGCGGCATTTCTACTTTCTCTACGGGCCCATGCTGGTGCTGGCGGCCTACGGGCTTCAAGGCCTGTACCGGCTGATGGCGGGCAAACGGCTGGCCCGCCGCCTGCTGACCGTCCTGCTGAGCCTGTGCATGGTGCTGACGGGCGTGGGCATCGTTACCCAGCATCCGTACCAGTACGCCTATGAGCAGCCCCTCGTCCGGCTTTTGACCGGGCAGGACGATCTGGAACGGGACTACTGGAATGTGAGCGTGCTGAACGCGCTGGAAACGCTGGCCGGGCAGACGGACGGCAAGATCGTTATCGCCCCCGCCGACCTTTGGGCGCAGGCCGGGCTGGAAAATGCTCTTTACGTGATGGAGCCTGGCCTTCGGGAACGCTTCAGCATGGCGGAGGAGCCTGACGGCGAGGAATACGTGCTGTCCAATCCCACCTACACCCTGTTCAGCGGGTGGGAGCCGTCGGAGGAGCAGGAAGAAGCCGTGATTATCCGCGCCTACGGACGCACGCTGATGCGCATTGACCGCCATCGCTAAGAGACAAAGGAGCAAGACGAATGAGGAAAGTCATGTGCCGTATGACCCGGCCTGAAACCCGCCGGCGGATGGGCCGGGCGGGCATTGCGCTGCTGTTTACGCTGATCTTCTGTTTGGGCCTGTGGACGGTGGACGACTACGGCCGCTACTGGGATGAAAAGGGCGAGATCAACATTTACCGCATGGCCCTGATGGAATATGGCGAAATCCTGCCCTTTGAAACAGGCTTTCATCAGGCGCTCAGCGCCATGGGCGTTACGCCCCTTTTCCAGAGCATCGAAATGGATCACAACAGCTCGGCCTATTATCCTCTTGCGCCGCTGGCCTGCGATCCCAACGTGACGGAGCAGCAGATGACCCACTGGTGGCGCGTCTGGACGTGGGCGCTCTTTACGCTGGGCCTGTACGCCCTGTACGCCATCTGCCGACGGATGGGTCTTCCCAGACTGCTGGCCGCGGCGGTGGTGCTGCTGGCGCTGTGCTGCCCCCGGCTGTTCGCGCAGGGGCATTACAACAACAAGGACGCGGCTTTGATGGACCTGACGGCTGTGGTGCTGTGGCAGTCCCTTCGCCTGCGGGAAAAGCCCACGACGGGCCGGGCGCTGTGCTTTGCGCTGGCGGCGGGCTTCTGCACCAACACCCGCATCATCGGCGGGGCGGTCAGCGTCCTGTGCGGCGGCATGGCGCTCCTGTCGCTGATTGTGGAAAAGCGCTTTTCCCGCCGGACATGGCGGGCGGTGACTGCAGCGGTGCTGGGCTCCCTGTGCTGCTATGTGCTGCTGACCCCGGCGCTGCTTCGGGATCCGGCGGCATACCTGACCTACGTGCTGCGCAACTCCTACAGCTTTTCCCGCTGGAACGGCACGCTGCTGTTCTGCGGCCGGGTGATCGACCTTTCGTGGCAGCGTCCGCCCTTCTACTATCTGCCGGTGATGATCGCCCTGACCATGCCCCTTGTGCAGATGGGGCTGATTCTGCTGGGCGGAGGGCTGATTCTGCGCCGGTGCGTCCGCAGGAAAGCCCGGGCCTTGTGCGGACAGGACGGCTTCGCGGCGGCGCTGTGCCTTTCCTGCTGGCTGCTGCCCCTGCTGGGCATGATGGTCATGCAGGTGCGGGTCTACAACGGCTGGCGGCATGCCTATTTTCTGTTCTTCCCCATGATGGCCACGGCGGGCTGGGCGCTGAACCGCATCCGGCTGCGTCTGGCGGCGAAGAAGCTTTTCCGGCGGCTGGGGGCGGGCGCGCTGGCGGCGCTGCTGGCGGTGCAGGGCGCGGGCCTTGCGCTGAATCATCCCTTTCAGTTCGCCTATTATCAGCCGCTGGTCAGCCGGGACGGGCTGGAGCAGCGCCACGAGCTGGACTACTGGAACGTGGGAATCCAAGCGGCGCTGGAGTGGCTGGAGGAAAACGCGCCCGCCGGTCAGCCGATCCGGGTCACGTGGACGGACAGGCGCACCCGCAGCGGAGTTCTGAGCAATCTGGCCCTCTGGCCCGAGGAACGCCGCGCCCGGTTTGTAACCATGGAGCCGGACAGTGAAGAGGGCGCTTCGGCTTATCGAATCCTGAACACCAGCTATGCCGTTCTGGCAGGGGAGCCTCTTCCGGCGGAAAATGAAATTCTGTACCGTGCGGAAAGCTATGGTTCGGCGGTTTGTTTCATCTGCGTGCCAAAGGAGGCCGTTCAGCCGTGAAAAAAGCCCCTGCCGTGAAAAACGGAAAAAGGAAAAAAATATCTGCTTCCGCTATCGGCATTGCCATTATTTTTACGTTAATTTTTACATTGGCCTTTGCACCGCCGCAGATTACGGCGTATACTGTGATGAGCCGTCCGAGCAGGTCATCCTGCGGGAAAATCTGAAGGAATACGCCGCCGCGCTGGGAGACGCCGGGGCGCTGGCCTACTACGACCGGCTGGGCGTGCAGCGGAGCTCCGAAAGTGTGGAAATCGACCACGGGCAAAGCGCCTATTATCTTCTGGCCCCAGCGCTGACCCTGTGTGAAACCAATTCGGCGCTGCTCCACTGGCTGTGGCACGCCTACAGCTGGGGCCTGTTCACCCTAGGGCTGCTGGGGCTGTACCTGCTTCTTCGGGAAATGGGGCTGGGCGTAGGCCCGGCCATGGCCGGAGCCGCAATGATGCTGCTGTCTCCCCGCTTTTTCGCAGAGGGCCACTACAATAACAAGGATATGGCGCTGTTGGTCCTGGTGATCTGGTGCTTTTATCTGGCCCTGCGCCTGTGGAAAAAGCCGACGCCCCTGCGGGCGCTGCTTTTCTCGCTGGCGGGCGCGCTGGCGGCTAACACCAAGATTGTGGGCCTGCTGGTCTGGGGAATGCTGTCCGTGGCGGCGCTGGTCTCCGTGACGGCCCGAAAGCAATGGAGCCTGCGCACCGGAATGGCTGCGGCAACGGCGCTTTTGTCCTTCATCCTGTTCTACGTCCTGCTGACCCCCGCCATGTGGAAGGATCCGGCGGCATATCTTCTGTATCTGCTGAACAACGCCTCCAGCTTCAGCCGCTGGACGGGCGTGGTGCTGTTCCGGGGAGAAAGGTACGATCAGATGGTCGCACCGCTGACCCGTCGATACCTGCCGCTGATGATCTTCTACACACTGCCCCTGTACTTTTTCCCGCTGTGCGCCGTGGGCCAGCTGGCCGCGGCGTGGGACTGGATCCGACAGCCGGGAAAATGCCTGCGGGAGCCGGAAAAGCTACTGCTTCTGTGCGCCACCCTGCTGTGGACCCTGTTTATGGGATACGTGATCCTTCGCCAGCCGCTGATCTACAATGGCTGGCGGCATTTCTACTTCCTGTACGCAGGCTTCGCGGTGCTGGCGGCGTGGGGGCTGGAATGGCTGCTTCGGCGGCTGAAGGGGCTGAACAGCGCGGCCATCGCGGGCATTCTGGCCCTGTGCATGGTGGCGGACGGCGTAGGCATCCTGCAGAACCACCCCTATCAGTACACCTATTACAACTTTCTGGCCCCCGCCGACGCGGAGGAGACCATGGAGCTGGACTACTGGGACGTGAGCGCAGTCAACGCCCTGCGGCTTCTGCTGGACTCCGAGCGGAACGAAGCCCCGCCCCTGACCGTGTCCGGCACGGACGCCTTGAGCCAGCTGGGGCTGGAACAGGCCCTTTCCGCCCTGACGGCGGAGGAAAAAGCCCTTCTGACCGTGACGAACCGGCAGGAGGACGCGCCCTATCTTTTTATGAACACCACCTACGGCCGCATCTACGGCGTGACTGTCCCTCGGGACTATCACGTTCTGCTGACGATCGAAAGCTACGGCCAAACCATCTGTACGGTGTACGAACGAATGGAGAAAGGAATGTGGAGGGATTGACACGATGATTCGAAAATTGCTCAAAAGCGTGCGGGAATACAAACCCGCATCCCTCAAAGCGCCCGTGTACGTATCGCTGGAAGTGGTCATGGAATGCGTTATTCCGCTGATCATGGCCAGCCTGATCGACAAGGGCATCAGTCAGGGCAGCATGCCCTACATCTGGAAGGCGGGGCTGGTGCTGCTGCTGTCCGCCTTTGCGTCGCTTTTGTTCGGCATTCTGTCCGGGCATTATGCGGCGGTGGCTTCCGCCGGTTTCGCCAAGAATCTGCGGCGGGACATGTACAGCCATATTCAGGAATTCTCCTTTGCCAATATCGACCGGTTCTCCACCGGCGGTCTGGTCACGCGCCTGACCACCGACGTGAGCAATGTGCAGAACGCCTACCAGATGATTATCCGCACGGCGGTGCGTTCGCCCTTCATGCTGATCTTCTCGCTGGTGGCGGCGATCTCCATCGACGCGCAGCTTTCCGGCATCTTTGCCATTTTCATTCCTGTGCTGGGCGTGGGCCTGTATCTGGTGGCCTCTCACGCTCACCCCATCTTCGAGCGGGTCTTCAAGCGCTATGACCGGCTGAATAACGTGGTGCAGGAAAACCTGAACGGCATCCGCGTGGTCAAGTCCTTCGTGCAGGAAGATCACGAAATTCAGAAGTTCAACGATATTTCGGAAGAGATCTACCAGGACTTCAGCAAGGCTGAAAAGCTGCTGGCCTATAACATGCCCCTGATGCAGTTCTGCGTCTACGGCTGCATGCTGCTGCTTTCGTGGCTGGGCGCCAGGGCGGTGGTGGCCTGCGGCGGCGACGCGGCGCTGGGGCTGTCCACCGGCGAACTGACCAGCCTGTTCACCTACACCATGCAGATTTTGTCCAGTCTGATGATGCTGAGCATGGTCTTTGTGATGATCGTCATCTCCCGCGCTTCCGCCGAGCGTATCGTGGAAGTGCTGGATGAAAAGAGCAACATCGTCAGCCCGGAAAATGCCGTCACCGAAGTGAAGGACGGCTCCGTGGACTTCAACGATGTGGTTTTCCGCTACAACAGCCGCTCGGAGAACCCGGTGCTGGATCATGTAAACCTGCATTTCCAAAGCGGTCAGACCATCGGCATTCTGGGCAGCACCGGCTCCAGCAAATCCAGTCTGGTGCAGCTGATTCCCCGGCTGTACGACGTGACCGAGGGCAGTGTGGAGGTCGGCGGCGTGGATGTGCGCCGCTACGATCTGGACAGCCTGCGCAACGCCGTGGCCTTTGTTTTGCAGAAGAACGAGCTTTTCTCCGGCACCATTGCGGAGAACCTTCGCTGGGGCAATGAAAACGCCACGGACGAGGAAATCCGCCACGCCTGCCAGCTGGCGCAGGCGGACGGCTTCATTCAGAGCTTCCCGGACAAGTACGAAACCCACATCGAGCAGGGCGGCACCAACGTATCCGGCGGTCAGAAGCAGCGCCTGTGCATCGCCCGGGCCCTGCTGAAGAAGCCTAAGGTACTGGTGCTGGACGACTCCACCAGCGCCGTGGATACGGCCACGGACGCCCTGATCCGCAAGGCGCTGAAGGAAGAGCGGGGCGATATGACCAAGATCATCATTGCCCAGCGCATCGGCAGCGTGATGGAAGCCGACCAGATCGTGGTGCTGAATCAGGGCCGGGTAGAGGCGCTGGGCACCCATGAGGAACTGCTCAAGACCAGCGAGATCTACCGCGAGGTATACGAATCTCAGATGAAAGGAAGCGATGCAGAATGATGCGGGGACCGCGCGGACCCAAGGGCGGCGCAAAGCCGCAGAACATGAAGGCGACCGTTTCCCGGCTGATGGGTTATGTGGGCCGTTACCGCCTGCGCCTGCTGCTGGTGCTTCTGTGCATTCTGGGCAACACCATTGCCAGCGTGACGGCTTCCACCTTCATCAAGACCCTGATCGACGATTACATTACTCCCATGATCGCTGAGGCGATCCCGGACTTTTCCGGCCTGCTGACCCAGCTGGTGTACATGGCCTGCATTTACGTGACCGGCATGGTCTGCGGTTTCCTGTACAACCGGCTGATGGTAGTGGTGGCGCAGGGCGTTTTGAAAAACGTGCGGGACGATATGTTCGCCCATATGCAGACCCTGCCCATCCGCTACTTTGACACCCACAGCCACGGCGAGATCATGAGCCACTACACCAACGACACCGACACCCTGCGCCAGATGATCGCGCAGGCGCTGCCGCAGGTCTTCTCATCCATGATTTCCATCGTGGCGGTATTCGTGGCCATGCTCAGCCAGAGCCTGTGGCTCACCCTGACGGTGGTGCTGTTCACCGTGCTCATCCTGTGGGTCACGGGCCGGGTATCCGGCAAGAGCGGCAAGTTCTTCGTCAAGCAGCAGCAGGCGCTGGCCTCCGTCAACGGCTACATTGAGGAAATGATGAACGGCCAGAAGGTGGTCAAGGTCTTCTGCCACGAGGGCAAGGCGGTGGAGGAATTTGACCGCCGCAACGAGGAGCTTTGCCACAACGCCACCGAGGCCAACCGCTTCGCCAATATTCTGGGGCCCATCAACAACAACATGGGCCATATTCTCTACGTCATTCTGGCGGTGATCGGCGCGGGCCTGAGCCTGAGCGGCGTGACCAACGTCAGCCTGTCCGGCGTGGGCGGGGCCGTTACGCTGGGCATGATCGCCTCCTTCCTGACCCTGTCCCGCAGCTTTGTAATGCCCATTTCGCAGGTAAGCCAGCAGCTTTCCTCCGTCATCATGGCGCTGGCGGGCGCAGAGCGCATTTTCCGCCTGATGGACGAACCCAGCGAAACCGACGAGGGCTACGTCACGCTGGTGAACGCCCGCCGGGACGAGAACGGCCAGCTCTGTGAAAGCGACAAGCGCACCGGCCTGTGGGCGTGGAAGCATCCTCACGGCGACGGCACCACCACCTACACCGAGCTGAAGGGCGACATTGTGCTGGACGACGTGGACTTCGGCTACACCCCGGAGAAGATCGTGCTGCACGACATCAGCATCTACGCCAAGCCGGGCCAGAAGATCGCCTTTGTAGGCGCTACCGGCGCGGGCAAGACGACCATTACGAACCTTCTGACCCGTTTCTACGACATTGCCGACGGCAAGATCCGCTACGACGGCATCAACATCAACAAGATCAAGAAGGACGATCTGCGCCACTCTTTGGGCATGGTGCTTCAGGATGTGAACCTCTTCACCGGCACGGTGATGGAAAACCTTCGCTTCGGCAAGCCGGACGCCACGGACGAGGAATGCATCGAGGCAGCAAAGCTGGTCAACGCGGACGGCTTCATCCGGATGCTGCCCCAGGGCTATGACACGGTGCTGACCGGCGACGGCAGCGGCCTTTCTCAGGGCCAGCGCCAGCTGATCTCCATTGCCCGGGCCGCGGTAGAGGACCCGCCCGTGATGATCTTAGACGAAGCTACGTCCTCCATCGACACCCGCACCGAGAGCATCGTTCAGAAGGGCATGGACGCCCTGATGAAGGGCCGCACGGTCTTCGTCATTGCGCACCGGCTTTCCACCGTCCGCAATTCCGACGCGATCATGGTGCTGGACCATGGCCGCATCATCGAGCGGGGCAGCCACGCCGACCTGATCGCCCAGCGCGGCACCTACTACCGCCTCTACACCGGCGCCTTCGAACTCGAATAAGGCAGTGCCTTAAGCCGGACTGCGCGCCGTAGGCGCGCAGGAGTGCTCGGGGGACATGCGGCTTGGCCGGAGTTTTACCGCCGTGGCACGACAGGTGCCACGGCTCGCGGGTCTGGTGCGGTTCCCTGCCAGTTGGCAAGTTCATACCGCCATTCGGCGGAGGGCCTCATGGCTCGCTAAAAAGGCCAGCGTGGATTTGAAATCCCGCTGGCTTTAGTAAGTTACACCCTCACTCCGGATTTCATTCGGAGTGAGGGTGTGTAATTGGTAAGAGAAAACCACCGGCTCAGCCGGTGGTTTTGACTTTATAAAATTCTACGGTAGGTTTTGTTTTCGTTTCTAATAAACTGAATACAGTTTATGCTGCTCTGCAATAAGATATATTGAAAGATATAATGAAATTGTTGCCACGTTCCGATCTTACAGGTACAATATGATTCAGCGCAGCCCGGAAACGGGGGGTGTGAAATCTTCATTCGTAAAATGAAATTGTTGAATCAAATGAATCTCTTCCACGTCAAAAGGCTCTCCGTCCGGATAAAGCAGGCACTGGAACCAGCGTTTAGGTTCCGGACTACCTACAGGCCATTCCCAAGGAATTTGGTATTGCGCACTGCCCGCGCACAACCCCCAAACAAAAAAACCGATATGTTTTTGGCTGTAATACGGAAGGAAGGCTTTCAACTCATTCCCAAAGGTGCGGGCTACACATTCTGTACACAAAACAGGCCGACCAGACGCAGTGGCGCGAGCCAATTCATCCTCAAAGGGTAGATAATGAATGCCGTTTTCCTGCATATGAGGAGCTTTTCCCGGCTGTTCATAACAGTGGAAGGTGATAATATCAGATAAATCCCAAGCACGCCAACAACTGCTCAAGGGCTGAATGGGATTTTGTTCCCGTGCGCGACAAAAGGCACCCTCTAACAAATCGCGGCACTCTTCCCAAGGTTCATTATATAAATCCCAAAAGGAGACGCGGGGATCTTGGCCGTATCTTGCTACGATTTCCGATACGAACTGTAAAATTCCCGCCTCATCTTCTCTCCATAGTCCCTTGCAGTCAAAAATACGTGCTCCTTTATAAGTCCAACTTCGATCATGACCGCTTGGCTGATAACAAACTTGGAATGGATCCTCTCCTTCTTCCAGTGTTTGACCGGGAATTTGATAGGTATTCGGTTGAAGCGTCAACATAATGGCAAAGCCCATGTCCGAAGCAATATTCAAAAAACGATCTAGGTTTTGGCACACCAGCTCTCGTCTGGTTTCCCACTGGCAGGCGGCGACAAAAATTCGAAGACTGTTGATGCCAATTTCCTTCGCATATCCCAATTCCCGTATAATCCATTCTTCCTTAAAATGATGCCACATTTCAATATAACTATAACAGTAAGAAGGAATAAAGTTTACTCCTTTTATCACACCAAAAGGTTCCATGTATGCTTTCGCTTTTTCCAGGCTCCAACGGGAGGCAACCAGTTCTTCGCGTTTCATCTTTTCCTTCTCCTTTTCAATGAATAGGGCAATCAAAATGCAGAGTGTGCCAGGAATAAGGAGGCAAAATCATTCGCCAGCTCTCTTTATATCGTAAAGGAAGATCATCCGCTTTAGGATGAACCCGCTCGGGTTCCATCTCAGTATTGCATTCCAGCGGATTAGCTCCGCTAAGAGACCAATGCTCGCTGAAATGCAAACCGGGGAAGCCGTTCAGATGGAAGCATAACTCCGTTGCATCCTCCAACTCCAAATTGGCAAGGAACAGCGTCCCTTGGCCCTTGGTTTCATCCCAGGTGCAGGCTGTATAAAGGCTTGGGACGATACCAAAATGGGGGGTCGATGTTTGTGGCAGTTTTCCGACAGGCTTCAAGGCAACGCCGCTTGCGTAGCACGCTACATCCCTAAATGGGTAGAGGATACTTTGTGGAAATACAGACCCCTGAGGCAACGCTGTCCATAAACCATTTTCATTGACCACTAAAGACTGACAGTTTATTTTGACGAAATCGGCGTGGCAAAGCAACGTACAAAGCAAAGCGCCGTAAAGAGTCGCATCAACCAGTCGGTAGGCGTTTACCAGTGTGCCATCGGTTGAAATACGATTATGCGGCAGCACACTTAATTCATCAAAAGAAATTTTTGGTTTTTTTGCGCTATGACGTTTTCCTTTCTCAAACTGAATGAGGCCTTCTATCGTTAAAAGCATTTCTTCTAAATCCAAAGGCATTCCCGCCAGATCCTCCATGCTTTCCGGGCGAGGGTAAAGAAGAGCTTGCTCCACGTCATAACCGTAATAACGGTGCAGCGAAAGATAATCCATTTGATCAAAGGCACGTTCCAAAACGATACGATCCCACTGCCCAAAAGTAGTATGGGCATGCTCGTTTGAGCAGGAGCCGCAAGCAACCAACTGAATAGTAGGATCTACCGCACGCATCAACTGAGCTGCCTGACAAAATTTTTCCGCATAGGTTGCCGCATTTGTATGACCGATTTGCCAGGGACCGTCCATTTCATTGCCTACACACCACAAATGAATGTTATATGGATCAGGCGAGCCGTTTTGACGGCGCAAATCACTCCAGGCTGTGCCGGAAGGAAGATTACAGTATTCCACCAAAGCTGCGGCTTCCTCCGGCGTACCCGTTCCCAAATTTACGGCCATCATCAATTCAATACCTACATCGCGCAAATAACGCGCCATTTCATCCAAGCCAACCTGATTTGTTTCGGGCATATTCCAGGCGGCATTCCAGCGCACCGGACGTTTTTCCCTGGGGCCAATGCCATCCGTCCAATGGTATCCGGATACAAAGTTGCCACCAGGATAGCGAATTAGCCGAATACCGCTTTGGCGAATCATTTCCTTCAAATCGCCGCGAAATCCCAGAGCGTCAGCGGTAGGATGGTCGGGCTGATACAAGCCGCCATAGACGCATTGATTGATATGTTCAATAAAGGATCCCGCAAGCCGGGAATCTGTTTGTCCTGCCAGATGCCACCGGTGATAGTGAAGCACAGCCGTTTTCATAGTTGCTTTTACCCCTTAATTGCGCCAAGCATGACGCCCTTTTCAAAGTATTTTTGCAAAAAAGGATAGATAATCATCAACGGAATCGTGGAGACAATAATGATACTATATTTCATGCTGATAACATACAAAATGGCATATCCGCTGCCTGTACCGCCTGTCTGAGAGGACGACTGGGCAACCAGGAGAATTTCTCGCAATACCAGCTGTAAAGGCTTGTAGCAGAGATCCCGTGCATAGAGCAAGCCGGTAAAATAATCATTCCAGTGTGCCACAGCGTAATAAAGGCCAATTACAGCAACTATGGCGCGGGAAAGCGGCATTGCGATCGTCATAAAATAGCGAAAATCTCCGCAACCATCTAACTGCGCTGCATCATGCAATTCCTCCGGAATTCCTGTTTCAAAAAAGCTGCGTACGATAATAAAATTATAGACATTCAGCGAAAAGGGAAGTAAAAATACCCATATGGTATTAATCAGCTTTAGACTTCGCATCAATATATAGGTGGGAATCAATCCGCCGCTAAAGAACATTGTGAATACAAATAGCAGCATAACTACCCGGCGGGGCATAAAGTCACGGCGGGATACAGCGTAGGCGGCAGGAAAAGTAACAGCGATGTTGATAAGTGTTCCGAATACGGTATAGAAAATCGTATTTCTGTACCCAATCCACAAATCGTTTTCTTCCAGCACCATTTCATAGCCTTTCAGAGTGAAGCCCTCAGGCCAAAAAACTACTTTGCCAGCGGAAACCATCATTGGGTCGCTGAAAGAAGCGATCAGTACATAATAGAGAGGATAAGCCACAATAAGAAAGACCAACACACAGAAAAACGAGTTAAAAATACTGAACCCGCGGGAGACGATCACCGCGTTTTCATTTTTCTTTTTTGCCATAGCAAGCGCCTCCTTTCTTACCAAATGCTGATACCAGCGCATTTGCGTGCAATCAGATTCATAAGGAAGACCATAAAAAAGTTGATGATATTATTAAATAAGGAAATAGCTGCGGAATAGCTGTACTGATTGCTTTGCAGACCAATTTTGTACACATAGGTAGAAATAATCTCGGAAACGGAAAGATTTAGACTATTCTGCATCAAATATACTTTTTCAAAGCCGACGCCTAAAACACTGCCCATTGTAAGAATCAGCAGTACCATCATTGTTGGCACCAAACAGGGCAGATCGATATAACGCACAATCTGCCAGGTACTTGCCCCATCAATATAACAAGATTCATAAATAGAATTATCAATAGAGGAAAGCGCTGCAATATAAATAATACTGTTCCAACCGGCGTGCTGCCAGATATCGGAAAGAACGTAAATAGGGACAAACAGCTTTGGATCACCCATCAGTACGCTCGTATATCCTAGCTGCATTGCCCATTGACCAATAATGCCGCTGTTAGAAGACATCATCATGGTCATAATGCTGACCAGAACCACCGTAGAAATAAAATGCGGCAAATAGACAACCGTCTGCATCAACTTCTGCCGCCGTTTGTTCCGTATTTTATTGAACAGTATCGCCAGCACAATCGGTACTGGAAAACTGAAAATAATTGTGGTTAAACTGACAGAAAGAGTATTGCGAATTAACGAAGAAAACTGATAGGAGTGAAAAAACTTTTCGAAATATTTCCAGCCAACCCACTGCCCGCCGGAAAAACCTGTAGAGAACGCATACTTCCGAAATGCGATTTGTATCCCATACATGGGCACATAATTAAACAGAAGAATGATGGCAAATCCTGGCAGGGCCATCAGGTACAGTTGCCAATGCCTGCGGATATTATCCAGTAACCTGCGTGGCAAAGTGATCATACTGTTTCACCCCTTTTTGTTTTCTTAAATGGAAAAGGCTGCTGCATCGGCAGCGCCTGACACAGCAGCCTCTTATCCCAGAAAGCCTTATTTACCTACATACGCGAAGTAAGCATCCACGGCTTTTTGCACGATGGCTCGAGCTTCCTCATAGCCAGCGGCATTGGCACTCTGTTTGTAGGCCTCCCAACTGTCGTTATCAGGCGCGCCGACGGTCAGCCAGGAAGCGAACGTCGTTTCAAACAGGTTTTTCAGATCCGTCATATAGAAAGCCAGTTCGCTGTTATCCTCATCATTGTATTTGAGGAACGCCCCGGGCCACATATCGTTTCCGACACGCTCTACATAAGGAGAGTATACCTCGTCCAGTTTGTTAATAAGCTGCATATCGGTGGGCAGATTCAGCTGCACATCATCGGAAATATAGAGACAACCGGAGTCGGCATGAGCGTTCGTCCATTTCCAGGTACCGGGATCCATATTGCTGTCAGCGGGCGGCAACACAGAGAAGCTACCATCGCCATTATCGGCGATGCAATCTCCCAGCGAACCGAAGAGCACCTGCATGCCATAAGTATCGGAGTAAAACAGATTTAGGAAGCGCATGGCGGCTTCTTTCGTTTCGCAGGCAGCACTCATCACAGCCGTGGGGCAGGCATAGTTCAAGGTGTAGTAAGAGGTTTCCCAAACCGCCTTATCAGCATAATCCGTCGAGGGAAGGATGGGAGCAATTACTTCATACTGTTCGGCTAATTCGCCGCTTCCCATTCGGTCAGAAATATCCCATCCAAGAGTATAACCGACGACACCGGTACGGGAGGTTGCTGCAAAGGTGGCATAATCCTCGGTGAATATTTCGGTATTAATCAGTCCAGCTGCCCAGCATTTCGCTAAAAACTGGATCAAATCCTTGTATTCGTCAGACATATAGATATTCTTTACTTCACCGTTGGACAAATACCAACCAGAATCCGTAATGGCGGTGACGGGAACGCCATAACCGCACAGCATGGTCATAGCCCAAGGAATCTGGTATACGCTTCCGGAAGCAACGCCTGCAGCAAAGTCAAAGGGAATTTCATTGTTGGGGTCGCCGTCTCCATTAGCATCGTTTTCCTTGAAGGCAAGCAGTACATTATAAAGCTCGTCCAGCGTAGTAGGCATTTCCAAGTTCAAATTACTCAGCCACTGTACGTTCAGCATCTGACGCAAATAGGTTTTGGGCCAGTAACGCTGATACTTCGGCAAGCCGTAAATACCACCGTCCTCAGATGAGGCCAGATATTCCATTTCGGGATGGGCATCAAAAGCCTTACGGATATTAGGAGCGTATTCATCAATCAAACCGCTCATATCCGCAAACAATTCTTTGAACTGCGCGATGTCGCTGTTTGTAATAGCATCCTTACCGATAATCAAATCCGGGATATCGCCGCTGGCCAGCAGAGTGCTTTTAATTTCATCCCATCCGCTACTGATCTGCTCAATGTCCAACTTGACGTTTGCATCCTTCGCCATATTTTGGATAAAAGCTACATCATTAAAATCTTTTGTAAGAGCATTGGTATAGAACATTACTTTCAAAGTTACAGGTTCTTCCGCGAGCGCAACGGCTGACAGGCTCGTCAGCATTGCAAGACAGAGAATCAAACTAATGAGCCGTTTCATGAAAAAGCCTCCTTTTTGTTCTTCTGGCAGCGAGTAAGTTCTGTGCCTCTACTTGCCGACCCGGTATCGGTTCACAGGGGTACTTATGAATTGCGTTGTCGTAGCTACGCTTACCACAACTTCTATTTTTAGTATAGCAATACGTCAAAAGGATTGCAGCCCACAGAATCTTAAAAAAGGTATCCAATATTGACCTTTTGTCTTTTCCTTTCCGCTATTTCTCCCGACGACGTAACCAAACCGTCATTTCTCCTGCCCGCCCCTCGGGATTTCGGTTTCCCCACAAACAGTATGGAACCAAACGAACAGAGACAGCTTGAGAAATAGGTTGATAACGGCGATATAAGTTCCCGCCGTCCTGACCCTCTCGCCATGCATTCAGTACCTTCAATACAGGAGCTCCAAAGCAAGCTTTTTCTTCTATTAAGATAGAACTCTGCGGATCAACCGCCAGCCGAAACAGCTGCGGCCCATTGTCGCATTCCTCAGCGCAATAAACAACAGGTCCACGTTGGATCGCAACCTTTCCTGCGTCTGCTCGTACAGCGGGGGCGGCCTCCATAAAACAGGCTTCCATATGCATTTTGTATTCTACCGTCATTTTCCCACTATGTTTTCCAAGCGGCAAATAACCAGCGGAAGGTCTGTTTTCGATGGAAATTTCTTGGCCGTCAATTCGAAGCGAAACGCGCTCACACCATTCGGGCCACCGTAAAAAAAGAGAATATTCTCCAACGCAGTCTGCTTCCAGTCGCACATCCCCGTTCCAAGGATAATCAGTAAACTGATGAAGCTTTATTTTTAACCCATTTTCCAAGGCAAATGAAGCCTCGGATGCAGCATACAACTGTACATAAACCTGCGTTCCCTGAACAGTATAAAGATATTCGCCTATGTCTGCCACTGTACGGGCCAAGTTGGGAGGGCAGCATGCACAGGCAAACCAGGGTTGACGCACAGGTTTTACCGCCTGATAGTCTGGATCCACAGCAATTTCATTTGGATAGCTTTCCAATGGATTGACATAGAAAAAACGGGTTCCATTATGGGAAATACCGGCTAGTAATCCGTTATAAAGGGTGCATTCCATCATATCCGCATAAGCCGCATTCGGATCATTGTTCAGCATTCGCCGCATAGCAAAAATTAAAGCGGCGGATGCGCAGGTTTCCGCATAAGCGCGGTCGTTTGGAAGATGATAAGGAGCGGTGAAAGCTTCTTTATGGCGGGTACTCCCTACCGCCCCGGTAATATAAACCTGTTCCTTTCGAATCGACTCAAATACACGTTGACAAGCTTCCCACATTGTCGGGTCATCCACGTACTGGCAATAAGCCGCCATTCCAGCTAATAAATAGCCCATCTTTACGGCATGTCCTACTGGAGCACGCAGATTTTGCGGTGAGCAAAGAGACTGATCGTATCCTTTATCATCACTTGGTTTTTCGTTTTGCAGGTGAGGATGAAAGCTTTTTTGTCCCCGCCGTTCCCATTCTATATCATAATAATAAGGTTCCGCTCCCCGTATATGAAGTTCAAAACCAGCCTGCTCTAAGTATTTTTGTTCCCCGGTGGCTTCGTATAAACGCACAAAGGCAAGTTCCGATTCCGGATGACCGTCACAGGCGGGAATTTGTTCATCTCCCGTTCCAAAAATCCGGCAGATTAAATCGGCATATCTGCAAATGATTTGCAGCATTTCTTTTTTTCCGGTACTTTGCGCATAAGCTACGGCTGCCTCCGCCAGATGACCGAAGCAATAAAGTTCGTCGCATTCCCGAATATTGGTAAAGCGATTGCCCGGCTCTGCTACAGTAAAATATGTATTTAGGTAGCCATCGTTCTGTTGAGCGCGTCCCAACAGAGCAATGACGTCGTCGGCCCTAGTTTCCCACTCTGCATCGGGCTGACTGGCAAGCAAATATGCCACGCATTCCAGCCATTTGCCTACATCGCTATCTTGAAAGCAAGTACCGTAATAGCGCTGCTTAGATTCCCCGGCAGCAATTTTGAAATTTTCCACTGCGCCGCTTTTTTCGACGCCTTCCACGCGATCGTTTAAGACTTCCCACTGGTAAGGCATCGTTTTTTCTCGAATAAGCTGCTGATACTGCTTCCAGAAGCCGCCGGTCAGACGAACCTGTCCACACGGCGGCGAAAAATATTTCTTCTTCACCCTGCATCCCTCTTTCATTTTTGTTCATTCGCTGACGTACAACGTCATCGTGTTGTGAAATATTATAAAAGAGGGAGCGCCCCTTCACAACCTGTGAAACGCCATAAAAAGTATCTTACATTTACCTTTTTTAAGAAAACTTTTCAAGTGTTGTTATCCGATGAGCGTTTCGGTAGGCGGTAGGAGTAGTATTCATATATTGCTTAAACATCCGCATAAAATATTTTTCACTTTCAAACCCCACTTGACTGCTTATATTTTTGATAGGCGTACATGTTTCGGACAAAATCTGACAGGCATAACAAATGCGCAATTCATTCTGATAACTCTTAATGGTTTTTCCGACTTTTGCCTTAAAAAGCCGACAGAGGTAGGACTTATTATATCCAAACTGTTCGGAAAGGCCGTTAATTGAAAGTTCACCCAAAAAATGAGAACGAATATAATCCAATAGCTGCATAAAACGCTGATCAAATTTATGGGCATGACGGTACAGCGTTTGATTACTGACCTCATAGAGTAATGCCTTAAACAGACTGTTCTGCAGATTAGGTGTATAATGTTGAGCATAATTATTGATATACAGCTGTTGAAAGAGCATGGAAGGCGTATTCATGTCCAGCAGTGGCGTATGATACATCAGATAGGAACTTTCTTGTTCCGGATGCTTGGGTTCTTTCTTTTCGCGGCTCAGTATTTCTTCCAATGAGGGGGCTTCAAAATGCATCCAATAATAAGAAATAGCTCCATCGCTGTTCTTCGAACCATAATGCAATTTTCTGGCAGGGAGAATAAACATGTCTCCCGGACGAATGGTATAATTTTCCTGCTCTATGGTCATATACATTGTTCCTGCCGTACACAACGCCAGCACCCACAAATCAAATACACGAGGTAAATGCCGCCAAGGTTCCTCTGTTTTCATAATGCCACAGCCGCTATATTTCAATTCAGATTCAATATTAAATTTTAAAATTGGCATTTTTTTATTTTCTCTTTCATATAATTTTAAGCACTTGTATCCTTACCAAGTGTGGTTTTCAAAACAATCATACTGTTTTTGAAAAAGTCAGTTGATTATATGAAAACCGCACCACACAAAGCGGCGTTAACAGTGTCTTTTCCGCATATTGTCATTGCATCTGGTGAAAGATTCTTCTCATTCCCCCTCATCTGTGTGGTGTTGCCCCAGAGCTTCCAATGTCCGAAATGCTGTTGGAAATTTTTCTATGAAGCCGGGAAGGGTGGACTTTTCATTGGTATAGGAATGCCAAGGCTTCGCTGCAAAGGGAGGTAATTGCGGTATATCCATGATACGCTTACTGAATCGTCAATTGAGTGCTTTTCGCCCGAACATTTATTGAATGCTGCGATAGCGAGCTAAATGCGGCGCAGCATCTATAGGTGGCTGTATACAGCTGCTTTTGCCTTATTTGCGATAAGCATCCTGCCTCTCCGTCCGTGAGAAAATGCAAAAGGCTTTCTAATGGCGTTTCATCAATGTGTCGCATATGGCTGTGCACCCTTCACCATTTCCCCGGCACCGCCGGACACCTCATCCCCGCCTTTGCGGCGCGGGCCTCCACATAACACCCGCATAACAGGCAGGTCCCGTCCGAAAGCTCCTCACATTCCCGGCAGATTGCCAAACGCCGATCCGCTTCCCCCGATGAAGCCCGAAGCTCCTCCGGCAGGGAAGCGACGTAGTCCGCAATCAGCTCCGCCAATGCTTTCCCTTCGGGAAACTCGCCCAGTAAACAGCGGCAGGGCGGGGTCATCCCAGCGTGATCTCGGCCACAGCGCAGGCGGGCAGACGAATGCTCACCCGGCTTCCCGTCAGCACCAGCCCCTCCAGCGGACGAATTTCCGCAGGCGCGGAGGTGAAGTCGTTGTACATGTCCATGCTTCCGGACAGGATCCGACCCCGCACGCCCGTTGCGTCGAAATCCTTCAGCTGAATGTCCAGCTCCATGTCTTCCGTGGGGGAGGCGTTGGAACAGGTGATGGTCAAAAGCCCGTCCTTCAGGGAAGCGGAGGCGCTGAGCTGAGGCACGGCGTTTTCGCCCTCGCCTGCCTGCGCGCATTGAATGTCTGTTTCCACCTGCATTGCGTCCTGATGGGCCTTGTATAGATCGAATACATGATAGGTGGGCGTTTTGATGGTGCGATCGCCCTCGGTCAGCAAAACGGCCTGCAGTACGTTGACCACCTGCGCCAGATTGGCCATGGCCAGCCGGTCGCAGTGACGGATGAAAATATCCAGCGTGACAGCCGCGACCTGCGCATCCCGCATGGTGTTCTGCTGGTACAGGAAGCCGGGATTGGTGCCGGGCTCCACCTGGAACCAGGTGCCCCATTCGTCCACGATCAGCCCTACCCGGTGCTCCGGGTCGTAGCGATCCATCACGGCCAGATGGCTCTGGATCAGCTCGTCCATCTTCCGGGCCTTTTTCAGCGTCTCAAAATACTGGGCCTGCGTGAAGCCGGTGGCGGGCTGCTTGGTGTCCCAGCCGCCGGGAACGGTGTAGTAGTGCATGGTCAGGCCGTCCAGAAAGCGCCCGGCGATGGACATGACTTTGTCCGTCCAGTCCGTGTCGCCCTCGTTGGGGCCGCAGGCGATGCGGTACAGTCGGTTTTCGCCGTAGTTGCGGCAGTAGGTCTGATAGCGGCGGAATTCATCGGCGTAGAATTCCGGCCGCATGTTGCCGCCGCAGCCCCAGCTTTCGTTGCCCACGCCCCAGTATTTCACCGTCCATGGCTCCCGCTGGCCGTTGGCCCAGCGCGTCCGGGCCACGGTGGAATCGCTGCCGCTGGTCAGGTATTCCACCCACTCGCTCATTTCCTGCACGGTGCCGCTGCCCAGATTGGCGTTGATGTACGGCTCGCAGCCCAGCTGGCGGCACAGCTCCATGAATTCGTGAGTGCCGAAGGAATTGTCCTCCACCACGCCGCCCCAGTTGGTGTTGACCATGCGCTTGCGGCCTTCCTTAGGGCCGATACCGTCCCGCCAATGGTATTCGTCGGCAAAGCAGCCGCCGGGCCAGCGCAGCACGGGGATCTTCACGTTCCGCAGCGCCTTCACCGCGTCGGCGCGCATGCCGTTCACATTGCGGATTTTGCTGTCTTCCCCTACGTACAGGCCGTCGTAAATGCAGCGGCCCAGATGCTCCGAGAAATGTCCGAAAAGCTGCCGGCGAATGGTTCCTTTGGATTGCCCGGCCGAAACTGTCAGTTGTGCCATAGCGGCTCCTTTCTGAAAAACAACGTTATTTTGGAAAACGAAAAACAGATTCCCTCATTCAGCATAGCAGATTTTTCCGGTTTTGCAAGAACCTTTTTTATGCGGATTTTGCTCATTTCGCGTCATCCCCATTCTTCCCCTCCGCTCCGGAATAAAAAGCTCCCCGCCGCGGCAGTCTACCGGCGAGGTGATGTTTCGATGATGCCCAGAGAAGAACTGCTGCAATACATTCATAAGACCGCCGATATGGGCGTGGCCGGGCTGGAGGATGTGCTGCCCAAAACGCAGGATCAGGAGCTTTTCGCCGCGCTGGAAAAGCAGAAGACCCAGTACGAAAAGGTTCGGCAGGAGGCCCGAAAACTGCTGGAAAAGCAGGGGGAGAGCGCCAATGATGCGGCGGCCGTGGCCAAGCTGTCCGCCAATATGATGAGCGCGGGCAAGCTGCTGCTGAATTCCAGTGCGGAAAAGATCGCGGAAATGACCATTCAGGGCACGACCATGGGCGTGACCAAGACCATTCAGCACCTTCGGGATTACGACGGGGAAGACGAAAGCGCCCTCCGGCTGGGAGAGCGCCTTTTGAAAATTCAGGAAGAGAATGTGGAGGAAATGAAGCGGTTCCTGTAGTCTACCGCCAGGTATCCTTTCCAAGGAAGAACAGCGCCAGCGCGCCCGGGCCTACGTGTGCGCCGGTGACGGGCTCGTATTTCACCGTCAGGAACTGGGCGTCCGGGCAGGTTTCCCGGATGAGCGCTTCCAGCGTGTCCGCGTCCTCCCGGCAGTCCGCGTGGGCGATGCCGATCAGCTGCTTCTCGTTGGGATTGATCTTTTCCCGCAGCGCGTCCGCCAGATGGCGAATGGCTTTCTTTCGGCCGCGCACTTTGCCCGTTACGATGATACGTCCCTGCTCGTCCGATTCCAGAATGGGCTTGATCTGCAGCACGGAGCCGACCATGGCCGTCACCCGGCTGACCCGGCCGCCCCGCTGCAGGTGCATCAGATCGTCCACGGTAAACACCTGCTGCATCCGGCTGCGGTAGTTGCGCAGCATGGCCAGCACTTCGTCCATGGACGCGCCTGCTTTGCGCATCCGGGCCGCTTCCAGCACCAGCAGGCCCTCGCCCAGCGACGCGCCGCGGGTGTCGAAGGTCTCGATGCGGACGCTTGGGATCTCTTCCCGCACCCGGGCCGCCGCCGCTTCCGACGCGCCGTAAGCGCCGCTGATGCCGGAGGACATGCCGATATACAGAACGTCGCCCTGGGCCGCGCAGCGGGTCATGGCCTCATAATAGGTTTCCTGCGCCACCATGGAGGTGGTGGCCCGAACGCCGGAACGCAGCTTGCCGTAATAATCCCGGTCGTCAAAAATTTCTGTTTCCATGCAGGTATATTCCCTGCCGTCTAGAATATAGGCAAAGGGCACCCTGACCAGCGCCCATTCCTCGCAGACCGGCGCGGGCAGGTTGGCGGATGTGTCCGTTAGAATCGAATAGCTCATGTGCAAGCGCACCTCCCAGAAAGAAGTCGCTCTCATCATAGCGCCGAAGCAGGGGTAGAGCAAGGAATAAACCGGGGGAACGGACTCTCTGGACCATAGAGCCGCAAAGCCTTGATTTTTCTGGCACTCTACGAATTGTAGAGTGGCTTTTTTCGGATTCTACGATCCGGTTTCGCATCGTAGAGTGATCCTACCGGAATCGTAGGTTGCGCAGGGGCCGGACAGCGTGCTACCATAAGCCTGCAACAAGCCGCCGATGGGCGGTGAAAAGGAGTGAACCCTTTCATGGCAGACTACATTCTCAGCTGCTGTTCCACGGCCGATCTGACCAAAGAGCATTTTGATTCCCGCGATATTCATTACATTTGCTTCCACTTCATGCTGGACGGCGTGGACTACCCGGACGATCTGGGCCAGTCCGTGCCCTTTGACGAGTTCTACCGCCGCATGGCGGAGGGCTCCGACACCCGCACCAGTCAGGTGAACGTATCCGAATACGTGGAGTACTTCACCCCCTTCCTGGAGGCGGGAAAGGACGTGCTGCACGTCAGCCTGTCCGGCGGCCTCAGCGGCACGGTGAATGCCGCCCGCAACGCCGCCAGCATTCTGGGCGAACGCTTCCCGGAGCGGAAGATCTACGTGGTGGACTCTTTGGGCGCGTCCTCCGGCTACGGCCTTCTGATGGACAAAGCCGCCGACCTGCGGGACGGCGGCATGAGCATCGACGAGCTGCGGGACTGGGTGGAGGCCCACAAGCTGGACGTTCACCACTGGTTCTTCTCCACCGACCTGACCTTTTACATCAAGGGCGGCCGCGTGTCCAAGACGGCGGGCTTCATCGGCACCATTCTGGGCATCTGCCCCCTGCTGAACATGGACGACAAGGGCCGTCTGATTCCCCGGGAAAAGATCCGCACCAAGAAGCGGGTCATTCGGGAAATCGTGGACAAGATGGAGCAGTGCGCCGAGGGCGGACTGAACTACAGCGGCAAATGCTACATCAGCGAATCCGCCTGCATGGAGGACGCCAAGGCCGTGGCCGCGCTGGTGGAAGCCCGCTTCCCCCATCTGAACGGCAAGGTGGAGATCAACAGCATCGGCACCACCATCGGCAGCCACACCGGCCCCGGCACCGTTGCCCTCTTCTTCTTCGGCGCCCCCCGCAGGGGTTAAGGGGCAGTGCCCCTTAACCCCACACCGCGCCCATAGGGCGCGGGGCAGCTCGTGGGAAAGTAAGCTGGCCGTGAAGCTACCGCCGCTCGGCGACAGGCCTCGCGGCTCGCCGGTCTGGCAGGGCGATGCCCTGCACCCCACACCGCGCCCTTTGGGCGCGGGGCTGCTCGTGGGACACGCGGCTTGGCCGGGGTTTTACCGCCGCTCGGCGACAGGCCTCGCGGCTCGCGCCCCCAAACCCGCTGGCCGATGACCTTCCAAAATCGGCCAACCAACAGGAAACCATCCCACCCCGCAAGGGGTAAGCCTGCCCACCGCCAACTGCGGGGGAGCAGAGCGGCGATAGGCAGCGGAGGGAAAAAGGCCCGCCCATTTTGACGGCGGAAAAAG
>SFGO01000023.1 GCA_004556545.1 Clostridiales bacterium
CGGGGGAGCAGAGCGGCGATAGGCAGCGGAGGGAAAAAGGCCCGCCCATTTTGACGGCGGAAAAAGGCGAGCTCCGAGCGCGCACGATGGTAGGCGTAATCTGGCCAACTATGCTGCGCGCGACATAGCGAGCCCCGCCGTTAAAATGGGCAATAAAGGGCTTTTTCCCGGAGTCGCCGTGCCGCTGGCTTTCTTTTGCACACTTTTCTTTCGCCATCGAAAGAAAAGTGTGAGCGCCCCTTGGGACGGCAAGTCCCAATCCGCGCCGGAGTCGGCGCGTCAAGCCCCATCAAAGGGGAATTTCTTACGGCAAAGTTGTCTTTTATCGATGCAATGCAGGGGGCTTTCCTCGGGGCAAACAATCGGCGCGGTTCGCACTGCCGTGCGCCCCGCTTGTTGTTTGCCTGAACTCCGGGGCGCTAACCGCCTTCGGCGGTTGTATCCACTGGATACCCGCTTCCCTCCGTTCCCCCCTGCACACCTTCGGACCGTAGTCGGCGAAAAAACATGGGCTTTCCTCGGGGCAAACAATCGGCGCGTCAGGCGTCCGCCAAGGGGATTTCTCAAGACAGAGGTTTCGCTCTGCGGAGCGAGCATGTGCTTCCCGCAGTACACTCCCCATCCCCAAAAAACGACCGGCATGTTCCCAAACACGCCGGTCGTTTTTCGTTAGCCGCGTCGGTCAGCCCCGTTGCTCACCGGCGGATGGCATTGTATTTCTCAGCACAGACCGCCTGTACTTTTTCCATGGCCTTCTGTACCTCGTCGTCGGTCAGGGTGCGGTCGGCGGCGCGGAAGGTCAGGGAAAAGGCCACGCTCTTCTTGCCCAGCCCCACCTGAATGCCGCGGTAAACGTCGAACATTTCGATGGATTCCAGCAGCGCGCCCGCAGCCTTGCGCATGGAGGCCATCAGCGGGCCCACGTTCACTTCCTCGTCCATCACCAGAGCCAGGTCGCGGCTCATGGAGGGGAAACGGGGCAGGGGCTTCATTTCGCCCATGGGCTTGCCGTACTCAAGCAGCTGCGCCAGATTGATCTCCGCCACGATGGCCCGGCGGGGCATGTCGAAGGCTTCCCGAACCGTGGGATGTACCTCGCCCAGCACGGCGAAAACCTGCTGGCCGCGAACCAGCCGTGCGCAGCGGCCGGGATGATAGTAGCAGTCGCCGCCCGCTTCCACCTCGCAGGAGATGCCGCAGGCATTCAGCAGCGCCTCTACCGCGCCGCGCAGGGCGAAGAAATCCGCATCCTCGCCGTAGATGCCCATGCACAGGGTCTGGGTCTCGGTGGGCAGCCCCTCCGCCGTGGGATGGTGCGGATCAAAGACCGCCGCCATTTCATACAGAGAAGCGCTCTCGGTGGCGTGGTTCATGTTGAAGGACAGGGTCTTGAGCATGTCGCAGACCAGCGTGGGACGCATGACGGCGGTGTCCTCGCCCAGCGGATTGCGGATGGCCATGGGCTGCATGCGCAGGTCGCTTTCCGGCAGACCCAGCTTGGCGATCTCCTTCCGGCCGGTGAAGGAATAGTTCATGATCTCCAGATAGCCCATGCCCTGAAGGAGACGGCCCAGCTTGTTTTTCAGATGCTTCATGGGGCTGACGCCGCCCTGCGTGGTGCTGCCCTTGAGGGGCGTAGCGCCGATGTGGTCGTAGCCGTACATCCGCAGGCATTCCTCGCAGACGTCCGCCTCGCCGTCCAGATCCTCCCGGAAGGCGGGCACCTTCACGGTGAGCGTGTCGCCTTCCCGGGTGGTCTCAAAGCTCAGCTTGTTGAGGATCCGCACCATATCGTCGGCAGGGATCTCCACGCCCGCTCGATTCTGGATGCGCTTCACGCTGGCCGTGATGACCTGCTGGGGCTTGGGGTCGGGATACAGATCGATGACGCCGCTGACCACGTCGCCCGCGTTCAGCACGTTCACCAGATGGCAGGCACGATCCAGCGCTTCCATCACGGTGGCGGCGCAGACGCCGCGCTCGAAACGGCCGCTGGCCTCGGTGCGCATGCCCAGCGCACGGCTGGTGAGACGGATGGCGGTGCGGTCGAAGGCGGCGCATTCGAACATCACGTCGGTGGTTCCTTCGATGATCTCGCTTTCCTCGCCGCCCATGATACCGGCCAGACCGGTGGCGCTGTTCGCGTCGCAGATGCACAGATCGTCCGGGCGCAGCTTCCGCTCCACACCGTCCAGCGTGGTCAGCACTTCGCCCTCATGAGCCCGGCGGACGATGATCTCCCGGCCCGCTACCTTGCTCAGGTCAAAGGCGTGCATGGGATGGCCGTACTCGATCATGACGAAGTTGGTAATGTCCACGATGTTGTTGATGGAGCGCAGACCCGCCGCGTGCAGGTACTTACGCAGCCACAGGGGAGAGGGCGCAATGCGCACGTTCTTGATGACCCGAGCCGCGTAGCGGGGGCACAGATCGGGCGCTTCCACGCGAACTTTTACTTCGTCGTGAATGTCGCCGCCTGCTTCGGTCACGTCGGTCTTGGGCGCATGGAAGGTCGTATCCAGCGCCGCGGCGGTCTCCCGGGCGATGCCTACCGCGCACAGGCAGTCGGGACGGTTGGCCAGAATTTCGAAATCCACGGCGTAGTCGTCAATGCCCAGAATAGGGCGCACGTCGCTGCCCACAGCGTATTCTTCGTTGAAGATCAGCAGGCCCGCATCGCCGACGCTGGGATACAGCTCCTGCGGCACCTTCAGTTCCGTGGCGGAGCAGAGCATGCCCTCGGAGACCATGCCCCGCAGCTTGCCCTTCTTGATCTTGACGCCGCCGGGCAGGTGGGAACCGTCCAGCGCTACGGGCACCAGTACGCCCGCCTTTACGTTGGGCGCGCCGCATACGATGTGCAGCGGCTCCTCGCCGCCCACGTCTACTGTACACTGATGCAGATGGGTGCCCTCTACGTCCTCGCAGGTCAGCACCCGGCCCACGACTACCTTGTCCATGCCGTCGGCCACGTCCTCCACGCCTTCCACGGCGGTGCCGGTCATGATCATTCTGCTTTCATATTCCTTGGGGCTGACGGGAATGTCCGCGTATTCCCGAATCATATTCATACCCAGTTTCATCGTTCATTCCCTCCTTAGCGAAGCTGTCCCAGCAGGCGCGCGTCGCCCTCGTAGAGCAGACGCATATCGGTGATGCCGTAGCGCTTCATGGCGATGCGCTCCAGGCCGATGCCGAAAGCAAAGCCGGAATATTTGCGGCTGTCGATGCCGCACATTTCCAGCACCTTGGGGTTTACCATGCCGCAGCCCAGCACCTCCACCCAGCCGGTGTCCTTGCAGATGCGGCAGCCCTTGCCGTGGCAGGCGGAGCAGGTCAGGTCCACCTCGGCGCTTGGTTCGGTAAAGGGGAAGAAGCTGGGGCGGAAACGGGTGGATACGTCGCTGCCGTAGAGCTTCTTGGCGAAGGCCTCCAGCGTGCCGCGCAGGTCGGACATGCTGACGTTTTCATCCACCACCAGTCCCTCCATCTGATGGAACACGGGGCTGTGGGTCGCGTCCACCTCGTCGGCGCGGTAAACGCGGCCGGGGCAGATGATGCGGATGGGCGGCTTGCGGGTCAGCATGGCGCGGGCCTGCATGGGGCTGGTATGGGTGCGCAGCACGATATTATCGTCCATGTAGAAGGTATCCTGCGCGTCCCGGGCGGGATGGTTCTTGGGCAGGTTCATCAGCTCGAAGTTATAGTGATCCAGCTCCACCTCGGGGCCTTCCATCACTTCGAAGCCCAGGCCGGTGAAGCAGTCGATCAGCTCGTCCATCACCAGCGTGATAGGATGGGCGCTGCCCACCTTCACGGGGCGGCGGGGTTCGGTCACGTCGATGGTCTCCGCCTTCAGGGCGGCTTCCCGCTCCAGCTTCTGCAGGGCCTCCTGACGCTCGTTCATGCGCTCGGTCAGCCACTGACGGGCCTCGTTGATCTGCGCGCCCACCTGGGGCCGCTCTTCCGGGGCCAGCTTGCCCATGCCCTTGAGCAGCTCGGTCAGGGTGCCCTTTTTGCCCAGCACTTTGACGCGCAGCGCGTCCAGCGCGGCGGTGTCCTTCATTTCGGAGAGGTTCTGTTCCACCTGCTCCCGCAGTTCCCGCAGAGTATCTGTCACTGCCATGATAGGGTTCCTCCTTCTATGGGTTCATCTGATTGGATGGGTTGAAAGGATTAGATGGTTGGGAATGCTGCCGTTTCTGCTTCTTCCAGCAGCCGGGGAATGTCCGACTCCCCGTATACGGGGACGCCGCGCTCCCGGAGCTTTTGGGCAAACACGCCGTCGCCCTCCGTCAGGACGCCGGAAAAACTGCCGTCGTAGATCAAGCCCTTTCCGCAGGAAGGACTGCGCTCCTTGAGCACCGCGCCCTCCGCGTGAAAGAAGTCCATCAGGCGCAGGGCTTCCTCCGCGCCCCGAAGGTACTCCGCCGTCACGTCCCGGCCTTCGCGGCTGACCACCCGGTCGCCCTGCCGCTCGCTGGGAGCCCGGGGCGTTGGCAGACCGCCCAGCTGCTCCGGGCAGACGGGAATCAGCCGGTATTGCTCCGCCAGCGCCTCCACGCCGGGCTGAGGCTTGCTTCCGCCGTCGTAGCGGCAGCGTGCGCCCAGCAGGCAGGCGCTGATCAGCAGTGTTTTCATGCCGTTCTCCTTTCCTGATCGCCGTCAGGGCAATCAAAAAGCCCCGTCCCCCTATGGGACGAGGCCTGAACGCCGCGTGTTACCACCCAAATTCCGCACGGGCCCAAGGGCCGATGCGCTCTTCGCCTGTAACGGGGCCTGACCGTTTCCCCTTACTGGAAAAAACGTTCGGGGGAAAAGCTCGGAAGGGAATTTCCCGCAGCCGATCCGGACGGCTTGCAGCAAGGAACACGGGGGTTCCTGCCGTCCTCTCTGAGAATCGCTGTTCATCGGGCGTTTGTCTTCGTCATCGCCGCTGAGTTCCGAAGAACTCGCTGGTATTATAGCATGGAAAATGGGCGTTTGCAAGGGCGGGAGGCGAGAAACCAGCCGATCAGGGGCGGGAAGACAGACAATTTTCACAAGGGGATTTACCACCTGACCTGCCATTTCGGCAGATAAGACAGATGGTCGCTTGGGCCGCAAACGCCGGAATGGCACGTTGAATCCTTTTGCTTTTCGGCAAGCGGACGGTCGAATTCGGCGGTATCGAACGGCAGCGCAATTCGTTGATTTCCCGTCCATTGGGATAAATACGCCGCGTTGGAGATCATCAGCTCGTTGATACCGTCATAGCCCGGCGCTAAAAGCGCCTCGCCATACAGGATGGCGCGGGTGAAATTCTGAAGGATGCCCGCATGACTGTTTTTTTTCCGGCAGCCTGCTCGCTGTATTCCGTTTCGGGATGGACAAATCCCTCCGTCGAATACCGGCAGATATGGCGTTCGTCTTCTTTTAATTTCCATAATTTCAGCAGGCCGTTTTCAAGCACCATTTTTCCGCGCGTGCCGGTGATCTCCAGACGGTTTGTTCCGGGACAGTCGCCGGTGGACGTGATGAATACGCCCGTAGCGCCGTTTTCATACTCGGCGTACAGGGTGGCCTCGTCCTCGACCTCGATGGGATGGAACTTGCCCTCGTTGCAGAAGACGGTGACAGCCGTCGGTCTGCCGCAGATCCACTGCCAAAGATCAAGATTGTGCGGCGCTTGGTTTAACAGCACGCCGCCGCCCTCCCCTTTCCAGGTGGCGCGCCAACCGCCTGAGCTGTAATAGCTTTGCGTTCGGTACCAGTTGGTGATGATCCACACCGAGCGTTTCAGTTCGCCCAATTCCCCGTTTTGGACGATCCTGCGCGCCTCGCGGAACAAGGGGTTGGTGCGCTGGTTCAGCATGATGCCGAAGATTTTTCCACTTTCTTTTGCAGCCGCGCAAAGCCTTTCGGCTGCCGAAACGGTAATATCCATGGGCTTTTCCACCAGGACGTGCTTTCCGGCATGAAAAGCGTCGATCGCTATTTTCGCATGCAGCGGATGAGGCACGGCGATGATGACCGCGTCGGTATCGGAGCTTTTCAAAAGCTCGGTATAGTCTTCCAAAACGGCCAGCTCGGGAGCCTGCGCTTTTACGGCGGAGCGCTTTTCCGGGTCGATATCGCAGACCGCCGTTACGGTCATGCCCGGGATTTTTCCCGCCAGGATGGAATGAAAATGGGCCGAACCCATATTGCCGATCCCGATAATGCCTGTTTTGACAACGTTCATGGAATTCACCGCTTTCCCCAAAAATCAGCGATTTCCCGCATAGGAGCCGCTTGTATCGGCCACCCGTTCTTTAACGCCCGTTTTGCGCCTTGACGTCGCCGCCCGCTTCATCAGCTCATTGTAATACAGCTCCTCATCAAACGGAATTTCGACCGCCTTGCCTAAAAAGGCGGAAAGGTGCATGGCATTGGAAAGCGTAAGGCCGTTCAGGCCTTCTTCTCCGCCCGCGACCAGCGGCTCGCCGCGAAGGATGGCACCGCCCCATGCGTTGATGACCCCCTTGTGCTGCGGGTTTTTGCCATCGGTCTCCACCTTGCGCTCGGTACTTTGGACGGTTGCAAAGGGCTGGGGATTGGTCCGTGAAAATTCCTGCTCGGTCATTTCGTACTCGGTCATTGTCAGCTGATTGTTTTCTACGACGAATTTGGCCCGATCCATCTGGATCTCAAAGCGGTTGGTTCCGTGCGCGTCGCCGGTGGAGGTGATAAACACGCCGGTCGCGCCGTTTTCATATTCCACATAGGCGGTAACGTCGTCTTCGACCTCAATATCGTGCCAAAGTCCGTAATGCAGGTGGGCGTCCACTTTTTTCGGCATGCCGCAGATCCATTGCCACAGATCCAGCTGATGGGGGCACTGGTTCAGCAGCACACCGCCGCCTTCGCCCGCCCAGGTGGCGCGCCAATCCCCCGAATCATAATAGCACTGCGAACGATACCAGTCGGTGATGATCCAGTTGGTGCGCCGAATGCTGCCGTATGCGCCCGACTGCACCAGCTCTCGAAGCTTCCGGTATACGCAGTTGGTGCGCTGGTTGAACATCATGCCGAAAACGACCTGAGGATGCCGGGCCGCCTCTTCGTTCATTTCCTTTACCTGCTTTGTGTAAACGCCGGCGGGCTTTTCCACCATCACATGGATGCCGCGCCGCAGGCATGCGATGGCGTATTTCGGGTGATCGTAATGGGGAACGCAGACCATGCAGGCGTCAATCAGGCCGCTGTCCAGCATTTCCTCGGCCTTTTGAAAACAGTGGATGTCGGGAGACAGCTCCGTTTTTGCCCATTGGAGCCTTTCAGGCTTCAGGTCTGCTACCGCCGTCCATTCAAAATCGGGACATTCGCCGCCAAAAACGGATTTTGCATGGGACGAACCCATATTCCCGATGCCGATGATGCCCAGTCTGATTTTTTCCATTTTCAAAATCCCCTCGATTTCAGATAGTCAAAGCTTCGCCGAAGGCAGAGAAGCGGATCCTCGCCGCTGCAGTCGTCCTGCTCCACAAGCAGGTAGCGTGTGCCCGCCGCCTCCGCCTTTTCAAAGACGCGGTCGAAGTTGATGTTCCCTTCGCCCAGCACCGCCATCTTTCTGCCGTAGGCAAAGTCCTTCAAATGGATGCACGGCACTCTGCCTGAAAGCTTTTCGATCCACTGGGCAGGATCTCCGCCGCCTGCCTGCACCCAGAAGGTATCGAGCGTAAAGCCCATTTCATCGGGGCTCATGATCTCGCTCAGCCTTTCCAGAATCGGCTGTCCGTTTTCTTTTTGGAATTCCTGATCGTGGTTGTGGTACATGAAGTACTTGCCGTTTTTTCGAAGCGCCTTGGCAACGGGCGCGTAGGCCTTGCGAAAATCATCGCAGGTTTCCCCGTGAAACCCGAACCAGCCCAGCCCGATATAAGGACAGCCGAAAATGTCGTGATCGCGCGCCGCCTTTTCGGGGTCGGCGAGAAGACGGGCCGCCGGGATATGGGTCAGGACGCATCGAAGCCCGTTTTTTTCAAGCTGCTCTTTCAGCCATTCAGGGTCATAATCGCAGGTGCCCGAAATTTGGACGGTTCGATAGCCGATGTCCGCCACCTTTTTCAGCGTATTCGAAAAGCCGTTCAGATCCTTGCAAAGCTCTCTTACCGTATAAAACTGTGCGCCAATTTCCATCTTTTTTACCCCTTTTGCTTCTTTTGCTTCTTTTCCCTCTTTTATCTCACAATAGTCCGCGCAGGACGCTGACGGCGGCGGTAAACGCCGCCATGTTGGAAGGATACCGGCAGACCTCGCCTATCACACCGGCGCCGCCCTCTTTTTCCAGCGCTTGAAGGCCTTCAAAGACCATCAGGTGCGGCTCGACCGTTACGCAGCGGCCGCCGTTTCTTTTGAAATCGTTCAGGATCAGCGGAACGTTGCCGATGCCCCTGCCCGCAGGAACGACGCTGCCGTCTTTCAATGCGTCCTTGATGTGCAGATATTTGACATAGGGCCGGATCAGGCCCCAGGCATGAAGCGTATCCACCCCGCACTGAACGTAATTGGCCGGGTCGAAGATCGCTTTGATCTCGGGAAGCGCCTGATGAATTTCAAGACAGCGCTCCGGAATATCGCCGTAAATGCCCTTTTCGTTTTCATGGCAAAGGGTCACGCCGCTGCCTTCTGCAATCCGGCAGAACAGGGCCAAACGCTCGAGGACTTTCGCCTTCGCAGCCGCCCGGTTTTCTTCGGGCGTAAAGAAGGAAAAGAGCCGGATGTTCTCGGCACCCAAAAGAGCCGCCAATTCGAGTGTGCGTTTGAATTTTTCGGTATGGAGCGCAAAATCGTCTTTTTCCAGATCGATTTTGCCGATCGGCGAACCGATCGTCCAAACCTTCAGTCCGGCGTCGTCCAGCTTTTTTCGGACTTCCCGCGCCTTCTGGTCGGAGATTTCGGCGATATTCACCCCGTCGACGTTTCGGATTTCCAGTCCGTCCAGCCCGTTTTGCCGCATCGCCTTGATCTGTTCATCCATGCAGGGGCTTGCTTCGTCCGCAAATGCGTAAATTTTCATTTTTACCCTTTTACACTCCCGAATAGGCCGAGAAGCCGCCGTCAATCGGGATGGTAACGCCGGTCACAAAGCCCGCCCTGTTTTCATCCAGCAGCCATTCCACAGCGCCCCAAAGTTCTTCCGCCTCGCCGAATCTGCCCATGGGCGTGGCTCTTAAAATTTTCTCCGTCCGGGCGGTCGGCGTGCCGTCCTCGTTAAACAGCAGCGCCCGGTTCTGGTTGGTCACAAAAAATCCCGGGGCGATGGCATTGACGCGGATGTGCTCCTTGGCAAAATGCACCGCGAGCCATGCCGTAAAGTTGGTGACTGCCGCCTTTGCCGCCGAATAGGCGGGAATCTTGGTAAGCGGACGGTAGGCGTTCATGGAGGAAATATTCAGCACCGAGCAGCCTGCTCTGCCGAGCATATCCGGCATAAAGACCTGACTGGGCAAAAGCACGCCTTTGAGATTCAGGTCGAAAACAAAATCAAACCCCTTTTCGTCTATGTTGAAAAAGGTCAGAAGATCCTTTGCCGATTCGTCGCCGGGTTCGTATTCCTCATGGGCCGTGGTGCATTTGGGATTGTTTCCGCCTGCGCCGTTGATCAGAATATCGCATTTTCCAAGCTCTTTCAGAATAGCGCGATGGACTTCTTCGAGATTCGCTTTATCCAGCACATTGCACCCGTAGGCCCGGGCGACGCCGCCTGCCGCGGCGATTTTGTCGGCGACCTTTTGGGCTGCCGCCTCGTTTAGATCAAGCAAAGCGACCCGATGGCCCTTTCCGGCCAGAAATTCGGCAAAGCCCGAACACAGCACTCCGCCTGCCCCTGTGATGACGACTACTTTTTCCATGATGAATTCTCCTTCACATTGAAAATTAGCCCGTTCTCCTCCGCCTGCTTTTTCAGCCTTTTCAGGCTTTCCTCCGGAAGGACCTCGCCCGGCTTGACGCTGCAGACGGCGGTTGCGGCGGAGCGCATATTCGGTATCTGCCGAAAGAACATTTTCGTTGATCCGTCAGCTCCTTTTGATCGGAGGGCAGCTTTTTCGGCAGGCCTTACGGCGCTATGCCGGTGCGATAGGCTGACCTCCTCTTTTCATTATTATAAACGAGCAATAAATACAATGAAATTGTTAATATCGCCTTTCGAGATTGCAAATGTTGCACAAATATGCTACGATGGAGCGGGTGATCGAATGGCGACGTTTTTTTCTTATTCGGACAGAGATATCGGAATGAGCTACAGCCGCGATGAAAAGCCTGTTCCGTCCGACTTCAAAATGCATACCCATGAATGGTACGAATTGTATTATTTTATCGGCGGCAGCGGGATCTACCGGGTCGAGGGCACCCCTTATCCGCTCGAGTACGGCGATATACTGATCATGCGCCCTTCGGAGGCCCACTATATCGACCTGACGGATGACAAACCGTATACCCGGCTTTCCATCCATTTCAAGGCGGAGCTGTTGAGCTGCATCGATCCGAACGGTCGGCTGCTGGCGCCGTTTCACGACCGCAAGATCGGCGCCTTCAACCGTTACAAAGCGGAAAATTTCAAGAGCGACGCTTATCAGATTTTTCTTCAGAACATCATGACCGACAGCCCGGACAGGCGCGTTCAGACCCTCGCCAATCTTTTGCCGCTGCTAAACGAAATAGCCGGTGCATTCGCCGCCATCGACGATACACAGGTGAAGGAATCCCTTGACAGCAGGATGATCGCCTATATCAACCGACATATTTTTGAGGATATTACGCTGGAGGATATCTGCCGCAAATATTATATCAGCAAGACTTATCTTTGCCGTATTTTTAAGAAAGCCACCGGGTCGACTGTGGAGGAATACCGAACGGTCAAAAGGCTGGTCCATGCCAAACAGATGATCCTTTCGGGCATGCCGCCCACCAAAGCCTATTTGCAGTGCGGCTTTCGCGATTATTCGGTATTTTATCGGGCTTATAAAAAACAGTACGGGCGGCCGCTGAGCAGGAGCGCCGATGAGGCGCTGATCCTCCCTTCGAGCGCCGCTGCCAAGAACGCACCCCGTCACGCCCAGTCCGTTGAGCCTGTCTGAAACAACGAAAAGCCAAAAGCCCCCGTTTTTTCCTTTTGGGGACAAAACGGGGGCTTTGAGTGAAACTTGGCTCAGGATTTGACCGCGCCGGTGGTCAGGCCGTTGAGGATCTGCTTCTGCGCCAGCGCATGGTCTGGAGACTCGAACCCCGCTGTTCATGGCTTTTCCGCCCGCTCCGGGCGAAAGTCGTTCATAAGGCAGAGCGCAGCCGGCCACAGCGGCAGGGACGCCATGGTGGGCAGCAGGTAGCGAATGTACACTTCCGGGCAGAACAGGGTGGCGGCAGCCGTAATCAGCGAAGGGATCATCACCAGCAGCGTTTTTCTCCGCCGCAGGATCCAGGAAACATAGGCCAGCAGGATCATGCCGTTGACGCAGAAGCCCATGCTGGCGAAATTTCCGATCAGGGGAAGCCGGTCGAAACGGAAGTACCATTCCGTCAGCGCCCGCTGCCAGCTCATCAGGGGCCGGATCTCTTCCAGATTGAAAAACTGCGTTTCGTGAAAGGCGTAGGGATAGGTATACTGCTCGATATCCGCATAGCTGTGATAGGTGGGAACGTTCTGCTGCAGGTCGAACATCCAGTAGTTCATGTTCAGCAGCGCGTCCAGATAGTCCACCGGATACTGACGGAACTGTTTCCACCAGAATTGCAGATAAGCCTTCGGGGAATGCTGCCCCCGCTCCAGCACATCCACCGTGGTTTTGACGCCGTCCGCGTGGGACGGGTCATAGCGCTCCGCCAGCTGATCGTAATCGATCATCGTGCTCACGGCGGCTTTTTCTTCCTCCGATACGCCCTCGCCGCCGTAGAGCTGGGCTACCCGGGCCGTCTGCTGGAAGGGAACGGACAGATAATCGTAGAACCGAACCTCTTCCAGCCCCAGAATTTTGGTCGCGGCGGCGTTGGCTCCTGCGCTCAGGCCGAAGGCCAGCGCGCCGCACAGGAGCAGACAGGGAATCCTCCGCCGGAGCGCCGGACGGCGGCAGAGAAGGAGCAGCATGGCGGCAAGGCAGGGAACCGCTACGGATACGCCGTTGTAACGGGTCAGCACCGCCAGCAGACAGGTCAGCGTCAGCAGCGCCCAGCGGGATTTCTTCCGGCAGAAGGCTTCCGGATCCGCCAGAAATTCCATCAGGAGCACGCCCAGCAGCAGCATCCACACCATGTACTGCGCATCCTTGCCCAGCGTGGTGATCCAGCCGATATAGATGGGATTGACCGCGAAAAGCGTCAGCGCCAGAAGCTGCACCCAGCGGGGTGCTTTCCGGGTGTGCATCAGCCACAGGGCGTAGCTCAGCGTCAGCATCAGACTGAACGCCTGGAACAGCATAATGGCAAAATAAGCCCAGTTCACATTGCCCAGCTTTTCGCCCAATAGAAACGCGCCGCCGTACAAAAGGGTTCCCGTCGGCGGAAAGGTGTTGTTTTTCGGAGAAAGACCGATGACCATCCGAATGGGCATGACCACGTCCAGATGAATCACGCCCGGATATTTAATCACAATCTGCCAGCCGTAGGCGGCCAGCAGCACCAGAAAGGGAAAGCCGAAGGGATGCCGGTTCCAGAACGCGCCAAAGCGGCCTTCTTCCCGGGGACGGCTCAGCCATTCCGCCAGCGCCCGGAGCGCGTAAAGAAACCACAGGGACATGCCCGCCCAGATGATCAGGCTTTTCAAAATCTGAAAGCTGTTCTGCCACAGAAGGCGGACGGTTTCTCCCGCCCGCATGGCCGCGCACAGAAGCGCCATGCCGCCCAGAAGGGCGCTGAGCAGATATTCGCCTGCCTTCGCGCCCGCCGCGCGGCGAAGCAGATAACGCCGGGCCAGCCAAAACGCCACCACCAGTACGCAGGCTGCGGCCAGCGGCTCCGGCTGAAACGAGGCGGCGGTTCGACCGATCAGCTGATACAGAAAGCCGCCCGCATCCGCCGCATCCGGCTTCAGCTTTCGGGCGACAGTCATATCCAGACCCGCAGCGAGCGTCATCAGCAGCGCTGCCAGCGCCGCCGCACCCGTTCGGGCCGTCCTTTGTGTTTCTTTCAAAAGCGATTTCCTCCCTGCCTCCGCTGTTTTACGCGCCTTCTCTGATGCGGCGGAGCTTTTCCCGATCCAGATGCCGGACGATGGCGATTCCGGCGATCAGCCCGCAGCCCATGCCAACGCTTCGTAGCCCGATCACGGTGTAGTACGTGCAGGCGGCTACGGCAAAAACGGCAAAGGCCACGATGCTGCGGATCCGGTTCGGCTTGATGACCCAGATGACGGAAAAGAAAAGGTAGGGCACGGCCAGAAACAGCACCGTGGGCATGGGCAGCAGCGCCAGCAGTACGCCGAAGGCGGTGGCAATGCATTTGCCGCCGCTGAAATGATCGAAGGGGGCGGTGGCATGGCCCAGCACCGGGGCCATCATCACAGCGGCAAAGGGCATGGGCGCTACGCCTACCGTATGGGCCGCCAGATAGACGGGCAGGAAGCCCTTGGAGGCGTCGAAAAACAGGCAAAGAATGCCCATGGGCACGCCGCAGTATTGGAAAACATTGGCCGCGCCCGGGTTATGGTCGTCGCTGAGGGCGCACACGTCCTTGTGCAGCACCCGGCGGGGGATCCAGCGGCAGAACATGATGCTGCCCATCAGATACCCGGCGACGATGTGCAGCGTCCACACCATCATGGGATCCTGCGCTTGCAGGTAGCGAATCATCATTGGTTCAGTATAAACTGCGCGATTGTGCGGGCGGCATGAAGCGGGAGCGTCTCCCGCTGCGCCCTGCGCATCCTTTCCGCCCGCTCCGGGTCGGAAGCGAGCTCCATGGCAAAGGCAACGGCTTCTTCGTCGCTCTGTGCGCTCAGCGCCATGCCGTGCTGCTGGAAAAACGCCGCGTTGCAGGTTTCGCAGCCGGGAATGGCCTTTACCGCCACAAAGGGGACGTTGGCCGCAGCGGCCTCCGTGCTGGTCAGTCCGCCGGGCTTGGAGAGCATCACGTCGGCGGCCCGCATGTATACGGGCACCTGATCGGTAAAGGGCACGGGCCGGATGCGTCCGTCCGCGCCGTAGCGCTGCCGGATGGTTTCGCCCAGACTTTCGTTGTGCCCCACCAGAACCTGCGCCAGCATGGTCTTATCCGCCGCAGCCAGAAAAGCGTCGCACAGCCCCAGCAGGCTTTCGCAGCCCACGCCGCCGGTCATGATGAGAAACAGCTTTCGCTCTTCGGGAATTCCCAGCCGGGAACGCGCTTCCTGCCGGGAAAGAGGGGAGTCGAACGCCGGAGAGACCGGGATGCCGAAGGGATACAGCTTTTCGGCGGGCAGCCCCCGGCGGATCAGATCCTCCGACAGGCTTTCGTGGGGCGTAAAATAACCGTCCAGCTCCGTTTCCGCCAGGAAGGGAATGCAGGTATAGTCCGTCATGATCCCGTAGGCGGGAATGCCGCTCTTGCCCCGCTTTTTCAGCGCGGTCATGGCTTCCATGCCGTACAGGTGGGTGCAGACCACGTCCGTGTAGCGCTGCGCCTCCAGAAAGCGGTTCAGCCGTTCGGCGTAGGCCGCGTTGGCCAGATAAACGGGCGATACCCAGCCCGTGGCGTCGTAGAGCGCGCCTGCCTTGTACAGCGCGCCGAAAGCCCCGGGACTGCGGCGGATCATGCCGTTATAGAAAGAAGAAATAAAGTGCTGCGCGTGTTTCCCCTGAAAGGAGACCGGATCCATGATCCGGGAAGGAACTTCCAGCGCGTCAAAGGCGCTGTGCATGGCCCGGGCGGCGCTGTTGTGGCCCTCGCCCGTAAAGCAGCTCAGGATCAGAATTCTCCGCTCCAAAGTCGAACCTCCTCTCGGCCCGCGTCAGGCCTCGGCGGCGGGCAGCGCGGTGGCCTGCACCTCCATCACATGACGGCCGTCGGTTTTCAGCACGTCAAACCGCCATTTTTCCCATTGGAAGGAGTCCCCCGGCTTGGGAATGTTTTCGGTCTGTTCCATCACCCAGCCGCCTACCGTGCTGGCGTCCGCGTCTTCGATTTCCTGATCCAGCGCGTCCTCCAGCTCATCCAGCGGCGTATCGCCAAGGATCAGCAGGGAGCCGTCCTTGCCGCGGCGGATATTGACCTGCACCTGATCGTGCTCGTCCCAGATTTCGCCCACCAGCTCTTCCAGAATGTCCTCCATGGTGACGATACCGGCGGTGCCGCCGTACTCGTCCGCAACCACGGCCATCTGGCTGCGGGTGCGCTGCATCAGCTTCAGCGTAGTGCTGACCTGCGCCGTTTCCGGCACGAACAGGGGCTTTTTCATCAGCTCCTGCAGGGTGCAGGGGCCCTTCTGCAGCCGGTGGAAAAAGTCCTTCTGGTGCAGAATGCCCACGATATGGTCCAGCGATTCGTCATAGACCGGCAGGCGGGAATGCTTGCTGTTTTGCAGAATCTCCACCACTTCCTCCTGGGTGGAGTCCAGCGGCACGCCTTCCACCTTGACCCGTGGCGTGAGGATATCCGTCAGGCTGCGGTCGTCGAACAGCTCGATGCTGTTTTTGAGCAGATCGCCCTCGTCCTCGTTCATGCCGCCCTCCTGCTGCACCTCGTCCACCAGCGTCAGCAGCTCGTCCTGCGAGAAGGTGCGGTCGTTTTCAAAGTGGAACACGCGGCAGAGCAGCTTTTTCCAGCCGGAAAAGATCGCGTTGATGGGCTTTAGGATCACCAGCAGCACCCGCATGATGGGCGTTACGGCCATGGCGAAGCTCTCCGGCATTTCCTTGGCGATGCTTTTGGGCGTGATTTCGCCGAAGATCAGCACCACCACCGTACAGACGATGGTGGAGACCGTCGGGCCGGACGAAGAGCCCATCAGATCCACAAACAGCACCGTGCCGATGGAAGCCAGAGAGATATTGACGATATTATTGCCCACCAGAATGGAGGACAGCAGGCTGTCGTAATTTTCCGAAAGCTTCAGCGCCGCCGCAGCCCGTTTGTTGCCTTTCTCGGCCATGTTTTTCAGCCGTGTTCGGTTCAAAGCTGAAAACGACGTTTCCGTCGCGGAAAAGAAGCTGGACATGGCCAGCAATGCGATCATAATCAAAATCTGAATCAAATGACCATCCACAGAAAAAACCTCCCGGCGGGCGGAGAAAGCTTCTCCCTACCGCCCCCGCGCTCTTCGGGCGCGGAATCATTGATGATGATAAGCAAATGGGCCGGCGCTGCTTAAAGCCGGCTGCCGTGCGTGCTCAGTCCTCTACCAGCAGCTTTCCGTCCTGAATTCCCGTGACCTTCGCCAGCGCATGCACCCGGTAGCCTTCCCGCTCCAGCTTTTCGTGGCCGGGCTGGAAGGATTTTTCCACGCAGATGCCGATGCCTACGACCGTCGCGCCCGCCTGATGGCAGAGATCGCAAAGCCCTTCGGCCGCCTCGCCGTTGGCCAGAAAATCATCGATAATCAGAACCCGCGCCCCGGAGGGCAGGTATTCCTTCGCCACGCGGATATGGTTCTCCACGCCGTGGGTGAAGCTGAAGACCGTGGATTGATACACGTCCCCGGTCACGTTGCGGGTGCTGCTCTTCTTGGCGAAAACCACGGGAACATTCCCGCAGGCCATGGCCGTGGTCAGCGCCACGGCGATGCCGCTGGCCTCAATGGTCAAAACAAGGTCAGGCTTCTCGGCAGCAAAGACGCTGGCGAAAGCCTGACCCATTTTTACAAATAAATCCGTGTCCAGCCGGTGGTTGAGAAACATGTCCACCTTGACAATGTCCGTTCCGATGCCCTTGCCATGGGTACGGATAGCCTCTACCAGCTCTTTCATGGAAAGAAATTCCTCCTTGCGGTCTGATAGAGGTATTGTACTTTGGATTCAGCAGAAAATCAAGCCCTCGCCCGGACGAAGGTCAACTTGCAGACAACCGGCGCGCACGGCGGCGGAGGAAGAATGCATCAGCTCGTTCAGCGCGCTCTGTCCGGCCATGCTTTCCGGCAGGGGCAGCAGCCCGTGAACCGGCTTGTCGGAGGTGTTCAGCACGCACAGAGCCGTTTCGCCGCCCGCCAGACGCAGATAGGCGTACAGGCCGTCGTCCTGTACCTGCCACGTGCGGAAGGAGCCGTAGCGCAGGATGGGATGTTCCCGGCGGATCTCCGCCAGATGGCGGTAGTAGCGGTGCATGTCGCTGTGGGGCACCCGTTCCCACGGCATGGGGAAACGGCAGAAGGGATCGTCCGCGCCCTCCATGGCCAGCTCGTCCCCATAATAAAGGATGGGACAGCCGGGGAAGGTGAACTGGAAGAACGCCGCCGCCCGCTGCATGTCCACGCTGCCGCCCGCCCGGGTACGGACGCGGGCCGTGTCGTGGGTATCCAGAAAATTCCATAGAACCTGCGTCACCGGCTCGGGATAGAGCATGAGGGCGCGGTTGTTTACCGCGTCAAATTCCCGCAGGCTGATCCTGTGGTAGCAGAAGCGGTTCCAGACGTTCCGGCTCCAGACGTAGCTCATGGTGGAATGGAACATGTCGCCGGTGGAAAGCCACTGACGGCTGTCATCCCAGCATTCGGCCACCATCAGCCCCTCGGGATTCTCTTCCCGGAGCATCTGACGGAATTTGCGCCAGAAATCCGGCCAGACCTCGGGGCTTACATCCAGCCGCCAGCCGTCCACATGGCAGGAGCGCAGCCAATAGCGCCCCACCTCCAGAAAATAGGCGGCGCAGTCCGGGTTGGCCAGATTGAGCTTGGGCATGTAGGGCCAGTGGCCGAAGGTCTGGTAGCCGCATTCTTCGGTTCCGTCAAAGAAGAACCAGTCCCGGTAGCGGGAATTTTCGCCCTGCTCCACCGCGTCCCGGAAGGGGGCAAATTGGAGCCCGCAGTGGTTGAACACGCCGTCCAGCATCAGCCGCATGCCGTTCATGTGCAGCACGTCCGCCAGCTCCCGCAGATCCTCCTCCGTGCCCAGCAGCGGATCCACCTGATAATAATCGAAGGTGTTGTAGCGGTGGGAGGTATCGCTCAGAAACAGCGGCGTGGTGTAGATCATTTCCACGCCCAGCTCATGCAGATAGGGCACGGTCTCGATAATGCCCCGCAGGTTGCCGCCGAAGCGGTATTCGTTCTGTACCCGGTCGCTGGTCCAGGGTTCCAGCGTTTCGTCCGTCCGGGAGCCTTCGCCCCGGCGGAAGCGGTCGGGGAAGATCTCGTAGCCCACGCAGCCCCGGGCCCACTGGGGTGTCGGCTCGCTGGGGTAGGCATAGGCGAAGGCGAAGGCCTCGCTCACGTCCTCGGGATAATCCGCCCCGCAGTGCAGGCCGGAGGCGTCCAGCTTGAACGTCTGTTCATCGCTGTGCAATACGAAAAGATATTTCAGCCGCCGGTCATGGGGCAGGAAGATCACCTGATACCAGGTGTGCCATTCGTCCTGCGCTACCGGCTGCATGGGGTAAACGTGCGCCTTGAGGAAAAAATCGGGCAGATCGTAATTGCTGGTAACATGGGCTTCCACCCCGGTGAATTCGTCCCGGCCGGTCTGCAATCGCAGGCAGACGCTGCCGTCCGGCAGGGCGTAGCGGTATTCCAGCCAGGGCATATGGTAAACGGAGCCAAAATCAATGTTGCGCATTTCCGATGTTTCCTCTTTTCCTGCTTTCCGTGCGTCTGTCAGTCCTTCAGCACCCGGACGCTTTCCCGTTCCACCAGCGTAAAGGGCACCTCCCGAACGTCGGGGGCGGGTTTTTTCTTCACAAGGTCGAGAATCATATTCATGGCCTCCACGCCCAGCTGATAGGGGTTGACGTCAAAAGAAGTCAGCGGCGGGTGGTGGAACTTTCCGGCTTCGGTGTTGTTGAAACTGATAAGGCTGACATCCTCCGGCACCTTCAGGCCGACGGCGGTCAGGGTATGGGTCAGGCTGATGGCCTGCGCGTCGTCCATGCAGACCACGGCGGTGGGCCGGTCCGGCTGCCGGAACAGGCGCAGCAGCGTTTCCTGATCGGTGGCGTTGTCCATGTAGCGGCTGGGGACGATGAAATCCTCCCGCAGAGGAAGGCCGTTGAAGCGCAGCGCCTGTTCGTAGCCCGCCCGGCGGTCTGCCGTCACCATATAATGCGGGTCGTAGCCCAGCAGGGCAATGCGCCGGTGGCCCCGGCGGATCAGATACTCTGCCGCCGTCTGCCCGGCCCGGAGATTGTTGGTATCCACATAATGGAAGCCTTCGCCGGAGGAATGGCCGATGACGACGGTGGGCACCTCCTCGGGCGGCTGAACGCCGTCCTCCGCCGCCAGCAGCACCAGCCCGCTGACGTAGCCGCTGTCCACCAGCTGCCGGATGGCCTCGGGCGTGGTCTCGCCGCCCTGCCCCGTGCCCAGCAGCACGTAATGACGGCGTTCCGCCGCCGTCTGCCCAAGGCCCTGCAGCACTTGGGGATAGAAGGGATGACCCAGACTTTCCGCTAGGTTGGCCGGGAAAACGATGCCGATGACCCTCGTCCGCCGGTTGACCAGACTGCGGGCCATCTGATTGGGATGAAAGTCCATCTCATTGGCCAGAGCGCGGATCCGCTCCCGGGCCTGCTCGCTGATGCGCGGATTATTATGCAGCGCCCGGCTGACTGTAGAAGGCGATACCCCCGCCGCCTTGGCCAGGTCCTTGATCGTACATTTCACCGCGCACCGCGTCCTTTCTGTATTTCAGTCATTTCAGTCGTTATTTCGGCCGTTTCCGCTCGGAAGTTTCTGCCTGCGCCTCTTCGCGCAAACGTTTGTATGCTTTGCGATTATCTTACTCGGAAACCGTCGTTCTGTCAAGTCTGCCGAAAGAAAGCGGTTTCGGCGTTCCAAAATGCCCGCCGCCCGTCCGCATACAGGCGGAACGGGAAGCGGGCAGGTTTTCGGGCGGGCGTTATTTCAGCACCACCAGCGTGAGAATCACCACAAGACCCAGCACAATTCGATACCAGCCGAAGGCGGTGAAATCGTGCTTGCGGATGTAATTCATCAGGAAGCGAACCACCAGCAGGGACACCACGAACGCCACCGCCGAGCCCAGCAGCAGAACCAGCAGCTCGCTGCCCGTAAAGACCAGACCGAATTTCAGAATTTTGATCAGGCTCAGGCCGATCATGACGGGCACGGCCAGAAAGAAGGTGAACTCCGCCGCCGCCACCCGGGATACGCCGATCAGCAGCGCGCCGACGATGGTCGCGCCGGAACGGGAGGTGCCGGGAATGATGGAAAGCACCTGAAACAGGCCGATCATCAGCGCTGTGCGATAGGTGATGTCCTCCAAACGAGCCACCTTCGGCTGACGGTTCCGATTCCATTTTTCCACCCAGATAAAGGCGATGCCGTAAAGAATCAGCATCAGGGCGATCACCAGCGGCGTGTGCAGATGGGCCTCGATATAGTCGTCGAACAGCAGGGTTACGATGGCGCCGGGAATACAGGCCACGACCACCTTCAGCCAGAGGGAAATCGTGTCCATTTTGACCACGGGCTTCGATTTGTCCTTGAACTGGAAGGGGAACATCTTCTGCCAGAACAGAATGACCACGGCCAGAATCGCGCCCAGCTGGATAACGACGAAGAACATATCCTTGAAAGCATCGCTCATGTTCAGGGTCAGAAATTCGTCCACCAACAGCATGTGGCCCGTGCTGCTGATGGGCAGCCACTCTGTAATGCCTTCTACGATGCCCAGAAAGATGACCTTCAGAATCTCCGTAAAACTAAGAGCCACTTTCGAAAGACCTCCTTGTCATAAGCCGGTTTTCCGCTTCCCGCTCCGATGCGAAGTTCGGCAGGTCGCTTCTCAGGCTATGCGTTTATCCCGGGTATTATAGCATATTTATCCGCAGGCCGCCAGTACGGCGAACGGAAAGCGCGGAAGGCGGGATTGGCAGGGTCGGAAAGCAGGAAACGATGGGAAGCGCGCCCCTTGCCAAGCGCCGTCCGGCCGTGCTAAAATGCCGCATGCGCCCTTCTTTCAGCGGCGCGGACAGGAGGAACGGCATGCCGAACATTCAGGATCACGCGCTTCGGATCGGCGGACAGCGGCTGGCGGAACGCGCCTTTGACGCGCTGGACAGCCTGATTCTGACCCAGCTGGTCTATATGCCTTTCGAAGGTTTTCTGGATCGGGGGGAAAGCCATACCGTCCGGGAGTGCTGGGCTTTTCTCAGGGATTATGTGGAGCCGGAAAAGCTGGATCGCTTTCAGCAGAAGCGCTACCGGCTGACAGAGGTCTGCGCGGGCCTGCCCCGCTATCAGGATTGGCGGATGCATGATTATGTGAACCACATCGACCGGGAGAAGAACATTCAGTTCTGCGCCGCCTGCTATGATCTGGATGACGGCGCGGTCTGCATTAGCTTCCGGGGCACCGATCTGACCATCGCGGGATGGGTGGAGGATCTGAACATGTCCTTCATGGTGGTGCCTTCTCAGGAGGAAGCCGCCCGGTATGTGGCGGAGATCGCGTCTCGTTCAGACGCGCCGCTGGAGCTGACCGGCCACAGCAAGGGCGGCAATCTGTCGGTCTACGCCGCCGCCTTCGCCGGGGAACAGGCGCAGCAGCGCATTCGGGCCGTGTACAGCTTTGACGGGCCGGGCATGTATGAGCCCCAGCTGTACGCCGAGGGCTATCAGACGGTGAAAGAGCGGATCCACAGCTATATTCCCCAGAGCAGCGTAGTGGGGATGCTGATGTATTATCATCCCGTTTATACGGTGGTGGAGGCGGATTCCGTGGGCATCCTGCAGCACGACGCCATGACGTGGCAGGTGCGCAACGGGCATTTCGTCTGTCTGGAAGGGCTGGACATGACGGGCCGCATCACCGACGAAGCGCTGCACAGCTGGATGGCCGGGCTGGACAGCGAGGCCCGGAAAACCTTTGTAGAGGTGCTGTATACCGTGTTGGAAGCGGCGCGTATCGAGCTGGTGACGGATTTTACCGACGACTGGCGGGAGCGGGCGCTGAAAATGCTGGAAGCCCTGAAGGAAATCGACCCGGAGACCCGGCGCAGCGTGCGGTTGACGCTGCAATCGCTGTTTTCCGCAGGCGCGTCCGAGGTCATCAAGGCGGTGCTGCCCCGGGCGGCCCAGCGGGGCGCGCGGCTGGTGGAGAAGCTCAGCAATCTGGGCGAGGGGCCGGAGTCTTTGCAGCTGGTGCGGCCCTCGGTGGTGCTGCTGCCCCAGATCCGCGCCTACCGGCAGGAAATGCTGGAAGCGGGCGGCAGCATGGACGGCTGCTCCGGGCTGGAGGATTACGAGGACGCAGCCCGCTGGCTGGAACGGGTTCGCCGCCTGAATCGCCCCGAGACCTGCCCCGAGGGGCTGGTGCCCTCCGACGTCTATCTGGCCCTGCGGCTGAAGGATCGAAAGGTCGTGGGCATGATCGACCTGCGTCATTCCATCGATCATCCGGTACTGGCGGCCTGGGGCGGGCACATCGGCTATTCCGTGCGGCCCAGCGAGAGGGGAAAGGGCTACGCCGGGGAAATGCTCCGGCAGATTCTTCCCCGGGCCCGGCAGCTGGGCATGGCCCGTGTGCTGGTCACCTGCGATGAGAACAATCCGGCCAGCGAAAAGGTCATTCTGAAAAACGGCGGCGTGTTTGACGGCGTGTATGAGCATGACGGTGTGAAGACCCGGCGTTATTGGATTTCTTTGGAAGGAAAAGAAGGGGAAAAGAAAAACGGAACAATCTGAAGATACGTTTTTGCCCGGCCCGCCCCTCGCGGCAGGCCGGTTTTTTGCGTATGTTCGTCCGTTTCCGCGCATATCCTTGCCCGAAATCATGTGCGGGAGGCCGGGGCATGCTGGAAAAGTGGAACGAGATCCCCAAGGAACTGGTGCTGGGCTGGCCCCGCTCCGTGCTGCTGGGAGATGAAAAGCTGATCGTGGAGCAGCATCAGGGTATCTACGCCTGTACGCAGGAGGAAATCATCCTGCGCACCCAATGCGGATTGATGGCCATTTCCGGCGAAAATCTGTCCCTGTCCCGCTACGACCGGGACGGGCTGGTGGTGCTGGGCAAGATTCGGAAGCTTTCCTACCGGCCAAAGGGGTGAGGGCATGAAGCGGCTTTCCTCGTCTTTGCTGACCTGTTCCTTTACGGTGTGCGGGCTGAATCTGGAACGGTTCCTGGCGGTGATGCGGCAGGAAGAAATCCCGCTGGAGGACGTGCAGCGCACGGGCCGACGCACTCTGCGCTGCCAGTGCCGGACGGCGGACTTCCCTGCGGTGACGCAGATCGCCGCCGACAAGGGCTGGCGCATTCGGGAAGTACGCCCGGAGCGGGCTTCGGCGGTCTGGAGCCGCTGGAAGGCACGGCCCGGACTGTGGATCGGCACATTGCTGGCGCTGCTTTTCCTGCTGGCGGGAAGCCAGCGGGTCTGGCGGGTGGAGATTGCAGGCGCGGGGCCGTATCAGGCCGACCTTGCCGCTTATCTGGCGGAGGAAGGCATCCGCCCCGGGATGCTGCGGACGGGCTTTGACGCGGCGGCGCTGGAGGAAAGCCTCACCTGGCGTTACCCGGAGACTGCCTGGTTCCATGTTTATGTTTCCGGCATGACCCTGCGGGTGGAATGCACGCAGGGCCATCCCATGCCGGAGCTGGTGTCCGGCCAGCCGGGGGATCTGGTGGCCAGCCGGGACGGCGTGGTGGAGACCATCGAGGTGTTCGCCGGAACCGCCGCCGTTCGGCCGGGAGACATCGTCCGGAAGGGACAGGTGCTGATCCGCGGTCAGGAGCGGGGCCGCGATGAAAGCGTCAGCGCCGTACAGGCCCGGGGCAGCGTGACGGCCCGGTGCTGGCGCACCGTTCGGGTGCGGGTACCGCTGGAGGAGGTCAAAAGCTGGGAAACAGGCCGGGAAACGGCCCGGACGGCGCTGTGTACGCCGTGGTTTCAGTTCCCGGCGGAAATCGAAAAGCCGGAGTATCTGGCCATGAATCTTTACGAAAGCGTTCAGCCCGTGGCGGGCGCGTTCTTTCCCCTTTGGCGAAAAACCGTCCTTTATCGGGAGGCCGCGCTGGAACGGGTTCGGGCGGACGGCGAAGCCTGCCGCCGGGAAGCGCTGGCCGCAGCGGAAACGCGGCTGAAAGAAGCCCTTCGGGGCAATGAGATCATTGACAAATGGGTAGATTATTGTATGATAGAGGGGGAATTTTTCGCCGTGTCCATGACCGGCGAATGGCGAACGGAAATTGGCGAACCCGCCACCTGATCGGAGGCTGGATTTTTGACGGAAAAGGTTCAGGAGTATCTGACACTCAATGGAATGGACGCCTATCTGGCGCTTTTCGGCGCGAATGAGCGCAATCTGTCCCTTCTGGAGGGCGAGCTGGGCGTGACGCTCAGCCTGCGCGGCTCGGAAATCAGAATCGAAGGCGAAGCGGAAAACGCGGGCTGGGCCCGGCAGGTGCTGGAAAAGCTGATGGAGCTGGAAGAGCGCCATACGCCCATCGACCGCACCACCCTGCGCTACGCCTGTGCGCTGGTGAAGGAAGGCGGTCTGGACCGGCTGGATGAGCTGGCCGCGCAGGTGGTCGCCATTACCCACCGGGGCCGTCCCGTGCGATGCAAAACGCTGGGCCAGTACGATTATGTCAAGGCCATCCGGGAGCATGAGCTGACCTTTGCCGTGGGCCCGGCGGGCACGGGCAAGACCTATCTGGCCATGGCGCTGGCCGTGGCCGCCCTGCGCAATAAAGAGGTGGAGCGGATCGTCCTCACCCGGCCTGCGGTGGAGGCGGGCGAAAAGCTGGGCTTCCTGCCCGGCGACCTCAGCCAGAAGGTGGACCCCTACCTGCGGCCCCTGTTCGACGCGCTGTATGAAATGATGGGCGCGGAGAGCTACCAGCGGCTTCAGGAGCGGGGCGCGCTGGAGGTGGCGCCGCTGGCCTACATGCGGGGCCGTACCCTTTCCGACAGCTTTATCATTCTGGACGAAGCCCAGAACACCACGCCCGAGCAGATGAAAATGTTCCTGACCCGCTTCGGGGCGGGCAGCCGGGTGGTGGTCACGGGCGACGCGACCCAGACCGACCTGCCCTACGGCAAGCAGAGCGGCCTTCTGCAGGCGCTGGAGGTGCTCAAGGACATTCCGGAGATCGCCATTATCCGGCTTTCCCAGTCCGACGTGGTGCGGCACGATCTGGTGCAGACCGTGGTCAAGGCCTACGAGGCATACGAGAGAAACAGGGGGTGCTAAAGCATGATTCGCGGAAAGCGCAGTCCCAAAAAGAAAAAATGGAGCTGGGAGGATCTTTCCCGCGCTCTGCATTCCTCCACGGCCCAGTGCGTCTATATTTTTCTGGCAGGCACGGCGGTATTGTGCCTGCTGCTGATGCTGGCGGTTACGCCCCAGCGCTATAATCTGAAGGTGGGAGACATCGCCCCCAACACCATTACGGCGTCCAAGGACGTAGTGGACGAGATCTCCACCGCACGGCAGCAGGAAGCCGCCGCTGCCGCCGTGGAACCCACCTACGTCTATAAGGAAGGCATTTCCGCCGAGGTGATGCAGAACCTGCAGTCGGTGCTGGCGCAGGCCACGGCTGTGCAGAAGTACGGCCAGCGGGTGCTGGAAACCGCTGCCCCCGACGATCGGCAGAAGCAGAAAAGCTATCAGTTTTCCGAAACGGAGCTGAAGTACGCCCGAACGCTGCTGACTCAGCTGACGCTGGCGGATTATCAGCTGGATACCCTTCTCCGGGCCACGGAGGAGCAGATGACGGAAATGTGCTCCAACCTGACCGCAGCGGTGGAAAACACCATGAATACCACCGTCCGGGAGACGAATGTCAACGAATCCATCCAGTATTTGCAGCAGATTATCGGCCTGAAGACCGACATCGACCTTTTGCAGAACGTGGTTATGCCCATCCTGCGCAAGGTGGTGCAGCCTAACATGGTCATCGATCAGGAGGCCACCGACAAGCTGCGCCAGGAAGCCCGGGACGCGGTGGAGCCCGTGGTGTACAAGCAGGGGCAGAACATCGTGCTGGCCCGGGAGCGGGTGACGGCCAACCAGCTGGAAATGCTGCGTTCGCTGGGCATGCTGGACAACGACACCTTCGACCTGAACATTTATATCGGCGCGTTTTTGCTGGTCATGCTGAGCATGATGGTGCTGCTTATCGCTTTGATCCTGCTGGATCCGGAGCTGCTGGCCTCGCCGAAGAAGCTGGTGCTGGTCATGCTGGTGCTGTGCCTGACCATGGGCGCGTGCGTGCTGGCCAAGGAGATTAACCCCTATCTGACCCCGGCTTTGCTGGGCGTGATGATGCTCACCGGCCTGATCGGGGCCCGGGCGGGCGTGGCAGGCTGTCTGACTTTGACGGTGCTGGTCAGCGCCCTTCTGGCGGGCGGCGATACCAGCTATACCTCGGAAATCGTGAACCTGCTGTTTATTTCCTTTATTTCGGGATTTCTCGTGGTCATTGTTCTCCGGCGGAAGCCCTACCGCCAGCAGGTGCTGCTGTGCGGCCTGCTGACCGGCCTTTCCAATATGGTGATCATTCTGACCATCGGCTTTATGACCAACAATTCCATGGGCGTTGTGGTCAGCAATGCCCTGTGGAGCGCCCTATCCGCCGTGGTGGCGTCGGTTCTGTGCATCGCGCTGGACGCGCTGATGGAAGCCGTCTTCCGGCTGGCGACCCCGGCCAAGCTGCTGGAGCTGTCCAATCCCAATCAGCCCATTCTGCGCCGGCTGATGATCGAGGCCTCCGGCACCTATCATCATTCCATCATCGTGGCCAATCTGGCCGAGGCGGCGGCGGAAACGGTGGGCGCCAATCCGCTTCTGTGCCGCGCCGGAGCCTATTATCATGACATCGGCAAGCTGAAGCGGCCCATGTATTTCAAGGAAAACCAGCTGGGCGAAAATCCCCACGAGCATACCAATCCCTATATTTCCGCCGCCATCGTCACCGCCCACACCCGAGATGGCGTGATGCTGGCCCAGCAGTACCATCTGCCGCAGGAAATTCAGGATATTATCATCGAGCATCACGGCGACACGCCGGTCATGTACTTCTACCATAAAGCGCTGAAGCAGGCGGAGGGTCAGGCGGTGGACATCGCCGACTTCCGTTACGACGGCCGCCGTCCGCAGTCCAAGGAGAGCGCCATCATCATGCTGGCGGACACGGTGGAAGCCGCCGTCCGCTCCATGCCTGACCCGACCCCTAAGGCCATCGAGGAGTTCATCGCCAAGCTGGTGCGGGGCAAGATCGACGACGGCCAGCTGAACGACGCGCCCCTGACTCTTCAGGACATCAGCAAGATCTGCCGCGCGTTTACCACCGTGCTCAAGGGCGTGTTCCATGAGCGCATCGAGTATCCCTCCATCAGCCCGGCGGCAGCGGCCCGTCTGGCGGCCCATCAGCCCAAGGGCGAAGAAGGCCGGGAGGAAAGCCAGGTGGAGGCGCGGGAGCTGAAGCGTGTCACCGACGTGGCCGAAGCCGAGCGGGAAGCGGAAGACGCCCTCAGCGACGAGAGCGTGGAACCTTCCGAGCAGGAGATTGAAGCCGCGGAAGAACAGACGGAAAAGGAAGACTTGGAAGAATTGGAAAAGCCGGAGAAAAACGTCCCGGCGGCGGAAGAAAACACGGAAAAAGACGGGCCGAATGCCCCGTCTTCGGAGGAACAGGATCAATATGAGGATTGAATGGGAATGGGAGAGCGGAACGGCTACCGACGCGCCTTTTGCGCTGGTGGCGGACTGCTGTCTGGCGGCGGAGGGCGTGATGCTGCCCTGCGCGGTGCATGTGCTGCTGACCGGGGACGAGCGCATCCATGAGATCAACCGGGAACAGCGCGGTGTGGACAGGCCCACCGATGTGCTCAGCTTTCCCACGGTGCGCTACGCCGCCGGGCACACGGCCCGGAACAGCGAAAAACGTCTCAAAGCCGAGTGGGACCCGGAGCTGCATGCCTGCATGCTGGGCGATATCATCATTTCCCGTCCCCGGGCGGCGGCGCAGGCCAAGGAGTACGGTCACAGTGAGCGCCGGGAGCTTTGCTATCTGCTGGCCCATGCGCTGTTCCACCTGATGGGCTACGACCATATGGAGGAAGACGAGAAAAAGGAGATGCGGAAAATGGAAGAAAAGGCCCTGAACATGGCCGGGATCGGCCGGGACACGGAACCTTCCATCAGCGACGAAGAGCTGCTGGAGCTGGCGCGCCGCGCCCTGGAGTACAGCTATTCTCCCTACAGCCATTACGCGGTGGGCGCGGCGCTGCTCTGCGAGGACGGACGGGTCTTTACCGGCTGCAACGTCGAAAACGCTTCCTTCGGGCTGACCAACTGTGCCGAGCGCACGGCGCTGTTCAAGGCGGTCAGCGAAGGCGCACGGGAGTTTACCGCCATTGCCATCGCCTCCAACGGCAGCATGCCCTATCCCTGCGGCGCCTGCCGTCAGGCTTTGAACGAATTTGCGCCGGAACTGCGGGTCCTGACCATCGCGGGCGACGGCTGTACCGACGCTACCACCCTGCGGGCGCTGCTGCCTCACGGCTTCGGCCCCAAGGATCTTTCCGACGGAGAATAAAGGAGTTATTATGCAGCATTCCGGTTTTATCGCCATTATGGGCCGGCCCAACGTGGGCAAAAGCACGCTGATGAACGCCATGGTGGGCGAAAAAGTGGCCATCGTTTCCAACCGGCCCCAGACCACCCGCAACCGCATCATGGGCATTTACACGGAGAAGGACGCGCAGATCGTCTTTCTGGACACCCCCGGCCTGCACACGCCCCGCACCCGTCTGGGCGAATACATGATGAAGGCCGCCAAGGACGCTTTGCAGGGCATTGACGCGCTGATCGTCATGGTGGACGCCACGGCCGTGGGCAAGCACGACGACCAGATCGTGGAGGACATGAGCCGCTACGAGGTCAAAAAGGCGCTGGTGCTCAACAAGATCGACCTGCTGCCCAAGGAATCCCTGCTGGCGCTGATGCAGCGCTATCAGGCGGCGGGGTATGACGACATCGTGCCCATCAGCGCGGCCAAGGGCGATGGTGTGGAGGAACTCAAGCAGCTGCTGATCAGCTATTTGCCGGAGGGGCCGCAGTACTTCCCGGCGGACGCGGTAACGGATCAGCCCGAGCGGCTGATCTGCGCGGAGCTGATCCGGGAAAAGGCTTTGCTTCATCTGCGGGAAGAGGTGCCCCACGGCATCGGCGTGGAAATGATGGCCATGAACAAGCTCAGCGACCATCTGATGGAAATTCACGCCACCATTTACTGCGAACGGGCCGCTCACAAGGGCATCATTATCGGCAAGCAGGGGGCCATGCTCCGGCAGATCGGTCAGGAAGCCCGTCAGGACATTGAAACGCTGCTGGGGATGCATGTGCATTTACAGCTTTGGGTCAAGGTGCGGGAGAACTGGCGGAACAGGATGGATGATCTTCGCACGCTTGGGTACGAGGACAAGGAATAAGAAAAAGCACAGGGGTCGCCGGGGAATGGCGGCTCCTGTGCTTTTTGGGGTAAAGATGTTTTGAGGATGGCGCGGGCCGAAGGGGCGCAGGCAAACAACAAGCGGGCCGCACGGCAGTGCGAGAAGCGCCGATGGTTTGCCCCGAGGAAAGTTTCTGTGTTTTTCGTCGATTACGGCCCGAAGGGAGCAGGGGGGCAAGCGAAAAGCCACCGTGCTTTTCTGCCGGAATATTTATACCCCGTGGGGTTTTTCGCCAACTACGGCCCGAAGGGGACTGGGGGCGAGCGGAAAGCCCCCTGCTTGCAGCAATAATAGACAACTTTGCCGCAAGAAATTCCCCTTTGAGGGGCCTGACGTGCCGATTCCGGCGCGAGGAGAGGGCTTGCAGCCTTCATGGGGTACTCATTTATTTCGGAGGCGATCCGAAGGGGTGCAGGGGGCGAGCGGAAAGCCACCCTGCTAGCATGACAAGAGACAACTTTGCCGTGAGAAATTCTCCTTTGAGAGGGCTTGACGCGCCGACTCCGGCGCGAGGGCAGGGCTTGCAGCCCTAGGGGGCGCTCAGTTACTTTCGGAGACGATCCGAAGGGGTGCAGGGGGGAACGAAGGGAAGCGCGTGCCCAGTGGGCACAACCGCCGCAGGCGGTTAGCGACCCGGAGTTCAGGCAAACAACAAGCGGGACGCACGGCAGTGCGGGAAGCGCCGATGGTTTGCCCCGAGGAAAGCCCCCTGCCTGCATCATGGGCAACAACTTTGTCGCAAGCAAGTCCCCCGGTGGGGAATGACGCGCCGACTCCGGCGCGGGGAGAGGGCTTGCAGCCCTATGGGGCACTCACACTTTTCTTTCGGTGGCGAAAGAAAAGTGTGCAAAAGAAAGCCAGCGGCACGGCGACTCCGGGAAAAAGCCCTTTATTGCCCATTTTGGCGGCG
>SFGO01000128.1 GCA_004556545.1 Clostridiales bacterium
CTTCACGTCGATCTGGACGCGCTGTCCGGGATACTGCATCTGCTCGTAAGGCTTGGGCGTGTACTTCTTTTTGGGCGCTTCCTCCGGCAGCAGCCCTTCCCGTCTCAAAACCCGCCGCAAGCTTTCCACGCACCGGCTATACCCGCGGCTTCTCAGCCGTGCCCATAGCTCGACAATCCCCAGCTTTGGATTTCTCCGGCGCATTTTTTGTTTGAGCTTTATTTCTTCCGGCGTATGCTGGTTCGGATGGCTATGGGGTCTTCGTGACCGGCAGGCCAACAACGATTCAATGGTGCCGTCAAATCGTTTTCGCCAAAAGTAAATATAGGAGCGGCTTTTGTCATACTTCCGGCTGGCGCGGGACACGCCGTATTTTTCTGCGTACTTCATCAGGGAGGCTCCTTTCGGTTGGTTTGTGTCAACTCTACTATACCACATGGAGTCCTCCGGTCTCTTTCTTTGGGTTTCACTGTTCAATATGTATTGTAACTCTACAGTCGCCATGCCCCGCCCCCTCCCCCCGCGCCCGTTGCTTTTCCAGCGAAAATCCGTTACAATAGACTCGGATTGATACGCCCTTATATTTCCCTTTTATTTTGGGTATGCACAAGGAGGAACTATGAATTCTTACGCGTTCTTTACTGACTCGGATTCCGACCTGCCCTTTCGCTTTGTGGATGAACTGGAACTGGATATGGTCTATATGCCGTACATGGTGGACGGCAAGGAATACTTTGACGATTTGGGCCGCAACGGAAAGGAAAAGGAGTTCTTTGATGCCATGCGGGGCGGGGCCGCGCCGGTGACTTCGCTGCTGCCTACCGCTGCTTATGAGGAATACTTTGAGCCCGTGCTCGCCTCGGGACGGGATATTCTGTTCGCGGCGTTTTCCAGTCAGCTGTCCGGCACCATTCAGAATATCTACGCCGCCCGGGAGGAGCTTCTGCAGCGCTACCCCGAACGCCGTATGATCGTGGTGGATACCCTGAGCATCTCGCTGCCGCAGAGCATTCTGGTGCTGAAGGCCCATGAACTCTACCGGCAGGGCAAAACCATGGACGAGGTCGCCGCGTGGCTGGAAGAGAACAAGAGCCGTTCTCAGGCCTTCTTCACCGTGGACGATTTGGCCTACCTGCGCCGCGGCGGACGCATCAGCGCCGTGGCGGCGACCGTTGGCACCATGCTGGATCTCAAGCCCATCATCACCGAGGGCAAGAACGGAAAGCTCCTGTCCATGGATAAGGTTCGGGGCCGCAAACAGGCCCTTCGCACGCTGGCGGAGCTGGCCGCCCAGAATATCGACGATCCGGCCGAAGCGGAGATGTACGTGCTTCATGCCGACGCGCCTCAGGACGCGGAGCGGCTGGTGCAGCTCCTGCGGGAAAAGATCCCGGGGTTGAACCAGATCTCCGTCCGTTATGTGGGCCCGGTCATCGGCGCGCACTGCGGCCCGGGCACCGTGGCCGTCTGCTTCTTCGGCAAGGAGCGTCCGTACTGAGCCGGAAAACAAAACCTCCGTTCCAGCCTTTCAGGGCGAAGAATGGAACGGAGGTTTTTTTCCACCGGAAAAGGCACAAAATGCCGCGAATTTTGTCGAATGCCAAAACATGGTTTCGTGCTGTTTCATAGAAAGGAGCAAAGCAAATGGATTACAACGCATTGGCGAAGCGCATCCGCAAGCGCAGGATCGAATTGGGCATGACGCAGGAACAACTGGCGAAACAGGTGGGGGTGACAACCTCCTTCGTGGGCCATTTGGAACGGGGTTCCCGTAAAGCCAGCCTGGAAACGATGGTTGCTCTGGCCAATGCGCTGCACGTGGGGCTGGACTACCTGCTGTCCGAAAGTCTGGAAGCCGTACAGGAAGGCAGTGATTCCGACGGCCTGAGCCGGGGCCAGCGCTATGTGATGCACGAGATCCTCTCCACCCTGCAGAATCATCTGGACGAGTGGAATAAGCCGTCCGACGAAGCGTAAGACCCCGCCGCCTTACCCCAGCATCTCCCGGATCAGATCCTGCATGTCATACTTTCCTGCCGGCTTGTCCATCAGGAAGGCGGCGGCGCGCAGTGCGCCCCGGGCAAACAGGGAACGCTTTTCGGCGCGATGGGTCAGGATCAGCTCTTCGCCGTCCCCGTAGAAGCAGACCTCGTGCTCCCCGGTGATGGTTCCGCCGCGCACGGCATGGATGCCGACCTCGCCGGGCTGCCGCTGGGCAGTGCGGCCATAGCGGCCGAAAACCGGCTGCCGCAGGGTCTCCGTGGCCTCCTTGACGGAATCGTAAAGCATCAGCGCGGTGCCGCTGGGGCTGTCCGCCTTCATCCGGTGGTGACGTTCGACGATCTCCACATCGAAATCTTCCCCGAGGGCTCGGGCGGCTTCCTGCACCAGATGGCGCAGGACGTTGACGCCCAGGCTCATGTTTGCACTGCGGAAAACGGGAATTTCCCGGCTGGCTTCTTCGATCATCTGAAGCTCCGCTTCGTTATAACCGGTCGCGCACAGCACGGCCGGCATTTTTTCTTTCCGGGCCAGCTGCAAAAGCTCCGGCAGCGCGGAAGGGCGTGAAAAGTCGATCAGCACGTCGGCCTTCTGCCGGGCCTGATCGAAGGCGCTGACAATGGGGTAATCCGACGGCTGGCCCGTATAGGCCACGTCCACGCCGCAGACGATCTCCACCTGCGCTTCGGCGGCTGCAGCCGTGACCTCTCGACCCATGCGGCCCAATGCGCCGCCAAGAAGAATTTTCATAAAGCAAGCTCCTTGTTTCTTTGTAATTTGCGACTGTGGAAAGAAGGGGCAGAGCATCGCTCTGTCCCCGTTTTTTTAATTTTTCAGATAACCCAGTTCCCGCAGGCAGTTGGCCAGCGCCGCCCGGGTTTCTTCCGCAGCGGGGATCAGGGGCAGGCGCAGTTCCCCGTCGCACAGGCCCAGCATCTCCATGGCGCATTTGCAGGGGATGGGGCTGACCTCCCGGAACAGGGCGCGGATCAGCGGCATCAGGCGGATCTGCCGGCGCAGAGATTCCTGCGGGTCGCCGTCAAAATACGCCTGGCACAGAGCGGCCATTTCCCCGGGCAGCACGTTGGAAACCACGGAGATCACGCCCTGCGCGCCCATGGCCAGCAGCGGATAGGTCAGGTCGTCGTTGCCGCTGTACAGGGTCAGGCGGCCATCGATGGCGTCCAGCTTTTCCAGCACCAGCGACAGGTTGGCGCTGGCTTCCTTCAGGGCGATGAACCGGCCCGAGGGAATCAGCCGCCGCAGGGTATCGGGCATGATTTCCAAAGTGGTGCGGCTGGGCACATTGTAGAGGATGATGGGCAACTGCGTATGCTCCGCAATGGCCATGAAGTGCGCGTACAGCCCCTCCTGAGAGGTCTTGTTGTAGTAGGGCGTAACCACCAGCTGGGCTGCGCAGCCCAGATCGCGGAAACGGCGCTCGTTATCAATGACGGTCTGGGTGCAGTTGGCGCCCGTGCCGCAGATCACCGGCACGCGGCCATTGACGGCCTTCACCGTTTCCCGGATCACCTGCTCCCGTTCTTCCATTGTGAGGGTGGAGGGCTCGCCGGTGGTGCCGCAGCTGACCAGCGCGGCAGCGCCGTTTTCCAGCTGAAAATCCACCAGCCGCCGCAGGGCTTCCACATCCACCTTGCCCTCCCGGAAGGGCGTGACCAGCGCGGCGGCAGCGCCGCAGAACAGAGGTTGAGTCATGATACTTCTCCTCCTGTCAGGCTGTGAGTTGCGTCGTTTATTTATGGGGAATGTAGCCCAGCTTGCACAGGTATTCGGCGCTGAGAACGCCGCCGCCCGCCGCGCCCCGCAGGGTATTATGGCTCAGGCAGACGAATTTATAATCCAGCACCGGGTCTTCCCGCAGGCGGCCGATAGAGATGCCCATGCCGCCGTACAGGTCGCGGTCCAGCCGGGTCTGAGGCCGGGCGGGATCCTCGAAGTAGGTCAGGAATTTTTCCGGGCTGGAGGGCAGACCGAGACCCTCCGTGGCGGGACGGCAGTGCTCCCAGCGTTCCAGAATGGTCTCGATGGAGGGCTTTTTGCCAAATTCCACGCTGACCGCCGCCATATGTCCGTCGGAGCAGGCTACCCGCAGGCACTGGGCGCTGATGGCCGGTTCCGTCGCGCTGACGATCTCGCCGTTTTCCAGATGGCCGAAAATCTTCAGCGGTTCCTTTTCGCTCTTCTCGTCCTCGCCGCCGATATAGGGGATCACATTATCCACCATTTCCGGCCAGCGTTCGAAGGTTTTGCCTGCGCCGCTGATGGCCTGATAGGTGCAGACCATGACCCGCTTGGGCTCAAAATCCAACAGGGGCCACAGGGCGGGCACATAGCTCTGGATGGAGCAGTTGGGCTTGACGGCGATAAAGCCGTTTTGGGTGCCCAGACGTTTCCGCTGGGCTTCGATGACTGCCGCGTGGCTGCCATTGATCTCGGGAATCAGCATGGGAACGTCGCTGACGCCGCGGTTGGCGCTATTATTGGAGACCACCGGCGTTTCCGCCCGGGCGTAGCGTTCTTCCAGCGCGCGGATCTCGTCCTTCTTCATATCCACGGCGCAGAACACGAAATCCACCCGGGAAGACACGTCTTCCACCTGAGACGCGTCCAGCACGGTCATATCCGCCACATTGGCGGGAATGGGGCGATCCTTGAACGCCCAGCGGCCTTCCACCGCTTCCCGGTACGTTTTTCCGGCGCTGCGGGCGGACGCGGCCAGGCAAGTCACCTGAAACCAGGGGTGATGCTCCAGAAGAAGCGTGAAGCGCTGGCCGACCATTCCGGTCGCGCCTACAATTCCTACACGATACGGCTGCATAGCGAATGACCTCTTTTTCTTCGAAATTTTCCTGTGCCGGGCAATAGGAGGATATGCCGGAAACGGGAATAGTGTGTGCGGGGCGCAGGGGGAATATGATGGGGAACGGGGCAGCTCGATTGTTTGCCCCGAGGAAAGCCACCCTGTTTTTCTGCCGGAATATTTATACCCGTGGGGTTTTTCGCCGACTACGGTCCGAAGGGGACTGGGGGCGAGCGGAAAGCCCCCAGTGCGCCCGCAGGCGCATACCCCCTGCCCCGGCGGGGAATGACGCGCCGACTCCGGCGCGGATTGGGACTTGCCGTCCCAAGGGGCGCTCACACTTTTCTTTCGGTGGCGAAAGAAAAGTGTGCAAAAGAAAGCCAGC
>SFGO01000129.1 GCA_004556545.1 Clostridiales bacterium
CAGCGGCGCACCGGCCGCTATGTTTACATGCCGGTGAGCGCGTTCCTGCTGCCGGTCTATCTGGGCGTTGCGCTGCAGCTGGTCTTTTACGGCCTGTCCTTTATCTGGGTGGCGGCGGCGCTGGGGCTCACCAGCCTGTACATCAGCCTGCAGAGCGAGCTGACCTTCCGGGACCCGCTGACCAACCTCTACAACCGCAGCTTTCTGCTGCACTACCTCCACAACCAAAAAAAGAAGGTCCCGCTGGCGGGCATCCTGTTGGACGTAAACAGCTTCAAGGCCATCAACGACACCCTGGGCCATCAGGAGGGCGACCGCATCCTGCAGGCCGTGGCCCGCATGCTGCAGGAGGCTGCCACCGACAAGACGGTGGCGGCTGTGCGCTACGGCGGCGACGAGTTCGTGGTGCTGCTCATGGACGATGACCCCGCGCAGACCCAGCTGTTCTGCCAGCGGCTGGACCGCTGCTTGGAGCAGTACAACCAAACCGCGGGCGCCGCCAACCCCATCTCCCTTGCCGCGGGCATGGCCCGCATCGAGCTGGGCACGGGCGACACGGAACTGTTCTTCCAGGAGATGGACCGGAAGATGTACGAGGACAAAGCGGCTTTCTATCAGCGGACGCAGAAAGACGACGCCCGCGCCGGCGAGCGGCACTAACATCGCACAGGGGGCGAAAGGAATGAAAATGCGCAGGGAACACCGCTGGGCAAATCTTGTGCTCAGCGGGTAGCTGCTGGTATTTGTTGCGGCGCTGCTGGCGGTCACCATCGCACTGGTGCGCGGCAAGCTTTTGCAAAACGCCCAGGACTTCGGCATGGCGCTGGTGCAGAGCTACGCCATCGAAGAGGCGATGAACATCGAAAACCTGGAGACCAGCGTGCAGATCGCCAGCCAGTATGTGGACGAGATCGTGACGGACGGCGGCGACCCGGCGCAGGTGCAGGAATGGCTCGCGGGCTATTTCCGCAAGCTGGCCGATACCATCGGCGAAGGCCTCATCGACATCTATGCGGTGGTGGACGGCAGCATCGTGGCCGCCAACCCCTGGGAGGGGGACGCGGACTTTGATTTCCGCCAGTCCGACTGGTACACCGAGGCCATCCGCGCCGATGGGGAGCTGGTGTGCGGCGAGGTGTACACCGACGCCATCACAGGCGAAAAGATCTTCACCATTTCCGTTGCGCTGGAGGGCGAGGGAAACGTGCTGGCCATGGACGTGTGCATCCAGGACCCCCGGATGCACAACACCCTGCACACTCTGCCGGAGAATTTCTCCTATTATCTGTGCGACCGAAGCGGCGGCGTGCTTTATGTCAGCACCAACTGGAACAAGACCGCCGAGCAGCTTCAAAGATATGTCGACTATATGCTGGCCGGCATCGAGGACGGTTCCCTCATCGGCTACGACAGCTTTTTCAACGACCCCAGCGGCGTGCCCCGCAGCCTGTACTACCATCGGATGGAAAACGGCTGGACGGTGATCATCACAACGCCGGTGAGCGATATTCTCATGGGCGACGCAAACGCGCTGATCGTGGGGGTGGGCATCACTGCGCTGGGCCTGTTTCTGCTGCTGGCTTTCTTCACCGTGCAGGACTTCCTCCACAGCCGCAGCATGCGCATCGCCAACCGCACCGCCCAGCTGCTGGGCGATTCGTTCTATGCCATCTACTGGGTGGACCTGAAAAACGAGACCTACGAGGCCTTTAAGCTCCCCGAATCCATAAAGGATGTGCTGCCCCCGCGGGGCGACTACTCCCTGCTGATGGAGACCACGAGCGAGGTGGTGCGGCCCAGCACCTTCCAGGCGGTGGAGACCAGCTTCTCCATCGAGAATATGCGCCAGCGGGTGCATCAGGGCATTGCCGACTACGGCGGCGACTTCCAGCGGCAGTTTGGCGGCGAGTACCGCTGGGTGAACATCCGCTCGATCTACAACGAAAAACTGGCTCCGGACGAGGTCATCCTCTGCTTCCGGGACGTGGACGACGAGAAAAAGCGCGGCCAGCAGCACACCGCCGTGCTTCAGGCTGCGCTGGACGCCGCCCGCAAAAGCGCCAAGGACCGCTCGGAGTTCTTCAGCCGTATGTCTCACGATATGCGCACTCCCCTCAACGCCATCCTCGGTTGCTGCAACCTGGCGCAGCGCAGTCTGGGCGAGAACGACGCCGACCAGACCCGGGACTACCTGGGCAAAATATCCTTCGCCGGCAACCAGCTGCTGGACCTGGTCAACGACATTCTGGAGCTCTCCCGCATGGAGGCGGGCAAAGGCAGCCTAGACCAGAAACCCATGGACCTGCATCGCCTGCTCACCGACACCGCCGACCTTTTCCGGGACCAGCTGCGGGAGGCGGGCAAGACCTTCGAGGTGTCCATCCAGTTCGAGGAAAACGAGGTCCTGGGCGACGAAAAGAAGATCGGCCAGGTGCTGAACAACCTTCTGTCCAACGCGGCAAAGTACACCGACCCCGGCGACACCGTCCGCCTGGAGGCCCGGCAGTTCCGATTCCGGAGCAACAGCAAGTACCAGCTGGTGGTGGAGGACACCGGCATCGGCATGTCCGAGGAGTTCCAGAAACATCTGTTCGACCCCTACTCCCGCGAGACCGCCTTCTCCGCTCATCCGGTGCTGGGCAGCGGACTGGGCATGTCCATCGTCAAGATCCTTGTGCAGCAGATGAGCGGCGAGATCTCGGTGGAAAGCAAGCTGGGCGAGGGCACCCGCTTCACCGTGACGCTGCCCTTCACCCCTGTCGGCGGCGCGGCCGCCGAAGAGACGCGCGAAAACGCTGCGTTCTGCTGGCAGGGCCGGTGCGTACTGGTGGCGGAGGACAACGAGATCAACCGGGAGATCGCCGTCGCCCTGCTGGAGCAGATGGGTGCCCGGGTCATCACCGCCGACAACGGCGCTCATGCGGTGCAGGCCTTCCTGGCTCAGCCGGAGGACTCCATCGACGCCATTCTGATGGACATGCAGATGCCGGAGATGGACGGCTGCGAGGCGGCCCGTGCCATCCGCGGTCTGCCCCGGGCGGACGCTGCCGATGTGCCCATCATCGCCGTCACCGCCAACGTCTTTTCCGAGGACATCGACCGCACCACGCGGGCGGGCATGAACGGCCACATCCCGAAACCTGTGGACGCCGCCACCCTCGACAGGGTCATGCAGCAGCTGATCTCGGCGCGGGAGCGGAGAAAGAAGCCCGCCCGGATTCACAAGGATAAAACCGGCAAGGAGATGGAAACGTGAGCCCCGCAGAAAAAAACGCGCTCCTCATCGTGGACGACGAAGAGCTGAACCGTGCCATTCTGGCAAATATTTTTCAAACGGACTACGACATCCTCGAAGCGGAGGACGGCCTGCAGGCGCTGGAGCTGATCGAGGGGGCGGACCGCCCCTTGAGCGCCATCCTGCTGGACGTGGTGATGCCCCGGATGGACGGCATCCAGCTGCTTCGCACCTTGAGCGAGCGCGGGCTCACGGCGGTGGTGCCGGTGTTCCTCATCACCGCCGACCCCGGCAATGACACCATGCAGAAGGCCTATGATCTGGGCGTCATGGACGTGATCGCAAAGCCTGTGGTGCCCTTTGTGGTGCACCGGCGGGTGCAGTCTGTGGTGGAGCTGTTTGCCGCACGGCAGCTGCTGGGCGCGGAGGTGGAACGCCAGCGGGACCAGCTTTTGTATCAGGCCGAGCAGCTGGCCGAAATGAGCATGGGCATGGTGGAGGCGCTCTCCACCGCCATCGAGTTCCGCAGCGACGAGTCGGGCGAGCATGTCCGCCGCATCCACGACATCACCTGTCTGCTGTTGGGCGAAACGCCGCTGGGCGAGGGCCTTTCGGACAGCGAGATACGCCTCATCGGCATGGGCGCCGTCACCCACGATGTGGGCAAAATCTCCATCCCGGACGCTATTTTGAACAAGAAAGGCCGCCTCACCCCCGATGAGTACGACCTGATGAAGACCCACACCACCCAGGGCGCGCACCTTCTGTCCCGCATCCCGCAGATGCGGGAGCACTCCGCCTACCGCTATGCCTACGACATCGCCCTGCACCACCACGAGCGGTGGGACGGCCGGGGCTATCCGGAGGGCCTCAAGGGGGACGAGATCCCCATCTGGACCCAGGTGGTCTCGCTGGCGGACGTCTACGACGCGCTGGTCAGCGAGCGCTGCTACAAAAAGCCCATCTCCTTCGATCGGGCCACCGAAATGATCCTGAACGGGGAGTGCGGCGTGTTCAACCCCCGCATGCTGGAGTACTTCCGCCAGGCGGAACCCCGGCTGCGGCAGCTGTATAAGAAAAAAGAGGAGGCGAGCCGCTGATGGATGAAATGACCCGCCGCTGCCTGGCCGAAGCCGGCGTGGACACCGAGGACGCCCTGCGCCGTTTTTTGGGCAACGAGGCGCTGCTGCTGAAATTTCTGGCCCGCTTTGGCCAGGACGAAAACTTCCCGCGCCTGTGCGATGCCATGGCCCGGGGCGATGAAAAGGCGGCCTTTGAGGCGGCCCACACCCTGAAAGGCGTGTGCGGAAACCTGAGCCTGCAGGAGCTCAGCCGCCAGGTCAGCGACCTGGTGGAGAGCCTTCGGGCGGGCCGCATCGACGCCGCGGCGGCGCAGCTGCCCGCGGTGGAACGGGAATATCACCGGGCAAAGACGGCGCTGGAAGCTCTTTCGTGAGCGGACGGCCCCTTTGACGGACAAACGAAAAGCGCGAAGCTCTGTTTGCACAGGCTTCGCGCTTTTTTGTATATCGAAAACCACTCGCTAGGCGAGTGGTTCAAAAGAAGACTAATGTCGATAATGGGAAAAGAAAAACTCCCTTTGCTATACTGGGAGTCTGGAAGTGCGGCCTGCGAACTGCACAAGCAAGCAAAGGGAGGACATTCGAAAATGAACGACGTAAATAGTTTATCGCATAGCAGTTGGAATTGCAAATATCATGTAGTGTTTGCGCCAAAATACAGAAGGAAAGTGTTCTTCGGAGAGAAAAGAAGAGAAATTGGAAGCATTCTGAGGACGCTGTGCAATTGGAAAGGGATCAAGATTATCGAAGCGGAGGTATGCGCGGACCACATCCACATGCTGATCGAGATACCGCCAAAGATAGCAGTAGCAAGTTTCATGGGGTAGGTGAAAGGAAAAAGCAGCCTGATGCTGTACGAGAAGTTCCCGGAGCAAAAATAGAAATACCGGAACCGGGAATTCTGGTGCCGTGGGTACTATGTGGACACGGCAGGGAAAAATGCAAAGAAGATACAGGAGTACATCCAATGTCAGTACGAGCAGGACAAAGCAGGAGAGCAGCTGACCATGCCAAACTTCTAAAGTGCCCGTTTACGGGCGGCAAGTAACGGAACTTTCGCGGCTGGCAGACCGTACTTGCGCGACGTGACGCGCGTGTCCAAAATGCAACCGCCTCTGAGAGAAAATCTCGGAGGCGGTTTAGTAAACATGTACATCAGAAAAAGGCATGACAAAGGCGCGGAGTCTCCTCCGCGAAAAAACGAATATGAAACGGTCTCAAATCATCCGATACTGAAAACTGATTGGGCGCTTCGCGCGCATATTCCTCGGTTTTTGCAGACCAGGCCGGACAGGAAGCAGGAATTTTGTGATCAAAGGTTCTACATTGACCGCGGGAACGAAGCCCAGCAGGAATTCCCGTGCAATGTGAGCGGCGAAAGCGGTGTTAATTCGGTAAAGATGTTTGCCTTCAGGCTGTGTAAAAACGGCATGGAGACGAAGCAGGGAAGCGAAATTGTAGAGCGTCATTCTGGAAAAGATCTCCTGTTTGATAAATGGGCGCTTTTTGGCATGAAAGTGTGTCAGTGCAAGGGTGTATTTCAAATCCCGGAAAGATGTTTCGATACCCCAGCGTTTGTGGTAAAGTTCACGAAGCAGCGGAGGCGGGAACCGATCTGCGGGAAGGTTGGTGATCACGGTCTCGTACAGACCTTCTTTCACCGCAAATCTGACCACACGGAAAGAGATTGGATACAATGCATCGCTTGCGTCCCCAATATAGTCGAAATGAACCTTTTTGGGAATCCAGCGGTACTTATGAGGCTCTTGACGGATACGGTTTGTGAGGCGTTTGGACAGAGAATAACTGAAGGCTGCGTCAAATTCCGGCGCACCAGTCAGCCTAAGCCCTGAAAGGAGGCCCTGCTTGTCTTTTACGCGGATCAGATATTTCCAGCCCTTCTGTTCTATGTGTGCCATGTTGTTGTATGCCTCATAACCGCGATCCGCTACGAGAATGACCGGTTCTGTGAGTTCCGACCGATCCACCAGTTCTACAAGCGCCTGAGATTCGTGCTCCTCTCGTCCATCTTGTATGATGGCGTCCAGATAGACTTGACTTTCCAAATCGTACAGAGCGTTCAAATGCAGCAGGTTGTATCCGCGCCCGTCCTTCGTGCTATTAAAGTAGGTTGCTTTGTCGTGAATGTCGCTTGGAATCTGCACATGGGAACCGTCTGCCGCCAGCAGTGTGTACCCGTTCCACCTTCGGATGGGACGGTTTTGATAAGTGAACCGGCGCAAAATTTCTTCAAAGGCCGTTGGAAGGAGTTTTCCCCGCTGCTGAACAAACGCTGATGTCGTTGCAGCTGTCGGATCATAGTGAAACTGCCGCTGCAGTTCCACATTCAGGCTTTGTCCGCTCATGAAGAGTATTGTCTTGCACAGCGTCTCGAAGGGCAGCTTTCGATTCCGTTTGAAATCCCGCTTGGGATCGGCCGTGTGTTTGGGCAACTCCTTCCGTATTTGAGATACGGTATTTAGAAGTTTCCTCTTCAGGGCTTTGGGGTAGTTTTTCATCGGCGTAACCTCCTTGAAATTGCTTTCAAGGCATAGCCGCCGATTTTTTCTTTTTTGTCAAGGGGTTTTTGTGATTTTTTTCAAATATTTGCAAAATATTTGCAGAAAAGATCTGGCCGCTTTTTTGTGCAGTCTGGTCGGTCGCTTATCTTAATGAGATTACCGGCGAAGCCGGGGGTATTTATTGAAGAGGGAGGGGTGAATATGTGGAGAGCAGTAATTGTTGTTGGAATTGTTTTT
>SFGO01000130.1 GCA_004556545.1 Clostridiales bacterium
AAGTCGCAGCAACTCTCGCCCCATGCGTCCTCTTCTATGGCGTTCTCCTCTTCAGACTCTTTCCTCTTTCCCTGTCCAATATGTTTGACAAACCTACAGTAAAGGATGAAATTTGATTTTTTTGCTGGTTTTTTTTTCGCTTCTTTTTCCCTTCTCCGCGTCTTTTTTCCGCCGCCGCGCCCCTTTGTTTTTGCCGGTTGCGCACTGATAGGGGTTGATGGTATAATAAAGAATGAGTTACGTTGCCCCGAGGGCGCGTTCTTCCCCCCGACAAATCAAATGGTAAGGAGTTAACCGGCATTGGCAATGAAAGATTTTTTCAAAAAGCTGCTGGGACAGAGCAACGACGCGGAGGTCCGGCGGCTGCAAAAGATCGCGGACAGCGTTCTTGCGCTGGAAGACAAATACAAAAGCCTTTCTGATGAGGAGCTGCAAAAGCAGACGCCTCTTCTGAAAGAACGGCTGCACAACGGTGAAACCGTGGACGATATTCTGCCCGACGCCTTCGCGGCCTTCCGGGAAGCGGTCTGGCGGGTGGACGGCAAGCGCCTGTTCCCCGTACAGATCATGGGCGGCATCTGTCTGCATCAGGGCCGCATCGCCGAAATGAAGACCGGCGAGGGCAAGACCCACACCGCCACCCTGCCCGCCTACCTGAACGCCCTGACCGGCGAGGGCGTCCACATCGTCACCGTCAACGATTATCTGGCCAAATTTCAGGGCGAGTGGATGGGCAACATTTTCCGCTTCATGGGCATGAGCGTTGGCATCATCGTCCACGACATGGACAACGCCCAGCGCCGGGAGGCCTACGCCTGCGACGTGACCTACGGCACCAACAACGAAATGGGCTTCGATTACCTGCGCGACAATATGGTCATCCGGGAAAGCGATATGGTGCAGCGGGGCCACGCCTACGCCATCGTGGACGAGGTGGACTCCATCCTCATCGACGAGGCCCGCACGCCTCTGATTATTTCCGGTCAGGGCGACAAGTCCACCGAGCTGTACGCCCGGGCGGATCAGTTCGTCTCCCGGCTGAAAAACGAAGAGGACTACACCGTGGCCGAAAAGGAAAAGGCCGTTTCCCTCACCGACGAGGGCGTGGCCAAGGCCCAGAGCTTCTTCAAGGTGGAAAACATCGCCGACATGGAAAACAGCGAGCTCTACCACCACATTCTGGCCGCGCTGAAGGCGCACGCTCTCATGAAGCGGGACGTGGACTACGTGGTGCAGAACGGCGAAGTCATCATTGTGGACGAGTTCACCGGCCGTCTGATGGTGGGCCGCCGCTATTCAGACGGTCTGCATCAGGCCATCGAGGCCAAGGAACATGTGAAGGTGGAACGGGAGAGCAAGACGCTGGCCACCATCACCTTCCAGAACTACTTCCGCATGTACAAAAAAATCTCCGGCATGACCGGCACGGCCAAGACGGAGGAGGAAGAATTCGAGGGCATTTACAATCTGGACGTGGTGCAGATCCCCACCAACCGCCCCATGATCCGCAAGGACCTGAACGACGTGGTCTACAAGACCAAAAAAGGCAAGTTCAACGCCGTGGTGGAAGAGATCGTGGCGCGGCACCAGACGGGCCAGCCCATTCTGGTGGGCACGGTCAACGTGGAAACCAGCGAGCTTCTCTCCCATCTCATCCGCCTGCGGGGCGTGCCGCACGAGGTACTGAACGCCAAGCACCACCAGAAGGAAGCCGAGATCGTAGCGCAGGCCGGTCATGTGGGCGCTGTCACCATTGCGACCAACATGGCGGGCCGCGGCACGGACATTCTGCTGGGCGGCAACCCGGATTTTCTGGCCCGGCGCAAGCTGCGGCAGGACGGGGTTCCGGAAGAGATCATCATGGAAGCCATCGGCCACAACGAGAACGTTCCGCCGGAGGTTCTGGAAGCCCGCAAGGCCTATCAGGAAGCCTTTGCTTCCTTTAAGAAGGAAACCGACGCAGAGCACGAAAAGGTCATGGCGCTGGGCGGTCTGCACATCATCGGCACCGAGCGTCACGAAAGCCGCCGCATCGACAATCAGCTGCGGGGCCGGGCGGGCCGTCAGGGCGACCCGGGCAGCACGCAGTTCTTCATCAGTCTGGAAGACGACGTCATGCGTCTCTTCGGTTCCGAGCGCATCGCGCCCATGATCGAGCGGCTGGGTCTGGAAGAAGATCAGCCGCTGGAGGCGGGCATGCTGACCAAGCAGATCGAGGCGGCTCAAAAGCGCATCGAAGGCCGGAACTTTGCCATCCGCAAGAGCGTTCTGGAATACGACGACGTGATGAACCAGCAGCGCGAGCAGATTTACGGCCAGCGCAAGGAGATCCTCATGGGCGGCGACGTCAGCGCCACCATTCACGCCATGGTCCACAAGCTGATCGAGACCACGGCCAAGCTGAACTTCACCGGCGAGGGCAGCTTCGACTGGAGTGTATCCGACGCGAAGGAATATCTGGAAAAGCTCTGTCTGAAGCCCGGCACGCTGGACAAATATACCGAGCAAATCAAGAAGATGGACGAGCCCGACGAGCTGGTCAAGTGGCTGGAAAAGGACGCGGACGATTTCTACGCCGAGCGGGAGGCGCTGTTGACCGAGATCGGCATCGACATGCGGGAATTCGAGCGGGTCGTCCTGCTTTCCGTCATTGACCGGCACTGGATGGATCACATCGACGACATGGACAACCTGCGGGACGGCATCGGTCTGCGGGCCTACGGCCAGCAGAACCCGGTGCAGGAGTACCGGCGGGAGAGCTACGACATGTTCAACGACATGATTCATCTCATCCGGGAGGAGACGGTACGCCGCATTTACCAGAGCCGGATCCAGCGTCTGCCGGAGCGGCAGAAGGCCGTCGATCTGGAAAAGACGCAGGCCGGTCTACAGGGTGAGAACACGAACGGGCAGGCGAAGAAGGGCGGCGTGCCCGTCAGCAAATCGCAGCCCGGCGCGGTTGGCCGGAACCAGCCCTGTCCCTGCGGCAGCGGCAAAAAATACAAGCACTGCTGCGGGAAGGGCTAAAGCCCTTCACCCATTACCGCGCCCTTTGGGCGCGGGGCTGCTCGGGGGACATGGGGCTTGGCCGCAAAGCTACCGCCGCTCGGCGACGGGCCTCGCGGCTCGCGGGCAGGGGCAGTGCCCCTGCACCCCGGACTGCGCGCCTATGGCGCGCAGGGTGCCCAGGCATGCGGCTTGGCCGCAAAGCTACCGCCGCTCGGCGACAGGCCTCGCGGCTCGCGGGTCTGGTGTGATTTCCTGTCAGTTGGCGGGTACAGGTCGCCATTCGGCGGTGGGCCTCATGGCTTGCGCAAGGGGCGCGGCTCGGCTTCATCCCGTGGCCGCAAGGGCGCATGCTTTGCGTCTCGGTTGGGCAGCCAATCCTTACAAACCAATGTCTATTTCATTCTACCGTCTCAGAAAGGAACTGAAAAACAATGGCGATGATTGATACCGAACGATATGCTCAGGAATTGAGCAAACTGCGCGAGACGGTGGAGAAGGCCGCCGATGCGCTGCATCTGCCTCAGCTGGAGGAAGAGCTGACCGAGCTGAAGGAAGAGATGAACGAGCCGGAATTCTGGAACAATCTGGAGCGTTCCACGGCGGTCAACCGCAAGGTGGGCCAGATCGAAGGCAAGATCAACCACGTGGCCCGTCTGCGTTCCCGTGCGGACGACATCGAAGCCATGCTGATGCTGCTGAACGAAGAACCCGACGAAGAAATGGCCGACGAGTGCGGCGCCGAGCTGACCCAGCTGACGGCTGATGCGGACGCGCTGGAGCTGGAAACCATGATGCGCGGCGAATACGACAGCTGCAACGCGGTTCTGAGCCTTCACGCGGGCGCGGGCGGAACGGAAGCGCAGGACTGGACTTCCATGCTGTACCGGATGTACACCCGCTACTGCGAACGCCACGGCTTCAAGGTGACGGTCAACGATATTCTGGAAGGCGACGAAGCGGGCCTGAAAAGCGTGACCTTCCAGGTGGAGGGCGAAAACGCCTACGGCTTCCTGCGCAGCGAACGGGGCGTCCACCGTCTGGTGCGTATTTCTCCCTTCGACGCCAACGCCCGCCGTCACACCTCCTTCAGTTCGCTGGACGTGGCCCCCATTCTGGAAGGCGATCAGGACTTCGAGGTCAACATGGAGGAAGTCCGCATCGACACCTACCGTGCCGGCGGCGCAGGCGGTCAGCACGTTAACCGTACCGACTCCGCCGTGCGTATGACCCACATTCCCACCGGCATTGTGGCTCAGTGCCAGAACGAGCGCAGCCAGATTCAGAACCGCGAGGTCTGCCTTCGCATTCTGAAAAGCCGTCTGCTGGAACTCAAGCAGCGGGAGCGGGAAGAACAGATGAGCGACATCAAGGGCGAAATGAAGAAGATCGAATGGGGCAGCCAGATCCGCTCCTACGTCTTCCAGCCCTACACAATGGTCAAGGATCACCGCACCGGCTATGAAAGCGGCAACGTGGACGACGTGATGGACGGCAATCTGGACGGTTTCATCACCGCCTATCTGAAAATGCAGTAACGGCGCGAACGTGCCGCAGAGTGTCAAAAAAGTGGAGGTGCAGGAGGCACTGCCTCCTGCCGGGGTTATAGGGGCAGCGCCCCTATCCCTTATGCCGCAGCACTTTCCCCGCAAACCAGCTTAAGGGTGCGCAGCACCGAGGACGAGGACAGCCCGAAGGGCTACCGCAGTCCGAAGCCCGCCACGCATAGCAAACGTGCCGCAGTGCAAGGGAATTTTGAAGGAAAAATCGGAAAGGAAGCCATTCTGTGAAAGCTGACCTTACCGCTGCGGAGCGCCGGGAGCGGATTCTCCGTTATGCAAGCTATGGGCTGATGGTGCTGTCCCCCTTTCTGCTGCTGGGGATCCTCTCTTTGATCCTTGGCCGCAGCGCGCTGGACGCTTGGCCTATCTGGACTGACGAACTGGACTACTGGCGCAGCCTGCAAAACTGGAACGCCGTCGGCTTTGCCACCGGCTACAGCGGTCTTTCGGAGATCGTGCCGGAGGCCGGTACGCTGAGCGTTCACGGGCTGACGGCCATCGTGTTCTACGGCTGGTTCGTCAAGCTTTTCGGCCTGAGCCACAACACCATTGTGGTGTGCAACGCCCTGTGGGTTTCGTTGGGGGCGCTGGTGTTCTGTCTGCTGCTGAAGCCCAAGCCGCTGGTCAGCGTCTACATCAGCGTACTGCTGGCCACCTATGCGCCGGTGGTGCTCTACGCCTTTACGTCTATGACCCAGCTGTGCCAGTACGGCGTTCTGCTCCTCTATCTGGCCTTTCTGCTGCGGTATGCCCGAACCCGCAAAGCGGGCTGGCTGCTGCTTTCGGGGCTGAGCGTAGTGCTGATGTGCTGCTTCCGCATCAACTATCTGCTGCTGATCTTCCCGGTCACTTGGGTCTGGGGCGGCGGCAAAAAGCTCTGCCTGAAAACCGTTCTGTTTACCCTGCTGGGCCTGTGTCTGGTCATCGGGATCTACCTGCTGACCAGCCAGTGGTCGGCTCCCTATGCACTGGGCTTCCCCTACGCCCTGTCCCGGGCGGGCAGTCTGGATCTGATGGTGCGCATGCTCCTGAGCCATTTCAAGGCCAATCTGCTCAGCTTCTTCGCGTTCCACCGCTACAGCCCCGTTCTGTGGTGGTTCCGTGTGTTCTATCTGGCCCTGCTTGTCCTCTGCCTGTTCAAGGCCTTTCTGCAGGTCAGGAAGGATGGCCGTGGCCTGAAGCCGGGGCTGAACGCCGCGTCGGTCTGGAGCTTCCTGTGGCTGATCAGCGCGCTTGGAATCGTGCTGATCTTCAACGATGTAAGCGCATGGACGGATTTTCACATTCTGGCTCCCATGCTCTGGCTCATTCCTGTTTATCTGGTCTGCCGGGAAAAGAAGCTTCTGCCCGCGCTGGCGCTGGCGGGAAGCTTGGCCTTAACGGTATTCCTTTGCTTCCAGCCGCCCATGGGCGCCTACGCCGACCCGGATCGCTTTGATCCTCCGGTGGCCAATGAAAGCCTGTCCACGGCCATGAGCTATATCGCCTACGATCCCGAGGCGGACGATCCCTTTGAAAACACCGTCCGCACCGACCTGAGCGGCGAGCGTCTCCTGATGGAGCTGGATGCGGGGCTGGGCCTGCAATACGGCTGGTTCACCCCGGACAGTCTGGGCAAAAGCCGCTGGATCCTGACCGACACGCTGAAGGTGGCGCTGGAAGGCTACGAGCAGGTCTATTCCACCCATGGCGCAGCCGTTTACCGCAAAACAGAAGCGCCGGAGGAGCCTTAAATGACGCAAAAGAAAACCATCGGCTGGAAAACGTGGCTGCTGCTTCTTGGCTGCACTGCCGCGCTGTTCTGGTTTTCCTACCGACTTTTTGCCCTTCTCTGTTTTCGCCCAAACTCTGATCTCAGTATTCACATGACTTGGGCGGGCGAGTGCAGCTTCGGGGACTGGCGGTCGTTCTTTCATCACGCCGCCCATCCCATGTGGCACGCACTGGTCACGCTGGCCAGACTGCTGTTCGATTTTTCGCTGGAGCAGACTGCGGCTGCCGTCACCGCCCTGTGCAAGGCGGCGGAATTCGTCCTCGTTGCCCTGCTGTTTTTCCGGGAGGAAACGCTGCGGGGCTGGCGGGCCGTGCTGGCCGCCCTTTGCTGCGTGCTGGTGGGCAGTCTGCGTCTGTCCTTCTATAATCCCACCGTTTATCTTGGCGTAGGAATGCCCAACACGTGGCACAGCCCTACCCAGCTGATTTCCATGGTTTGGATGCTGTTGTGCGTCCCCTATGTGGCCCGCTGCTATGACGACGGCATGGCCCTGACCGGCACGGCCCATCCCCGGCTGAGCTGGAAGCGTCAGGCGCTTCTTTGTCTGATGCTCCTGTGCAGTCTGGCCGCGAAGCCGACCTTTATGCAGACCTTTCTGCCCGCCGCCTGCCTGTTCTATCTGGTGCAGTGGATTCGCCGCCCCAAGGCCACGCCCTTTGTGATTCAGACGCTCCTGTGGGTGCTGCCCGCCGTGGCGCTGATGATTCTGCAATACCTGTACTATTTCGGCATCATCGTGCCCTATCAGGGCGGCATGGTGCTGGAAATGAGCTGGAGCAAAATAGGCAGTGTGCTTTTGGCCACACTGTTGATTCAGGCCCTTCCCCTGTATGCCCTGTGGGTCTGCCGCCATCAGAAAAAGGACACCCTGTTCTGGCTGACCCTGTGGATGGACTTGGCGGGCGTCCTCGAATATCTGGTTCTGGGCGAGTCCGGCCGACGGGCTGCCGACGGCAACTTCGGCTGGGGCATGATGGGCGCGGCGCTGATGCTGTGGGTCGTCATGCTGCCCCGTTTCCTTCGGGACATTCGGGAGCGCGGCAAGCCGTCCGCCGCCCACTGGGCAGGTCTTATTCTGCTTCTGTGGCATCTGGCCTCCGGCGTCTATTATCTCTATTATCTGGTTACTTCCGGCAATGTGCTCTGAGCGCCGTACTGCTTTGTCAGACCGCTGAGAACCCGATATTCCGCCAGTCCGCTGGCAATGGCTTCTGCAATCTTCCGCTGATAATCGGGAGACAGCAGAAGCTTTTCTTCTGCCGAATTGCTGAGAAAGCCGCACTCCACCAGCGCCGACGGCAGGCGCGAGCGCAGCACATAATAGTCCCCCGCCATAGCCGAGCGTTCCTTTTTTGGCTCCAGCCCGGCGATCAGATGCTTCTGCAGCACTCCGGCCAGCAGCCGTCCCGCGTCACCGCCCCGCTGATAAAAGACCTGCGGGCCGCTTTCGCTCCGGCTTCGGTACTCGTTCATATGGATGCTCAGAAACACATCCGCCTGATTTTCCAGCGCAATATTCACCCGCTGCTGCAGATCCTCCCGCTTCCGGGCTTTGGTGGCGGTATTTCCCTCGCTGAGGCATACGTCCTCCCGCCGGGTCAGGATCACCTGAGCGCCCTGCGCGGCCAGTTCCTTTTCCACAGCCAGCGCGATTTCCAAATTGATGTCCTTTTCCCACCGGCCGCTGTCCCGGGCTCTTGCCCCGCCGTCGTAGCCGCCGTGCCCCGGATCCAGCGCCACCTTCATCCCGGCCAGCGCGGCTTCTCCCCGTTCCGTTGTCTGCACATCCGGCAGAGGTTCTGCCTCCTTCGGCAGGCACAGGCAGACCGCCATGCAGCACAGCAGCAGCAAAACCCATCCTCTCAACCGGGATTTTTTCCTTTCCAGCAGTTCCAAAGCCGCCTTCATGCAGCGTCTCCCCCCATTTTTGCCAGATTCTATGCATATTCATTGCAACATATGACCGAAATATTTCCATCCATTCCATTGATTATGCAGAAGCCGTGACTTTCCCATGACGTTTTCCTAACTTTCCACATAGTTTTCCACGGAAAAAGCCTTTTTCCACCGTGCAAAAGCCATTTTATGTGGAAAACTCCCTGTTGAAAACCCACTGCATAAAAGTTTTCCACATACGGGAAAAATGTGTTCTTTTTATGGAAAAGCACGATTTCTGTCGAAAAAGTATGCTGCCATCCGTCGAAAAACCAAAAAGAACATCGTTTCAAGAGGAAAAACGCAGACGCCAACCAGCCGCAACGCCGCCACTTTCCCTATGAGGAAAACAGGTGCCGCTGCCGGGTGTCCTGCCGCGAGTTTTCCTTCCATTTTTAAGGCAACACCGCACAATGAGCTGAAGAAAGAAAAAGAGAGCGGTTAGGTAATAATCAGCAGCCTGCTCTCCTGAAACTGCTCACAAGGCAACAGCA
>SFGO01000131.1 GCA_004556545.1 Clostridiales bacterium
CTGGCTTTCTTTTGCACACTTTTCTTTCGCCACCGAAAGAAAAGTGTGAGCGCCCCATGGGACGGCCAGTCCCAATCCGCGCCGGAGTCGGCGCGTCAGGCCCTGCCGGGGGAATTTCTTACGGCAAAGTTGTTGCTTATCGATGCAAGCAGGGGGCTTTCCGCTCGCCCCCTGCACCCCTTCGGATCGCCAACCGAAACAATAGAGCGTCCCATAGGGCTGCAAGTTCTCCTCCCGCGCCGGAGTCGGCGCGTCAAGCCCCGCCAGGGGGAATTCTTGCGGCAAAGTTGTCGCCTGTTGCTGCAAGCAGGGTGGCTTTCCGCTCGCCCCCCTGCACCCCCTTCGGGCCGTACTCGGCGTGCAGAGCAGGGGGTATGCGCCTGCGGGCGCACTGGGGGCTTTCCGCTCGCCCCCAGTCCCCTTCGGTCGCCACTCGAAGCAATCGAGCGCCCCATAGGGCTGCAAGCCCTCTCCTTGCACCGACTCCGGCGCGCCACCCACCACCAATCCAAAACGGCCCCCGGCAGGAGATCCCTTCCCCGCCGGGGGCCGTTAGGATGTTTTGTTATCCCTTCACCGCGCCCGCCATCACGCCGGACACGATGTATTTCTGGCATGCCAGATAGAAAACCACGATGGGCAGGATCGCCAGCGTCAGCATGGCCATCATTGCGCCCATGTCCACCGAGCCGTAGCCGCCCTTCAGGTACTGTACGGCAATGGGGATGGTCTTGTATTTCTTGATGTCCAGAACCAGATAGGGCAGCAGGTAGTCGTTCCAGATCCACATGGCCTCCAGAATGCCGGTGGAAACGTAGGTGGGCTGCAGGATGGGCAGCACGACCTTGAAGAAGATGCCCAGCGGCGTGCAGCCGTCGATCATGGCCGATTCCTCAATGGCGATGGGGCAGGAGCGCATGTAGCCCGTGAACATGAATACCGCCAGACCCGCACCGAAACCCAGATAGACGATGGGAATCGTCCACGGCGTGTTGAGCTGTACGGTGTTGGCCAGCTTGCTCAGGGTGAACATGACCATCTGGAAGGGCACCACCATGGAAAAGATGCACAGCAGATAGACGGTCTTCGTCCAGCCGTTGACAACGCGGCTGATGAACCAGGCGCACATGGAGGTACACAGCAGGATCAGAAACACGGACAGCACCGTGATGACCACGCTCCAGACCATGGAACCCCAGAAGTTGGTGCGGGAAATGCCCAGCTCGTAGTTGGACAGCCCGGCGAACATTTTGTCCGTAGGCAGGGCAAAGGGGGCGCGGCTAATGAAAGCCTTTTTCTTGAAGCTGTTGAACACCATCATGACCAGCGGATACAGATACAGGATCGAGACCAGCGAGAAAACCACCGTCAGGATGTGGTTGGCAACGCGGGTCTTTTTCTTCAGACCGTTCTTAGCCATTACTGCTGCACCTCCTTGGTACGGGTCGCCCGCAGCTGGATCAGCGCGATGGCAACGACGATGATGCAGAAGACCACTGCTTTCGCCTGACCGGCGCCGGCCCAGCCGGTACGGCCATAGAAGGTGTTGTAAATGTTCAGCGCCAGCAGCTCCGACTGGGAGGACGGCATGCCGTTGGTCAGCGCCAGGTTCTGGTCGAAAAGCTTGAAGCCGTTGGTCAGCGTCAGGAAGGTGCAGATGGTGATGGAGGGCATAATCATGGGCAGCTTGACCCGGGTCAGCACCTGCCAGGAATTGGCCCCATCCATCTCTGCCGCTTCGATCAGCTCGCCGGGAATGGAGGTCAGGCCGGAGATGTAGATAATCATCATGTAGCCTGCCTGCTGCCAGAGCATGACGATCATCAGGCCCCAGAAGCCGTACCATTCGTTATATACCAGCGTGCGGCCGTAGTTGGCCAGAACGCCGTTGAGAATGACCTGCCACAGCCAGCCGAGGACGATGCCGCCGATCATGTTGGGCAGGAAAAAGACTGTACGGAAAATGTTGGTGCCCTTGAAGCCGCGCACCAGCAGAAGGGCGATGGCCAGACCGAACAGGTTGATCAGAACGGTGGAAAGGCCCGCAAAGGCCGTGGTGAACCACAGGGCGTGCAGGAAATCGCTGCTGGTGTCGGTGAAGGCCTTCACATAATTGGAAAAGCCCACAAAGGTGGCGTTGGAAACGGTGGTAAAATCGCAGAAAGAAAGATACAGTCCCGAGACGAACGGGATCAGGAAGCCGATCGCAAAGGCCAGCATCGTCGGCAGAACAAATACGGGCCAGTAGCGCTTGATGGTATTCGTCATTACTTCGTCCCCCCTGTGCGGGTCTTGCGGTGAGAGATTTCAGCCATACGGCAGAAAGGATTCCCTGTTTTAGAATGGTTTATCGGCCAAAAATGTGGAAAAGACTTCCAGCAGGCCGTCCGATGAAAAGGCCCCGCTCAAGGGCGTACCCTCAAGCGGGGCATGCGGCCCGGAGAACCGAACCGCTTTTCAGGCGGGATTACTTCGCCAGAGCGGCGTATTCAGAAGCCCAGCCGTCGACGAACGCGGTCTTCACGTTGTCCCAGCTACCGGTGCCCTGAGCATACTCCAGCAGAGCGGCGCCCAGATTGTTCTTCCAGGTCTCGGAGGGCATGGTGGGGAAGTTCCAGCTTACAGAGGTCTTGCCCTCGGCGATGTAGCGGGCGGCGGCGTCCAGCAGAGCGTTGTGGGCGGTGTAGCCGTCGTCGAACGCCTTGAAGGGGGTCACGAAGCCCATCTGGTTGGCCAGAGCGTCCCGGCCCTCATCGCTGGTCACGACCCACTTCAGGAAGGCCAGCGTGGCGTCGATGTTCTCCTGAGAAGCCTTCTTGTTCACGCACCAGTAGTTTTCGGAGCCGGTGCACAGGCCCTGATTTTCCTCGCCCTCAGCGCCGATGTAGATGGGCAGCATATCCAGCTGCTCGTCGGTCATGCCGCCGTTGATGCAGTTGTTGTAATCCCAGGTGCCGTTCTGATAGAACACAGCCTCGCCCAGAGTGAATTCGGCCAAAGCGTCTTCACTGGTCTTGCCGCCGATCATCGCGGGTTCGCAGGTAGCGTCGTTGATGTACAGATCCCAGATCTGCTTGTAGTTGTCCAGATAGGTGCCCTTGATGGCTTCGGTGGTGCCGATGCCGTCAGCCTTGTATTCGTAGTAGATGGGCAGGTTGGCCAGATGGGTCTTGAAGCGCCAGTCAGAGCTGGAATCCATGCCGGCAGAGGTGAAAGCGCCCAGCACGCCCAGTTCGTCCTTGCGGGCCTGGATGTCGTCGGCGACGGCCTTCAGGGTCGCGAAGTTGTTGATCTCGGAAGCGTCCTTGATAACGGCGTTATCCAGCGCGCAGTACTTGGCCAGCAGATCCTTGTTGTAGATCAGGCCGTACGTCTCGATAACGTAGGCCAGACCCAGCACCTGACCGTCCTGCTTCAGGGCGAAGTCGTCGCTCTTGAGCTCCTTGTAGACCTCGGTATCGCTCAGGTCCAGGCAGTAGTCGCTCCAAGTCTTCAGACCCACAGGGCCGTTCACCTGGAACAGGGTGGGCGCTTCGGGCTTTTCGATCTCGGAACGCAGGGTGTCTTCATAGGTGCCGGAGGCGGCGGTCACAACGGTCACGGGCACGCCGGTCTGCTCGGTGTACACCTTGGCCAGAGCTTCCCACTGTTCAGCCTGCTCGGGCTTGAAGTTCAGATAGTAAACAGAGCCGGTAGCGGTGGTCTCAGCCACGGCGAAGATGTTCACCATGCCAAGGATCATCGTAGCGGCAACCAACATAGCCAGGATCTTTTTCATAACTGGTTCCACTCCTTTTTGATTCGTCCGCGCGTCATCAGAGATTTCAAACGATGCGCAAACGTTTTCATAAGTTGATTATACTCATTTTTTGTTCTTTGTCAATTCTAAATAAAAAATACTGGGAAAAATTTATTTTGCGGCGAAAGCGCTTTCTCTGCAAGGGATTGAGGAACCTCCCCGGCAAAAAATGCTTCTGAGACGCCCGAGGCGGAACGCCGCAGCTATGAAAAACTGGGGGGATTTCAAATTGATTCCCCGCTTTGGCCGTTTTATAATGAGAGCATGACCTGCAGGAACAAGCGTTGAGAGGAGTTATCCCATGGAAGAAAGCGGCAAATACTATCTGATAAGCCATCTTGTTCTGCTTACCGGGCTGACGGACCGCACGATCCGCAAATATATTTCCTCCGGGATTTTGCAGGGAGAGAGAATCAACGGGCTCTGGCATTTCACCCCGGAACAGACGGAAAGCTTTATCCGTCATCCGGCGGTGCGCCCAAGCATTCTGGCCAAGCATCACGCCGCCGTGTATGATTTTCTGCTGGACGACCGAAAAAAGGCCAACGAAATCTGCGTCATTTTGGATTGCCCCGGCAAAAACCAGAAAGAAATGGCGGAGTTCTTTTGTTACCGCATCAGCAACGGGGATTTTCAGAAGATCCATTTTTCCTTTGACTTTGACGATGCGGCGAACACGCCAAGAGTCACGCTGACGGGCGATGCTGCGGGGGTATTGCGGCTTGTGAACGGCTTTATGGCGGAAAAAGGGGCCGATTGACGGCGAGGCGTCACGGAAATTGCAAATGAAAAAACTGCTGCAAGCCCCCGCTTGCAGCAGTTCAGAGTGTCAAAGAAGTCCCATTGCAATATAGCAGTGGGGCTTCAAGCATGAGAAAAGCAGGGAGCGGAAGAAAGGTTGCCACTTGTGGATGGCAAGT
>SFGO01000132.1 GCA_004556545.1 Clostridiales bacterium
CTGCGCCCGGATGGACGGTTTCTTTTGTTTCTGCGTCGTCTTTCGGGTCTGCTTGGGCTTTTTGGCCTCCGCCTTGGCTGCCTCGGCCACATCCAAAAGTGAAATCTGTTCCCCGGCTTTTGCCCTTGCTTCCAGTTCCTCCATAGACGGGGCGTTGTTCATCATGCCGTCGATCATGTTGTAATTCTGCTCGGTGGACATTTCCGCCGTCTTGATATGGCTTTCCTGCTGGGCGGGGATGGCAAAGGCCCTTGTGCCGTTTGCCATAATAAGATACCTGCCGTCCCCCGACTGGTGGTGGAATCCATACCCGGCAGCCTCCATCTGTTCCCGGCTCCTGTCGGTCAGATAGAAACGACCTCTCGGCGTCTGGATTTGTTCGCCGGTCATGCACTCGTCCGGCGTGAGCTGTTTTTCCGGCTGGGCGAAAAACTCCGGCACCTGCCGGTAGTCGGCTCCCTCGTCCACATAATAGGCGGTCTGTTTTCCATCCTGCCGGAACACCACAATATCCCCCGTAGAGAGGGAATGTCCCTTGTAATCGGAGGGATGTTCTATGTTGAAGCGGCGGTAAATCTCGTCCAGTGTGGTGTCCTTGTCCAGCGGCGCGGTGTAGACAAGCTGGTAATTCTTCCTGTCCACCGAAAGCCCGTCCGCCTGCAAGTCCTCATAGGAACGGTAGCGGAAGTCGCGCCCCTCCGGGCCGGGCGGCACTTGGTAGATGGAAAAGTTGGGCTGCGCTGGTGCTTCATAATCAGAGGCAACATATTCCTCCACCGTCAGCCCGGCAGCGGAGGCCTCCTGTTCCAGCTCTGCCTCGATCTGTTTTTTGTGGTCCTGCAAGCTCTGGTCGAAGTCGGCAAGCTGCGGCGGCTCCGGCAAGTGGTACTGTCCCTGATTGAGAAGCGGGCGGCACTCCTTTACATAGTCCAAAACCGCATTGAAATAAGCGGTCTGTTCCGGCGTCAGGGTTTCCCCGGATCGCAGGGGGCGCTGGGCCTCCTGCTCCATAGCGGCCAGATTGCAATGCAGCTCCATATACGGGATGAACTCATGCAGCAGCATATCCCGCTGGGCCTTGTCCGCCTCCCATGCCTCCGGCCCCTCATGGTGCAGCACATGGTTTTTCCAGCTTTCATCCTGTGCGTAGTATTCGTGGTAGCCCCGGATATGCTGGATCATGGAACCGTCCCCGTCGCCAAAGTCCTGCCGCCCCTCGTAGCTGTCCGGCTGGCCCTGCATGGTAAAATCAATGCGGAACTTGGTCTTGTCGTACCAATGGCCCGTATAGCCCGACTGCTCCCGTTCATGGCGTCTGGCGCTGTCCAGCTCCTTGAAAACGGCCTCGGCTTCATGCAGCGGCATTTGCTGGCCGTCTTTCAGATGGGGGCTTTCACTCCAAAGGATTGTGACAACCGGCTCCGCTGCCGGATTCTGCGCGATCTGCCGCTGGGCGTTGGCAACGGCAATCTCACTTTCGATCTCGCTTTTCACAAAAGAATCCATCTGGCCCTTTTGCAGCTCATAGCCCTGTTCACACAGGCGGTTGATAAGCCCGATCACCTTGTCAGTATCGCCCACGGCCTCGGCATAGGCCACGATCAACTGCCGTTCCTCGCTGCCCAGACGCGGGGCGTTTTTCTCTGCCAGCTCCATCAGGGCGGCGGCCCGGTCAGCCGGGGACGCCTTCGGCATGAACGGTTTCCCATTCAAAAGGTCGTCGATCCCGTTCCATGCCTGTGGCTGGGGAATGGCGTTGGCCTGTTCGGTTGCTTCCAGAAAACCGTCCAGCCTGTCGCCGGTCAGGGGTTCCATCGTCCCAGCCGGTAGCTCATGGATGGCAAGGATTTCTTTTCCGGCTTCCGCAAGGGTCAGGTCGGGATTGTCAAGCTGGCCTCCGTCCAGTTCCTTATAGTCGGGGCCGTACAGAGTGTAATCGTAGCCGGTTTCCGATGTCTGGATATACAGATATTCGCCGCTTTCCAGACGGTAGGCGGCCTCCTGCGGGGCTTTGGCCTGTTCCAGCGTTCCGTCCCCGGCAATGGTAAAGCCCTGTGCCTGCGCCGCCTCCTTGGTTCCCTGCGACACTTCGCCGGTAGATTTCAAATCCGCGTCAATGAGGGTTTGCAGCATGGCTTTTACGCTGGCGGTCATTTCCTGCTGTTGCTCCGGGGGCAGCTTGGAAAATACGCTGTCCGGGTCTGGCTGCTCGGCGGCCTGTTCCAACGGCGCGGTCTGCGGCTGTTCCTGCTGGGCCTGCCGTCCTTTCTGAAGCTGGGCAAGGTGGTCGTCAATGGTGGTAATCAGTTCATGGGCGGTGGCCCGGATGGTTTCAAGGGAGGCTTTCAGCTCTTTCAAGTCCTTGCCGGAACTCCAACCGGCCACATAGCCAAAGGAATAGTCGGAGGTGTCCAGCCCGTAGTGCTGGCAGACGGCATAGGCAACGCTTTCAGCCTGCACCTCGCGGGTGCGGCTGTCGGGGCGGTCGGCCTGCTCAATGGCCGGGGCTTCCGGGTCGATGGCGTGGAGCTTGGAATGGGTGATCTCGTGGATGGCTGTCTTTAGGGTCTGTAATTCGCTCATGCCCTCCTGAATGGCGATCCGCTTTTCCGTCAGGTGGTAGTAGCCGTGGGAACCGCCCGGAATGTCCTCAAAACCAATGGGAACCGGGGAGGTTTGTTCCAGCGCCTTGAAAAATTCCCCGTAGCGTTCCACGCTGCCGGTCAGTTCTTCCACGCCGATAGAGGGCAGCGGTTCCCCCTCGGTCTGGCTCACATCAAAGACGGAAACGATCTTAAAGGCCGGAACCTGTATTTCCTGTACTTCGGTAACAGGCTTTCCGTCCTTACCCATCACCGGCCTGCCCTGTGCGTCCAGCTTTTGCACTTCCTTTTTCGCCTTGAACGGGGCCGGGGCCAGTATCTTGATGGCCTTTTCGCCTTTCTTTACATTGCGGTGAAAATCATCCCGCCACTTGTTGTAGCCTGCCACAAGCTGTCCGCCCTGCATGGCGATCAGGAGGGTGTTGTTGAAGCTGTAACTGTGGAACTTGGACATGGTGGTGAGATAGGCTTTGTAGCGCTCACTCTCGAAAAGCTCCTGTATGCCGGTTTCCAGCCGGTCGGTGATCTCTTTCATGCGCTCGGCGCTGTTCTGGCCGTTTAAGAGAATGGGGGTGACAGGCTGCGGGGCCTTTGCGGGCGCTGCCGCCTCCGGCTGTACCTTGCTTTCCTCCCGCAGAATTTCCGGTGCGGGATAGGCCATCACCCGGTATTCCTCCGGCACTGGCTGGCCCTCATGGACGCGCTGCCATTCGTCGCTGGTTCGCAGGATATAGCCGTAATCGGTAAAGGTTCCCTGTTCCTCGTTGGCGATAAAGCGCCCCAGCCGGTCGGTGTCAATGGCCGGTTTCCACGGGTCGGGAACGACAAACAGCCCGGAATCATTCAGATAATATTCCCCCAGACTGCGGTTGTCCTTGGCGTTGATTAAGACAAAACAATCGGTGTTTTCGGCGTAGTCCAAAAGCTGCCCGATGGTCTGCATTTTTGCCGGGGACTGCATGGCGGCGTTCAGCTCCGCAAGCTCCACGGCGTCCAGCTTTTGAAGCTGGGCAGCAAGGAAGTTCAGTTCGTCCACGCTGGCGGCTCTGATTAAATCCTCCGGCAGTTCCAGCGGTTTTCCCTCCGGGGCAGAAAAGCCGCCAATGAACAAGTCCTGCTGGTTGTTGGCGGTAATGTGGATTTCCTTTAGGGCTTCCTGTACCTGTTCGGCGGTAGTCGGCAGGGAAAGCCAGTAGCCATGCGGCCCGGCGGTCTGCGCTTCGGCGCGGTTATCAAGAAAAATGGAAAATACTTCGTTCACGGGTTCCCTCCTTTCCGGGGTGGCTGCGGTCTGCTGCGGCTGTGCGGTTTCTTCCTGCGCGGGAAGCTCTGCGGCTTTTGCCGGTTCCTCCCCCTCAACGGTGTAGCCGGGGAGCAGGCAGCCGTTGACCTTAAAACAGTCGGCGTATTCCTTGGGGATGGCTGGGGAAATTTCGGTAAAGTAAAGTATGAGGACGAGGTCACGGACGCGGCAGAGGCCAGACAGGAGGGCAATACAAGCCGTTATGAGCAGCTAGTAAACGCCCTTTCAAAGAAGACCGGAATGAACGTCACGCTTGTCGCAGAAGCAGTCGAGAGCGTTCGCAAAAAGGCGTATGAATCAGATGATGGCGACGAAGAATCAGACATTGGAAAGGCGGAGGAAAAGAAGCCGCATCTTTATTCTATGGCGGACGCGAATCGGGCGCTTGAATCCAATAACCTTTCTTCTGCGCAGAAGATCATCGATCAGGAGTATGTCTATAAAGTGGATGAATACCTTGCAAAAGGAGAGAAGCAAAAGGACGCAGAGGAAAAAGCAAAGTCTTCAGTCAGATCATCAATCACTCGTTATTGGAAACCGTTATATCGTGCGGCGTACAAGTCGAATAATACAGCCGAAATGAAATGCTTTGAAAAGCATTATGCGGGCTTTCAGTCGGCGGGCGTGCCGGTTGGCGCGTATTACTACAGCACGGCGGACACGGTGGACTTTGCGAAAAAAGAAGCGGAATTCGTACAGTCTCTGCTCAAAGGCAAGCGGCTTGAGCTGCCCGTCTATTACGACATAGAAAACAACGAGCGGCAGGGCAAGCTTTCAAAGGCGCTGCTGACCGAG
>SFGO01000024.1 GCA_004556545.1 Clostridiales bacterium
ACGCAGCGACAGCTCGACGATGTGCTTCACGGAGACGGCGGCGGGAAAGTTCCGCCTCAGACCGCTGTATTACGTCTCCGACGCGGACAAGCAGTGGTACAAGGACTACTACGGCATCCGGTATTCGGACGCTTACGAAGTTTACGGGCTTAAGCGCACGGGCTGCTGCGGCTGCGCGATCTCGGCAAGAGCCGTAGCGGATCTGGAGCTTATCCGCCCGTATGAGCCGAACGTCGTCAAGGCGGCGTGGGCGATATTCGGAGACAGCTACAGGTATCGCGCGAAGTACAACGAGTATAAGGCTATGCGCCGGGAGCAGGAAAAGGCCAGAATGCAGGGGACACCGCAGGCCGAACTTCCGGGACAAATTACATGGGAGGATGTAGCGACATGACAGACAAGGAAATCATGCAGGCGCTGCGGTGCTGCGCAGAGGGCGAGTGCAAAGACTGCGCCATGCATGAGGATAAGCAGCGATGCCAAGAGAATTTATTGGACAAAGCCGCTGAAGCCATCGAGCGTCTGACCGCCGAGAACGCGGCGCTGCGGGAGAAGGTGCCGCGGTGGATCAGCGTGGAGGAACGGAGGCCGGAGCCGGGAAAACGCATCCTTGCTACGGACGGCGTATTTGTCGGCGAGGCGTACCGCACAAGCGCGGATACATGGAGAAGATATGACGGAACAGCTATGCGGGACTGCCTTGGCAGTATAGTCACAAACTGGATGTCGCTGCCGGAAGCGCCGGAGGAAGAAGGCAAGGCATGAAAGTCTACATAGCCGGTAAAATCACCGGAGATCCGGGGTATCGGGATAAATTTGCAGCGGCAGAAATACAGCTGTGCGGGCAGGGGCACACTGTGCTCAATCCTGCCGAGCTGCCGGAGGGCATGGCCCCAGCAGACTATATGCGGATCTGCTTTGCAATGATCGACGTGGCGGACGCGGTTGTTTTCCTGCCGGACGCAGCGGAAAGCGCAGGCGCGAGGCTAGAAATGGCATACTGCGAGTACTTCGGGAAGGAGTATGAGACGTGGAGCGACTGACTAAATGGAATGGTGGACAAACCCGTCACGCCTATTATCCGCGCTGCTTTAAAGAACCGTGCTACGGCAGCGGGTGCAAAATCAAGGATTGCCCGTTTAAAACAGCGGTGTGTGAGCGACTCGCGGCCTACGAAGACACGGGGATGACGCCGGAGGAAATCAAGACTCCATTTACGGAGGACACGATGATAAATCTGGAAGCGCAGGCGCTGGGCGTGGAGCCTAGCCGCCTCCGCGAGCTTGCCGAGGCCGACAAGGACGGAAGGTGCGTTGTGCTGCCGTGCAAGGTGGGACAGCGGGTGTTCGCCTTGTTGGACACGGATAAGAATATAAGCGAGTGCGAGGTAAAGCAGATTGGTATGGGCAATGAAATCGGCTTTATTGGTCTTGAGCCAATAGGCGCCAGAGGGCGGGAGTATGGCGTAGCGCTAAACGGATTTGGTAAGACAGTATTTCTCACCCGCGAGGAGGCCGAAAAGGCGCTGGAAGAAAAGGAGGGCAAGAAGGATGGTTGAACTGAATGAGCGGGCTGCACTTTGAATCCATGGCGGACATGCCGCCGCGGATGCGGGAGCTTTATGTCCGGCAGCAGTTGCCGGGGGCTGACGCGGGGCCGAAGAAGGCCTCGAAGTATCACAGCGCGCCCGCCGAGCGCGGCGAGCTGCGCTTCGACAGCCAGAAGGAAGCCAGGCGCTATGACGAGCTGATGGTCATGCTGCGGACCGGGATCATCTCCGACCTGCGGCTGCAGCCGCAATTCACGCTGCAGGAATCTTATGTGACAGAGACCGGCGAGCGGATCCGCGCGATCCGGTACACGGCGGACTTTTCGTACAAATTCGGCGGCAAGCTCGTCGTCGAAGATGTGAAGTCCAAGCCGACGCGGACAAAGGAGTATCTGCGCAACCGGAAATTCATGCGGTCAAAATTTGGAATCGACATACAGGAGATTTAAACATGCCGGAAGAAAAAAACGAGAGCAGCCCGCGCGAGGCATGCGGGCTGCCGAAGCAGGGCAATGCCTGCCCGTATGCAAAGCTCGCGCCGGATCTTTGCGCGCGGTGCGGCTGGAACCCGGATGAGCACGCGCGGCGGAAGGCGCTGCCGCTGACCGAGAACGCCGACGGGCTTCGGCACAAGGATATCAGCCAGCCCGAGGACTAAGACCAGCAATCAGCCGGGGAACCATATTTTTTCGGACTTATGCCGCGGCCGCTACGCCATGAGACGGCTGCGGGAGGATCACCCCGGCTCTGCACCCGGCCCGCGAAACCTCAAGCCCGCGGGCCGGGGATAAAAAGCGCGTGTGGAACGTGCGCGCGAATGGGAACCGTCAACGTTACCCCACGCCGGGTGTCGGGATCGCCCGGCGGCATCGTGTTACCTCCTTCATAAAGCTGCCTGAGCAGACAAGGGCAGCTCGTCTGCGGCGACAGGGGGACGCGCAGGCGCAGGCGGTGCAAGTCCGCCCTGCATAGGGGCCGGGAGACCGGCCCCTGACGAAAGGAGAATGGAAATGTCGCACGTAGTCGACCTGACGGGCATGGACTTTGGATATTTGCACGTCATCGGGCGGGATACCAGCAAAAAAGGAGACACGGCACACTGGATCTGCCGGTGTAAATGCGGGACCATCTGCAGCAAGGACGGGAGATACCTCCGGAACGGGCATGCAAAAAGCTGCGGCTGCTTCAGGAAAGAACGCGCGGCCACGCTCGTCACCAAGAGGAATCCAGACAAAAAGCAAAAAGCCGAACCGAAGAAGAAAAAATTCGGCAGCGGCCCGCAGCGGGCAGGCTCCGGGATCTGTTACAACCCACTCTGCCCGACGCGCAACAACTACCGAGGCGCCTGGAGCTGCACCGAGTGCCGCTTCTGCCCGGAACGCAAATTTGCACGCCAGTCGAGGCGGGAGATCATCAAAATTTGAAGGGAGTATCAAAATGGCAGGAATCATGGGACTGTTCGCGTCAGAACTGGATGAGTTTATCGCGGACTATGACAATCAATTCTGGGACGCGAGTTTCCACGGCGAGACTTACCCGCCGCGGATCATCATGGAGCGCTCTACGCCGCCGCTCTACCGGGTGGAGGACGACGGATCAAAGACGCTGGAGCCGAATCCGACGATCCAGATCATCGGCAGCGTGGACACAGAGGTCGTCACAACCGGCAAGCTCCAGATCAGCAAAAAGGACTTCACCAAGCTGACCAACCGCGCCGCCGCTCTGCTGGAGCTGTTCCTGCACGGGTTTATGCAGGAGCGCAAGGAACTGGAGGCGGAACAGGGATGATCATTGAGATTCTGAGCCTAGCTGCTGCGCTGGAGTGGATCGCGCTGGGCGTGCTGGTGTTTTTCGAGCTGCGCAGCCAGAAACGCAGGCTTGAAGAAGCGATAAAGGAATTAGAGAACGCTATCCGTTGAACGCATGGCCGGAATATCCGGCCACGCTTTGAGCGGGCAGATGGCCCGAAGCCTATGGGAATAGAAAGGAGCAAAAAAATGCAAAAGTACATCGGAACAAAAATGGTAGAGGCGGAGAAAACAGAAAATGGATACCGAGTGCGGTATGAGGACGGATATGAGAGCTTTAGCCCAGCAGATGTGTTTGAAAAGGCGTACATGCCGCTTTTGGCGAACGGATGCTTGAAAACAGAGAAACCGAGCATCAGCCAGAGGATGGTTGATGATTTCATCGCATTCCATGAGGTGAAAAAACTCGGGAGAAAAACGACCATCGTAAGGGCTGTTCTTAGAAATGGCTTTGAAATCGTTGAAAGTTCGAGCTGCGTGAGCGCCGAGAACTACGACGAGATGATGGGCGAAGCTATCTGCATGGGCAAAGTGAAAGACAAAGTGTGGATGTTGCTCGGGTTCTTGTTGCAGACGGCAGTAAATGGTACCCGTGGCGCCGCGACATGCCCGGATGATCGTTGAACGCATGGCCGGAATTTCCGGCCACGCTTTGAGCGGGCAGAGATGGGAGGCTGAGATGATGGTAAGAAGACACAAGCGCCGGAAGTTTTCCGGGAGGGTCTGCGAGCAGATCGTGTACACGGTGGCGGGCGGCACGGATCCGAAGACCAGCCGGCCGAAGAAGCCGCGGTTCCAGACGCAGGAAGAACGCGAGGAATTCAACACTAGGATCTCGGCTGCAAAGTTCGCGGCGCTGGTCAACGCCAACTTCTCCACGTCGAGCTATTACTCCACACTCACGCTCGACACCGAACATGAGGTACATACCGCGCAGGAGATGCGCAGGATCCGGGATAATTTCTACCGCCGCATGGTCTACCGGTATCCGGAGGCCAAGATCGTCATCGTCTACGGCCGGGGCAAGTCGACCAACCGCTTCCACCTGCACCTGATCACGGACGGGATTCCTGCCGATGCGCTGGGCCAGCTCTGGGGCCTCGGCAGCGTCATCGACTGCAAACCGCTGCGGAAGCACAACTATTACTTAGATGAAAACGGAAACAAGACTGACCACGGGCAGGACTACACGGCGCTGGCCAACTACCTGCACGGCCACTGGCGCAAGGAGTTCGGCGGGCACCGGTACAAGGCCAGCCGCAGCTGCGTCCGGCCGGAGCCGGAGCCCGCGACCGAGGCGGTCCGGGACTACAGCCTGACGCGCCCGCCAGTCGCCCCGCGCGGCTATATCCTCGTCGAGTCCAGAGCCACGCAGTATGGATTCCTATATTTCAAATATGTATGGGATCCCAAAAACGAGACACGTAAGCGGACCGGGAGCCGCCTTCTTTAAACCTTGTAAATGTGTTGAGTTTTAGAACGAAAGGGTGATAGAGACGAGCGACTACTGGCACAGGGAGTATATCTGCCCATTCTGGCAGGCAGCCGGGAAAAAGACGATCCGCTGCGAAGGAGAATGCGTGCTTGCATTTCCTGAGCGGCGGGAGACGTCAGACTACATCACGCGATACTGCGCAAGCTTTGACTACGTGCGGTGCAGCATCGCGGCGGCGAAGCTCCGATACTACGAAAGAACAGAATGAGAGCCGAAGCGCATGCGGAACGCCGTATGCGCTCATTCTGCGTGCGTGGGGTGAAAAGAGTTTCCGGATACGCTATGCTGAAAAGCAGAAGGGAGGCGTGAGCCATGGCGAGGAAACCGAAGTATGAATCCGTGGAGCAGATCGAAGGGATGATCGAGGCGTATTTTGAGAGCTGCAAGGGAGAGATCCTGCGGGATGAGGACGGGCGCATCGTTTTCAACCAGAAAGACGGGACTCCGGTCTGGGTGGGGAGGAAGCCGCCGACGATACCGGGGCTTGCGCTGGCGCTGGGCTTTTCCAGCAGGCAGAGCCTGTATAACTACAAGGCCAGGAAAGAATTTATGGACACGATTTCGCGCGCGCAGACGCGCGTGGAACAATATACGGCCGAAAGACTGTTCGACCGGGACTCTCAGCGGGGGGCACAGTTCGCGCTGGAGTATGGGTTCCGGTATCGCAGAGACGCCGGGGACGAAAAGCAGGATCAGACGCCGCGTGTGCTGCTGGAATGTGATGCGGAGGACGCGAGCGAATGAGAACGCTGGATCTCGGGCGGGCGCAGCCGAAGCAGACGCTCTTTCTCAAGGACAAACACCGGCACATCGCCTATGGCGGCGCGCGCGGCGGCGGAAAGAGCTGGGCCGTGCGGACAAAGTCGAAGCTGCTGGCATTCCGATATCCGGGCATTAAGATCCTGATCGTCCGAAAGACATACAAGGAGCTGCAGAATAACCACATCGAGCAGCTGACAGCGGAGCTAGCCGGGTTCGCAAAATACAACCGGTCGGACAAAATGTTTCGCTTCCCGAACGGGTCGACGATCTCTTTCGGATACTGCGCAAACGAGGGGGATCTAGGGCAGTATCAGGGCGCGGAATATGACGTGGTGTTCATCGACGAGGCCGGGCAGCTGCAGGAAAGCTGGATCCGCAAGATCAATCTCTGCGTGCGCGGAACGAATGGATTTCCAAAGCGGACGTATTACACGCTGAACCCCGGCGGGCCGGGGCACGCATACTTCAAGCGTGTCTTCGTCGATCGGAATTTCAATCCCGATGAAGACCCGAATGACTATTTCTTCATTCAGGCAAAGGTAGAGGACAACAAGGCACTCATGGATACGCAGCCTGACTACCTGCGCGAGCTGGAGAATCTGCCGCCGACGCTGCGGGCAGCGTGGAAGGATGGCCGCTGGGACGTCTATGAGGGACAGTTCTTCGAGGACTTCCGGGACGTGCCGGAGCATTACAAGGACCGGCGCTGGACGCATGTCATCGAGCCGTTTGAGATTCCGGACGGATGGACGATCTGCCGGAGCTATGACTTTGGCTATGGAAAGCCGTTTTCCTGCGCATGGTGGGCAGTTGACTATGACGGGACGATCTACCGGATCATGGAGCTGTACGGCTGCACGCGGACGCCGAACGAGGGCGTAAAGTGGACACCGGACAAACAGTTTGAAGAGATCCACAAAACGGAGATGCAGCACCCGTGGCTCAAGGGGAAAACCATCATCGGCGTGGCGGACCCCGCGATCTGGGATGCGTCGCGCGGAGAATCGGTCGCAGACACGGCTGCGCGGCACGGCGTATTTTTTACGCCTGGCGACAATGAACGCATTGCAGGTTGGATGCAGTGCCACTACCGGCTGCAGTTTGACGAGGACGGATATCCGCGGATGTATGTCTTCAACACCTGCAGGGCGTTCATCAGGACGATCCCGCTGCTTATCTACGACGAGCACAAGGTAGAGGATCTGGATACGACGATGGAAGACCACGTCGCGGACGAATGGCGATATTTCTGCATGTCGCGGCCGATCAAGCCGATCCGCGCGGTGAAAGAGCAGCGGATCCTTTTTGATCCGCTGGACATGATGAAACGGAGGTAAGGCCATGCTGGCACCACAACTGACGGAGACTGAGAAGCAGACCATGATGACGGAGGTCTTTCTCGGATACAACCACAACCTCGAGCTGGCGGACGGGGAGTTTTACGACATGGAGAATCTGTCGGCGGACGAGTATCCGCTGCTCGCGCCGCGGCCAAGGCGGGGGACGGCGCAGGCGATCGAGGGCGTGCAGGGCATTCTGGCGAAGGATGCGCTGTGCTGGGTGCAGAACAATACGCTTTACATCAACGGCGCTTCGATGGAGGCGTATATGCCGTCTGTATCCATTTCGGCGGGGGAAAAGCAGCTCATTTCCATGGGTGCGTATCTGTGCATATTCCCGGACGGGATCTACTTCAACACCGAGAAGTATTCCGACAACGGATACATGGGACAGGAGAATGTGGTCGACGCGGCAAGCACGAACATTGACATTTCCCTGTGTCTCGTCGACGGGACGGCGCTGACGGTCAGCTACACGCAGGCCAGCCAGCCGGAGAGTCCGTCGAACGGGCAGTACTGGCTCGACACGTCCGGCAAGCTCCACACGCTCAAGCAGTGGGCGGAGGCGACGAGCCAGTGGGTATCCGTGCCGACGGTGTATCTGAAGCTTTCTGCCAATGGCATCGGTCGAGGTTTCAAGCAGTATGACGGCATTCAGCTTTCGGGCCTCAGCGGGAACGAGCAGGTCGAGAAGCTCAACGGCAGCCAGATCCTGTACGACGTTGGAGAGAGCTATATCGTGATCGTGGGCCTCGTCGATGAGACGACGAAGGTGACGAGCGGGACGGTAAAGACGGCGCGGAAGGTCCCAAGCATGGACTTCATCACCGAGAGCGGGAACCGGCTGTGGGGCTGCAAGTACGGTGTGGCGGACGGCGAGACCGTCAATGAGATCTACTGCTGCAAGCTGGGCGATTTTAAGAACTGGGAGTGCTACCAGGGCGTGTCGACGGATTCGTGGCGCGCGAGCTGCGGCACGGACGGGAAGTGGACAGGCGCGGCGACGCTGGCCGACAGTCCGGTGTTCTTCAAGGAGGACTGCTTCCACCGGGTGTATCCGTCGGCGACGGGGGCGCATCAGGTGGTCGTGCAGAAATGCGCGGGCGTGCAGAATGGGTCGAGCAAGAGCCTGGTCGTGGTGGATGACCGGCTGTATTACAAATCGCGGATGGGCGTTTGCGTGTACGACGGGAGTCTGCCGCAGGAGATCGGCAGCTGCTTCGGGACGAAGCTCTACTACAACGCCGTGGCCGGCGGCGCCAGAGGGAAGTACTTCATCAGCATGGAGGATGAAGGTCATAACTGGTCGCTGTTCGTCTACGACACGCGAAAGGGCCTGTGGCACAAGGAGGACAGCACCCACGCAAAGGACTTCGCGCGGGTGGACGATGAGCTGTACTTCCTTGAGGATGGAACGCTCAGGACTGTCTATGGCTCGGTCGGGACGATGGAAGACAGTGTGCAGTGGATGGCGGAAACGGGGATCATGACGTATGGACTCGTCGGGAAGAAATATGTCTCGCGCATCAATCTGCGGATGCAGCTGCCGAAGGGTTCCTCGGTCGACTTCTGGGTGCAGTACGATTCCGACGGCGTCTGGCGGCACTGCGGGCATATCGAGGGGCGAGGCCTCAGGACCTTCCTGCTGCCCATCCGCCCGGCGCGGTGTGACCACCTGAAGTTCCGGCTGACGGGAAAGGGCGAGATGAAGCTGTTCAGTCTGGCGCGGGTTTTAGAGGCAGGGAGTGACGCATAATGGGATCTTTGACACTTGCATACCCGTCGATCGCGGGGAAGACGACGCAGGAGCAGCTGGAGAGCATGCGGCGGTATCTGTGCAGCGTGACGGAGCAGCTGAATCTGGCGGACTGGTCGGCGAAGGCAACGCTGACGGAGATCTCACAGGCCATCGACGCGGACAGCCTCTCCGAGGCGGAGAAAAAAACGACGCTCTCCGGCTATGGAGCGCTGAAAGCGCTCATCATCAAGACGGCGGACTTCGCCGCGGCGAACTCGGAGACGTGGTCGACGAAGCTGTCCGGCAGCTATGTGGCCATCTCGGACTTCGGCAAGTATCTCGAGAAGACACAGCTGACGATCGAGGGAAACTCCGTCGGCATCAAACAGCTGTATGACTACACGGCGGGCGTCAACAACCAGTTCTCGGTGAATTCGCAGCAGTACATCAAGACGGGGCTGCTGTACTACAAGGACGCTGTGCCGGTGTACGGCGTGGGCGTGGGGAACATCGAGACGACGGTGACGGACGGCGGCGAGAAGGTCATCGACCAGACGAAAAATGAGCTGGTGACGGTGACGCCGGACCGGGTGAGCTTCTGGCAGGACGGGCAGGAGGTCGCGTATTTAAGCGACAAGAAGCTCCATTTTCCGTCCGGGACGCTGGAGGCGGCGGGGGCGGTGCTGTCGGGGAAGATCACGGCGGCAGCCGACTCGACCTTCGGGCCATGGACGATCTCGGAGAGCAGCATTTTCCGCACGGCCAATGAGTTTGGCGGCAGCGCAAGCATGTACTTCGGCACGAGCGGGCTTTCCATCAAGGACAAATTCAAGGTGGACGCGAGCGGCAAGCTGACGTGCACGGGGGCTGAGATCGGCGGAACGATCAACGCGACGGACCTGAAGCTCGACGGTACGAGCATCCAGACGAAGCTCAAGCAGATCATGGATGAGATCAACATCATCAGCAACGGCCTTGAGATCGCGGGAACGAACTTCTCGAACGGCACGATCGGCGGCGCGGAGGGCAGTCTGCAGTTTACGTCCTCCAGCTCGGCAGCCTATGCGGTCGACCTGTCGGGCCCGGCGGTGCGTGTGCGGTCGACGAGCGGTGATGTGTATCTGCAGAACGCGGCGGGGACGGCCAGCATGCAGATAAAATCGGACGGGAGCATCCGGTTTACCGCCTCCGGCGGCGTAAGCGGCATTACGCCGGTGTTCGGATAGGCAGGTGGTCTGAGTGGCAACGCTATCCGGCGCGTCGGGAACGCCGACGAGCATCACATTGACGATCTCCGGGATGTCGTCCACGACGACATACAAACGGAAATATGAATTTATCCTCGCGGGAACGGTCATGGCGACGGTGACGGACTCGGCTGCGGGCACGACGACATTCAGCCGGGTCATTACCGGGCTGACGCCGGACACGCTGTATATCTGCCGCGTGCGGATCTACAACAGCAACACGGGGACGCTTGTCGCTGAGACAAACTCCATCAGCGTGCGGACGCTGGCACAGTCGACCTCGCAGGCGACGGTCAGCATTCTCAACTTCCTGGATAACCTGACGCAGCTGGCGAGCGGGTCCTTCAAAGGCGATATCGGAAATACGTTTTACATTTCGGCCGCGGGCACGCAGTATCAGACGTACTCGCAGCAGTATAATTTCCTGTACTTCCGGCTCTCGTCGCAGAACTACAACACGGAGCATGGAGCGAGCTACCCGATCCCGATCCAGGAAGGGCAGACCGTCAAGGTATACTACCAGAGCAAGACCACGACGGTCCCGATCTACAACTACCTGGACGGGCAGCACACGCTGTCAGACGGGTCCGTCTCCGGCACGATCGGCAATTCGTTCTTCCTGTCCATGGCCGGCACGCAGTACCAGACGTATTCGCAGGAGTATGAATTCCAGTATTTCAGGCTCGCGTCGGAAGGGTATGCGACAAATCACGCGGCGACGGAGACGATCCCCATTACGAGCGGGCAGGCCGTGCGCGTGTACTACAAGACGAAGATCACGGCAGTCGCGCCGGTTATCAGCGGGGTCACGCTGACGAAGGACACGGCGACGGTCACGTGGGACAAAAACGGCGGAGAGTACGGAAGCTGGACGCTATACTGGGGAAAGACGAGCTTTACGGCCATCGGCTCGCAGTCGATCGGAAGCTCACCGGTGACGGTCTCGGGGCTGGATCCGGGCACGACGTATTATTTCTGGATCGTCAACAAGGCCGGGACGGATTCGAAGACGTCAAACACCGTATCCGGCGAGACGAAGGCACAGATCGCGGCGTTCGCGTGGACGAGCGACGATGCGTCGTATATCGCGGCGGGGAAGGCCGTGACATACCTGACGGCGGCGAGCTGGAACCGGCTGACTGCGAAGATCAACGAAGTCCGGGCCGCCAGAGGCTACGGGAGCATTTCCTTCACGACGGCCTACGCCGGGCAGACGATCACGGCGGCCATCTACAACGAGGCGGCAAACGCCATCGGGAATCTGACAGGCGCGGGAAGCGTCAGCACGGTATCGGCAGGGACGAAGCTGGAAGCGACGTACTTTGCAAACAGCTATTCTGCGCTCAAGGAAGCGCTCAACCGGGCAATCAGCAGTTATAACGGATAGGAGGAGCTATGAATATCACAAAAGCAGTGGTGCAGCTGCGGGGGCGGCTGATCGAGGCCATCAACGAGGCGGGGCTGCCGCCGGTCATCGTGGGCTTTGTGCTGGACGGGATCCAGAACGAAGTGGCAAGACTCACAGCGGAAGACCTGCGGAAGGAGGAAGCGGACAATGCAGACAGAGCAGATGCAGACGACCATGCAGAATGACACGGCGGGCGGGCTGACGGAGCGGAAGCCAATCGGCGAGGAGCAGGCCAGAAAGGCCATGGAAACGCTGCAGAAATACCGGCAGGGCAAGAGTGCGCTGGAGGCGCGGGTTATTGCTTCGGAGGACTGGTGGCGCATGCGCAGCTGGCAGCGGATCCAGAAGGGGAACCAGGAGGACGACAAGTGGACGTCGGCGTGGCTTTTCAACGTCATCATGGGCAAGCACGCGGACGCGATCGCGGCCTATCCGGCCCCGGCCATCCGCCCGCGGGAACCGGACGACCGGGAGGAGGCGGCGAAGCTTTCCTCGGTGCTGCCGGTTATTCTGGAACAGAACGACTTCGAAGAGGTCTATTCGGACAGCCAGTGGACGAAGCTCAAGCAGGGCACGCTCATCTGGCACGTGAAGTGGGATTCTTCGAAGCTGAACGGCCTCGGGGATATCTCGGTGCAGCCGGTGGATATTCTGTCTTTCTTCTGGGAGCCGGGCGTCCGGGATCTGCAGAAGTCGAAGAACATCTTCCTGACGGAGATGGTGGACAACGATCTGCTGGTCGAGAAGTACCCGGAGCTGCGGGGAAAGCTCAACTCCAATCCGCAGATCCAGCAGAAGTACAACACGGACGACGTCATCAATTTTGACAACAAGTCGATGGTGGTTGACTGGTATTACAAGAAATATCAGAACGGACGGCAGGTGCTGCACTTCGCGAAGCTGGTGGGCGACACCATCCTGCAGGCGACGGAGAACGACACAGAGCAGCGGTATGACACGATGACCATGCCGGATGGCAGCATCGTGCAGCAGCCGGTCGGAAAGCCCATGGCGGAAACAGGCCTGTATGACGACGGGGAATACCCGTTTGTGGTCGACGCGCTGTTCCCGGTGGAGGGGAGCATTGCAGGGTATGGGTATATCGACATCGGAAAGTCGACGCAGGAGCAGATCGACCGGATGAACCAGGCGATCGTGAAGAACGCGATCATGACGACGACGCCTCGGTGGTTCAAGCGGTCGGACGGGTCGGTCAATGAGCAGGAGTTCGCGGACTGGACGAAGCCGTTCGTGCATGTGGATGGGAATCTGGGGCAGGACAGTCTGCAGCCGATCCAGGTCAACATGCTCAACAGCAATTATATCGCCATTCTGCAGAACAAGATTGAGGAGCTCAAGTGGACAACGGGAAACACGGACGTCAACAACGGCGCGACGAGCTCCGGTGTGACGGCGGCCTCGGCCATTGCAGCGCTGCAGGAAGCGTCCGGCCGGAGCAGCAAGGACTCCACAAAGTCGGCTTATAGGGCCTACGCGCGGATGATCCGGATGGTCATTGAGCGCATCCGGCAGTTCTATGATCTGCCGCGGCAGTTCCGGATCATCGGGCAGCGCGGGGCAGAGCAGTTCGTACAGTACAGCAATCAGGGATTGCAGCCGCAGACGCTCTACGGCGCGAACGGACAGCCGGACGGGCTGCGGAAACCGGTCTTCGACATTGAGGTCTCGGCGCAGAAGGCAAGCGAGTACGCGTCCATGGCGCAGAACGAGCTGGCGCTGCAGTTCTTCCAGCTGGGGTTCTTCAACCCACAGATGGTGGACCAGACGCTTGCAACGCTGGACATGATGGACTTTGACGGGAAGGACTCAATCATCCAGAAGGTCCAGGAGAACGCGGACCTGCAGCAGCGGCTGGTCGAGTGGCAGCAACTGGCGCTGGCGTTGGCAGACCGGTACGATCCGGTCATGGGTGAGGGGCTGGCGCAGCAGATCCTGCAGGAGGGCGGACAGGCAGTCCCACAGGCGAGCGCCGCGGCAGCAAAGAAGCCGGAGATCAACACCGGCGAGACGAAGGAGCCGAAGATCGTGGAGAATGCGCGCAAAAAGTCGGAAGAAAGCACGCAGCCGGGATAAGAACCGACGCACAAGCTCGGCTTGCGCGTCGGAAAGGAAGAAATGATTTCAGAGGATAAGAGCCGCCGCTTGCGGCGGCCCGTTCCGGCGAGATTATTTCTGACTGGCGTGGGGTGAAGTTAGGAAAAGTTTGTGCTACGATGATTTTAGAATAAACGCCAGAAAGGAATTTACAGCATGGAAGGCGAATTCACGGGCGCAGGCGCTCAGACCATGGGCGCAGCTGACGTCGCCGGTCAGCAGAGCGGGCAGGAGGCAGCCGCACAGGCGCAGGTGCAGCAGCAGCCGGTCAACGTCCCCGACGCTCAGGGACAGGGTACGCAGCAGGAAGAAACGTTTGACAGTCTGATCCGGGGCCGCTACAAGCAGGACTTTGATTCTGCGGTGCAGAAGGTCGTAAAGCAGCGCGTGCGCGGGCTGAACCAGTATAAGGGGCAGGTCGAGGCGATGGCGCCGATCATCGACCAGCTGGGCGCGCTCTATGGGATCGACACGTCGGACCCGAGGAAGACGGACTTCACAGCACTGGCACAGCGCTTTTCCGCTGACGAGCGGCTTTACAGCGCGGAGGCCATGGAGAAAGGCACGACGACGGACGCGCTCAAAAAGGAGTACGCCGGCAGGGCAGAGAATACGGCCATGCGGCGGCAGCTGCAGGAGTACCAGATGCGAGAAGCCTTCGCCGGGATCCAGGCAGACTTTGCCCGGGAGGTGACGGCGCGGTACGGCGCGGACTTTGAGACCGAGATGCAGAACCCGGACTTTGCGCGGCTCATGGGCGCTGGCGTGCCGCCGAAGACGGCCTACGAGGTCATCCATCAGCAGGAGATCGCACAGGCACAGGCGCAGCTGGTGGCGAATCAGGCGCGGGAGAACGTCATGCGGACCATCCAGGCACAGGGCGCGCGGCCGCAGGAGATCGGCTCCGGCGCTGCGGGCGGAGAGAACGTCCCGATGAAAACACACTGGTCACGCGCGGAGGTGGAGGACATGCGCCGCCGCGCGGCAAGAGGGGAACGAGTGATCCCCTGAGAAAGGAGATAAGAAGCTATGTTTCAATCCAAAGTCGGATTTCAGTTTTTTGCTGACGCCGGTACGCTCGTCAATGCGACCGGAAACTACGTAAACGCAGGCACCGGCCAGACGACCGCGTTCAGCGGCAACGACACGCTCGCGCCGACCATGAAGACGTTCTACGACACGCAGCTGCTCGAGAACGCACGGCCGAACCTCGTGCATGCGCAGCTGGCAGGCCGTCAGGCGCTGCCGCGCAACCACGGCAAGACCGTCGAGTGGCGCAAGTGGAACACGCTGAAGGACGCGGAGGAGCTGACCGAAGGCGTAATCCCGACCGGCCAGAAGATGGGCCAGACCAGCACGACCGGCGCGATCAAGCAGATCGGCCTGTACGTGACGGTCTCGGATCAGCTGGAGCTGCATGCGCTGGATAACGTCATCCTGGGCGCGACCGAAGAACTCGGCGCTTCCGCCGGTACGTCCATCGACAAGCGCGTGCGCGACGCGATCGTGGCAGGCTCGAACGTGCAGTACTGCGACAAGGTCGCAGAGGGCGGCGCGCACACGGCAGTCACCAGCCGCGCGGGCCTCGACCTGACGGCAAAGCTGACGCCGGACGAGGTCAACAAGGCCGTAACGACGCTGAAGAAGATGAAGGCCCCGAAGATCGACGGCAAGTACGTCGCCATCATCCACCCGTCGGTCGCATACGACCTGCGGTCCTCGGACGCATGGGTCGAGGCACACAAGTATGCAGACGTCACGCCGCTGTTCTCGGGTGAGATCGGCGAGCTGCACGGCGTCCGGTTTGTCGAGACGACGGAAGCCAAGATCTTCAACAACTCGACCTGCCCGGTCAAGAGCGCGGCCGGCGGCAGCGGCTCCTCTGCGACCTACTACAGCGTGTACGCGACGCTGTTCCTCGGCAAGGACGCATACAAGATGATCGACCCGGAGGGCGGCAACCTTGAGATGATCGTCAAGGGCAAGGACGAGATCGGCGGCCCGCTGAACCAGTTCTCGACCGTCGGCTACAAGGCCGAGATGGCGGCGAAGCTGCTGTACGAGGACCGCATGGTCCGCGTGGAGAGCTGCAGCGCATACTCCGGCACGGACGAGGCGAACTGAGAAAGGAGCACATAGCATGGCAACGAAAGAGACCGCCGCGGCGGCTGTACAGGAAAACCAGGAAGACGTGTGGAACGTCATGAAGACGATCTACCTGCCCCGCGGGCAGGAGAACGAGGAGCAGAGCCGCTTTGTGGCGGTGAACGGCCGGACGTTCATGGTGCCGAAGGGCAAGGACGTGCAGGTCCCGCTGCCGGTGTATGAAGTTCTGATGAACGCGCGGATGGCGGAGGAGGAAGCCTTCCGCCGCGCGCAGGCGGACAACTGACAAGTGAATGCCCATAACGGCAGGAAGCAGAGGAAGGGGCAGAAATGCCCCTTCTTTTGGTAAGGAGGAAAAATGAAAATTCGGGAAGCAATCGAGACGGTAGACCGGTTACTGCCGAACCAGTACGAGACGCCGGATAAGGTCCGGTGGCTGTCGGAGCTGGACGGAATCGTGTATCGGGATATCATCTGTACGCACGAGCATGAGAAGCAACCGGAGCCGTTTACGGGCTATGGGGAGGACGTGGATCTGGAAACGGAGCTGCTGATCCCGTGGCCGTATGATGAGATCTACCGCTGGTATCTGGGGATGAAGATCTGCGACGCCAACGGGGAGACGACGAAGTATGCGAACGAGGCGGCGAAGTACAACAGCTACTATCAGGGGTACTTCAATGCCTACAATCAGGCGTACATGCCGAAGCAGTACGCGACACATTTCAAGCTTTAAGGCGGTGAGACTATGAGCGTATATCGAGTAGAGTCGGGCGGCAGGGCCCCGGCTGGGCTTTCGACCGGCGACGAGGTCGTGACCGGCGGCGGCACGTACCGCATCACGGGCGTGAACGCGGACGGCAGCTATCAGTCGCAGCTGGTGAACAAGAACCAGACGACGAGGAACTATGGCGGAAGCTACCAGACCCGGAACAGCCCTTACACCATGTCCGGCGTGTCGGACTACACGAGAAGCAAGCTGAACGGGCTGGAGAGCGGGTACACGCCGTCGGGCAGCGTACAGGCGGCGCAGGCGTATCTGGAGCAGGTAAAGGCCAGCAAGCCGGGCGCGTATCAATCGCGCTGGGACGATGAGCTGACGAGCCTGTATGACCAGATCCGGAACCGGAAGAAATTCAGCTATGATATGGGGACGGATCCTCTGTACCAGCAGTACAGGGAGCAATACCAGCGGCTCGGGCGGCTGGCCATGCAGGACACGATGGGGCAGGCGGCTGCACTCACGGGCGGCTATGGCTCAACCTACGGTGAGCAGGTGGGCCAGCAGGCGTACAATGCGTATCTGCAGAACCTCAACGACATCGTGCCGCAGCTGCAGCAGCAGGCATATCAGCGGTATCAGGATGAGGGTACGGACCTTTATAACCAGTACAGCCTCGTGAAGGGCCGGGAAGATACGGACTACGGACGGTACCGGGATACGGTCAGCGATTATTATTCGGATCTATCGGATGCGCGGAGCGCGTACAACTCGGAGCGGTCGCTGGACCAGAGCCAGTGGGCGACGATGCTCGACTACTGGGCGCAGAAGGCAAACAACGAGAACGCAGCCTACCTACAGGCGCTGGCGGCGGAGCAGGCTGCGGCGAAGAAATCCGGCGGCGGAGGCGGCGGTGGGAGCAGCAGTTCCGGAAGAACCGGAAAGGGGTACATCGACAACACGTACAACAAAGGCGGATCGGGCGGTGCGCAGGCGCAGACCTACAACCAGCTCAAACGCGGCATGACCGAGTGGATCCAGGCCGGGCAGAAGCAGAAGGCATATGAGCTGTTCGCCGGGGTAGCTGGGCAGCTGAGTCTTTCCAGTGCGGCGGGCAAGAAGCAGTACAACGAGCTGGTGACGATCCTGAACCGTGCGGGCTTCGGGATCCCGCTGGAACGATAAGGAGGCGGACATGGCAAAGAAGAAGCGGACAGGGCTGGATGCCCTGCGGGAATACGAAGCTGGCAGCGGATACGCTGCCAGCTCTGCGACGTCTTACGGACAGACGCAGACACAGGGAAAGACCACAACGTTCAAACGGAGCGGGCTTGACGCGCTGCGCGAATATGAACAGTACAAGAATCCGGGAGCCGTGCAGGATACGACGTTCGACCCGAACTACAGAAGCAGAAATTATCAGATGCCGGGGCAGAACGCGGCGTTTGAGGCATATAAAAATGCGGTCAACGCAACGCAGAAAACGAGGAATGGCGCGCCGGTCTCCGGGAAGGTTTCGGAGCAGGAATACAGCCGGTCGTCTGGCATGCAGAAGCAGTACGGCTCGTACCAGAATTATCTGCGCGGCGTGGAGGCGGCGCAGGGGCGGAAGATCGGGACGCTGGCGCTGCAGGGACAGAGCGCACTGCTGGCCGGCCGGTTTGCGCCAGCCACGCAGAAGGTGCGGGGGGACGTGGATGCGCAGAACCGGCGTGCAAAAGCGGCGCAGACCGTGCAGCGGGATCAGGTGCGCGGGATGCGGCGGACGTCGCAGGAGCTGGACAAGCAGATTGAGGCGCTGGAGATCGAACAGGCGGACACGCATTTCTCCGGGACCGGGCTTTCGGAAAATGGGAAGAGCGTGACGCAGCTGCAGAACGAGATCGACGCGCTGAAGGAGCGCAAGGCGCAGGTCGACAGCCAGAGCGTGCTGGCCCGGGCACAGGAGGCGATCGGGAAGCTGAGTAAGGAAGACCAGGATCTGCTCCGGCAGTACCGTGGGCAGGAACTGAACGGATATCAGGTGCGGGCGTATGCGAAGTACGACGCGAAGACGGCGCTCAACGAAAAAGGCTACAGCGACGACACGCTCAAGAGGCTGGCGGAATGGCAGAAGGTGCTGGACGACTACGACAACGCGCAGAAGCTCGACCAGGCGGCACAGGAGCTTGGCAGCGGTTCCCTTGCGGGGAAAGCCGCGGCGACGCTGTTCTCTGCGGCGCTGGCGCCGGGGAAGGCACTGGGAAATGTGGAGTCGCTGCGAGGCGTATTGCCGAAGTGGGCGGGCGGCTATCAGAACGAGGATATGCCGACGAACATCTACAGCCCGGCGTACAACGCGTCGCGCCTGTCATCCGGAATTCGGCAGAGCGTGATGCAGAATATGAACCCGACAGGGCAGTTCCTCTATCAGGCGGGCACGTCGGCGCTGGACAGCGCGGTCAACATGGCGGTCTCGACGGGGCTCGTCGGGACGGTCGGCGGTGCGGCCGGGGCTGGCGCGAAGGACGCGATCGCGGAGACGATGAACTGGGTGATGGGATCGCAGGTCGCGGCGGATTCCGTGTATGAGGGCATTCAGAACGGAAAGTCCAACGCGGACGCGCTGGTCGACGGCATTGTCGAGGGCGCGATCGAGGGCTTCACGGAAAAGTATTCTGTGGGCGATATCATCGAGAACATGTTGAGCGGGAAGGCCGTGTGGAGGAAGGCACTGCGGTCGTTCGCGTCGGAAGGCTCGGAAGAGATCGCGTCCAACTGGCTCAACCGTGCGTATGACGTGGTGGCGAAGCATGACCGGGGTGAGGTCATGACGGCCTACGCAAATTATATCGCAGAGGGCAGGACGCCTGCGCAGGCGCTGGCGGCGATGGTTGGAGACTTCGCAAAAGAAGACAGCCTTTCTTTCCTCGCGGGCGGCCTGTCCGGCCTTGCCATGTCCGGGACGTATGCGGGCGTGAACCGCGTGATTTTGGAGGCAAACGTCACGCAGACGGCCAGAGCGGTCATCGAGGCGGGCGAGGTTCAGGATGTGATCGACTACGGCATGGCGCAGGAAGAAGGCACACGGGCGCACGAGCTGGCCGTGGAACTGCAGCAGACCGTGGACGATGGAGGCGAGGTGACGCAGAAGGCCGTGGAGAACACGCTGCGTGAGGTGGCGAAGGAGCAGCAGGCGGCCGTGGACGAAGGGCAGGAGCCGCGCGTGCCGGAGACGCTGACCAGGCTCGAGCAGCTGCAGGACCAGGCCCGGCAGGAGCAGGCGCAGGCCGAGGCGGACGAGAAGACATTCCAGATCTACAAGAGCGCTGCGGAGACGGCACAGGAAAACCAGAGGCTTGCACAGCAATATCAGCAGGAGCAGGAACAGAGCCGCGCACAACAGTCTGTACAGGCCGTTCAGCAGGCCCAGCAGGCGGCGCAGCAGCAGTATAACCAGGACAGCTTATTTGCACCAATTCCGGGGACAGAGAACATGGGAGAGCTGGACCCGGTACAGTATGCCCAGAGGCAGACGGCGGACGCGGAGCGGGCGCTCGATGAAGCCGCGCTGCAGCAGGAGGAACAGTATCTGCAGACGCAGGCACAGAGAGCGGGCTACGACGAGCAGACGGCAGCGTATTTCCTGAACGGGAATACGACGGGCATGCCGGCGGAGCAGTATGCGCAGAGATTCGGACAGGTCTATGAGCAGGGCAGACTCGGCGCGAGTGAGCAGCGGGCGATGCGCTACGCCGAAGGAATGAATCAGGACGTGGCGGCAGCCGCCTATCGAGCGGGCATTGCCGCAGGGCAGAAAGGGGTAAACAATGGCAGTATCGAGACTACTGATGAAGGACAAGTCGGGCAGGCTGGTCAGCGTGCCGAAGGACAGGCTGGAGGCGTTCGCCAAAGCACAGCGCAGCAGCAAAGAGCTGACGCCGGAAGAAAGAGAGCGCAGGGTGCGCGAGATCTCGCAAAAGCTTGGGATGAAGTAGAACTTTCGACGCTCGGCTTTGGAAAGGACAACACGCAAAAAGTGCGTGTCATGCCGAAGGGACAAGAGGCCAGAAGCGAGGATATCCAGGCGGCGGAAAAGTTCTTCCGGTCGATGGGCGTGCAGGACGCGCGGTTCTTCACCGGGCAGCTGACGCAGGAGATCGACGGGCAGACGTTCTATGCGGACGCTGCCGTGACGGAGGACGGCTCCGTGCTCATCCGGGCGGACAGCGAGGAGTATTCTGCGTTCGAGCTGGCGAAGCACGAGGGGTATCACCTGCTTGTCAAGCGCTGGCCGGAGATGGCGGCGAAGATCCAGAAGCGGCTGCTGGGCGAGGGCAAGATCACAAAGGAGATGATCGAGAGCTACGTGGACGCATACGCCGGGATCTACGGCGACGACACGGACGCCTACGTCGAAGAGATCGTCGCGGATACCTACGCCGGCATGAACCGAACGGACTACGGCACGAACAAGCTGCGCGCGGACGTGAAGATGGAGGTCGGCCAGTGGCAGAAAAAATCCGGCAGCGCGAGAGCACCACCGGTGAGGAAATTTTCTGCCAGCGCAGATCAAACGGCGGCAGAGCAGAGAAAGCAGAACGACAAGACCGCGCTCGACTATTTCGGGCGGACGTACAAGTGGAGCGAGACGGGCTATGTGCTGCTGAACGGCGCAAGGCTGGATTTCTCCGGGCGGCACGAGGGCGGGCCGGGCGGATACCGGACGGTCGATCATCGGGATATCATCGATGCGCTGGGCGAGGACTACGGCGGCGGAGATTACAGCGGCGGCATGGTGCGCTTCATGCAGGAAGGAAACATCCGCATTTCGCCTGAGAGCGGAGGCATCAACCTTGCTGTCATGCCGACGAAGGCGCAGATGGACGCACTCAGCGATTTCATCAGCAAGGAGCGCGGCGAGGTCATTCTGGACATTGACGACGCGCAGGGAAACACGATTTCCAGCACGGAATTTTCCAGAGGGACGCATGCGAGCAAGGTGCTGCAAGCGATCCGGGATTATTTCGAAAACGGGACGCTCCCGCAGGCGGACAAAACGCCGTCAGTAAGCCAGTTCCGGTTCTCTGCCAGCGCGCGGCAGGCGTCGGAGCGGGATAAACAGAATCTTGAGACCGTCTCTGCGATGCTGGACGATGGGAGCGGGCGCGGTGTGTTTAAGGACGCCGTTTTCCTGCGGAATCCGAGGCTCATGCAGAAACTGATTGATGAGCGGGAGAAGACGCAGACGGCAGCGTTCCGGGATTGGTTCGCAGACAGCAAGGCAACGAACACGAAAGGCGAGCCACTGCTGGTGTTCCACGGTGCCGGAGCGAAATTTACAAAGTTTGATGTAGGCGGGAAACCGATCTGGCTGACTGCAAACATCAAGTACGCGGAAGAATACTCCACTGCGACGCGCAGCGTTGAGCGAATTCTGCCGGAGGCATCGATCTACGCAGGGAACGTCGATCGTATTATCCCGGCATATATTCGCGTGGAGAATCCGGCGGATGTTGGAAACACTGACGGCGGATACAGCGGGAATTATGTGGATCTTGCGAAGCGGCTACAGATCAGACCTAGCGAACTGCAAGCCGTATGGGAACAGGCGGGGAAGCCGGAGCTCATGTGGCAGGTGATCAATACGCCGGGGATGGTAGAGATGCTGAAACGGCATGGATACGACGGGGTTCAGGCGGTTGAGAACGGCGTGAAGGCATGGGCTGTGTTTGATTCTGCGCAGGTGAAGTCCGCGGTTGCAAACAACGGAAGTTTCAGCCTAACGAACCAGGATATCCGGTATTCTTCGCAGGAAGGCCGGTATCGGGATCTGATGGGGGAGAAGGCGGCGCAGTATGTGCGGAGGCTGGAGTCCGGACTGGTGAACGAGCTGGCGGAAAATCTGAGCGTGCCGGGGCAGACGAAGCGAGAGGTTCTGCGGCCGATGGCCGAGGAAGCGCTGCGGACATTCTTTACGGACGGGCAGCTTGACCGGGCAAAGCTGAATGATCTCTTTGAAACGGCCTACCAGGCAGGCATCGAGGAAGATACGCAGTACATCGAGCAATACGGCGACCTCAAGAAGTTCATCCGGGATCAGAAGCTTTCCATCTCCGAGAAGGACCGGCAGGATATTGCAGACTACAACATATTCCGGAAGGCGGCCATGGGGACGCTGACGATCAGCAAGGACGGATTGCCGGTGGACGTGGCGTATCAGCAGCTGCAGGAGATGGCGCCGGAGCTATTCCCGGCAGACATTACCGCGCCGAGCGACCAGCTGATGCAGATCTACGATGTGGCGCGCGGCATTCAGAAGGTGCAGAAGACACTGGACGAATACTACGGGCCGCAGGCGGCGAGCTTCAAGAAGTGGCAGCAGGCAAATTTCACGGAATCCATCGACCGGCTGACGAGCGGGCTGCGCGTGGCGCAGCGGTATCTGGACGCGCAGAACAAGGCCAAAGAAAAGCTTGCTATTCCGCAGACAGCGGAAGAAACGAAGCAGATGTGGGCGCAGCTGAAGGACGCAAGGCGAGTGGTCGAGAAAACGCAGAGCAAGACGCTGCTGACGGAAGCCGACCAGAAGATCGTGAACCGGCTGCTGCGCGGGGAGACAAGCCCGGATTATGTGGCAGGGCTGGAAAACGGGCAGCAGATCCTGAAGGTCTACGAGGCAAAGGCTGACTATGATATGCTGGCGCTGAAGCTCAAGGCATGGAACGCGCAGCGCAAGCAGGGGCTGCGGGACTTTGCCGAGCAGGCGCTGACGGAAGCCGAGGCCGTCAAGTGGATCGACAAGGTTATGGGGATCCAGTACCAGCGCGAGACGATGGAGCGGAACATCCGGGATATCGCGCGGAAGGGCAAGGTCTCTGACGAGAAGGCAAACGAATTCATCAACAAGTATTTCTGGCCCGTCCATGAGAACGAGAGCAAGCGCAAGAATTACCTCGTGCAGCAGCAGAACCGGATCCGGGCGCTGGGACTCGACCTGCAGGTACGGAAGGGGAATCTGGTATCCGAGAGCTATGCGGTGCAGTGGCTGGGCGAGGCTGAATTCAACCGGGACTATCTCAAGCAGCATCCGCGTGTCGAAAGGCGCGGGGGGATGACGTTTGACGAGTGGAACGCGGCGATTCAGGAATTCGAGAAGCAGAACCCGAATCTGGATCTCGGCAAGGTGCGGGCAGCCGTGAAGGTTTTCCATGAGGTCTACGACAAGCTGTTCCAGGATATGAACCGGGTGCGCATTGAGAACGGCTATGAGCCGGTCAACTATCTGCAGGGATATTTCCCACACTTCCAGGAGAACGAGGAAGGCGGCAGCATTCTGCAGAAGTTCGCAAGGGCGGCCGGGATCGAGGGCGATGTGTCGCCGCTGCCGGCGACGATCAACGGCCTCACGGCAAACTTCAAACCCGGCATCCGGTACATGGCGAATATCCAGAACCGACTTGGCTACGCGACGGCGTATGACGCGCTGCAGGGCTTTGACCGGTATATCGAGGTCGCGACGGACGTGATCTTCCACACGGCGGACATTCAGCGGCTGCGGGCGCTGGCGACGCAGATCCGGTATCGGGCGTCGGACGAAGGGCTGAAACAGCAGATCGACGCGATCATGATGAATCCGTTCCTGAATCCTGATGAGGCCAACGAGCAGGTTGCAAACCTGACGAAGAACAGACGGTATGGGCTTTCGAACTTTGTGGATGAGCTGGACGAATACACGAACCTGCTGGCGGGAAAGAAGTCGCGGCTAGACCGGGGGATGGAGAGGTTTTTCAACCGCAAAGTGTACAACGTCCTGAAGAAGTTCCATTCCCGCGTGGGCGCGAACATGGTCGCGGCCAACGTAGGCTCGGCGCTCACGAACTTCATCCCGATTACGCAGGCATGGAGCCAGGTGTCGACGGCGGACGTGCTGCGCGGCATGTGGGATACGCTGAAAAACTACAAGACAGCTGACGGGCTGGATTCAGCGTCGACGTTCATCAACAACAGAAGCGGCTATGGGCGGCTGGCCATGAGCACGATGGATAAAGTCTCCGCCGGTGCAGGTTGGCTGATGGAATCCATCGACACGTTTACGACGGGAAGTGTCGTCCGTGCGCGGTATTACCAGAACCTGCGGCGGGGCATGAGCGAGACGAGCGCGATGCAGGAGGCGGATCAATTTGCATCTGGCGTCATGGCAGACAGAAGCAAGGGGTCGACGCCGACATTATTTGCGGCACAGGCACCGTGGGTGAAGTTGTTCACGCAGTTCCAGCTGGAAGTCAACAACGAACTGAGCTGGATCTTCAAGGATATGGCGCAGGAGGAGCGGAAGAAGGGCGTGGCGGCACTGGCGAAGGCCATGTTCAAATTCCTCATCGGCGCGTGGATCTACAATGAGTTCTACGAGAGCATTGTGGGAAGGCGCGCGGCGCTGGATCCGCTGGATATCATCAATGATACGGTCGGAGATTTCACGGGGTATCAGCTGCCGAATACGGTGCAGGCGGCGGTATCCGGGAAATGGAACTTCACGAAGGAGAAGCCGGGCACGGAACAGGCTATTACAAACCTTGAAGGAGCGATTTTGTCAGAGCTGCCGGGAATGCAGGTGGTCAACGTGCTGGGGCTGGATGAGAAATGGGGTGTTGACATTGATAGCGGACGAATCGCTATCGATTCCGCGATCCCAAGCTTCGCGAAAATCAGAAAAGCAATCTGGTCAAGCAACGAGGACATGGCCCCCGAAAAGAAGGCAAAGACGATCACAGACGAGCTTATAAAACCGGGCCTGTATCTGGCGACGCCGTTCGGCGGCGGGCAGATCCGAAAGGCGTATCAGGGCGCGACGGCGGCGGCCCGCGGCGGCAGCTACACAGTGGACAACGAGGGCCGCGATATTCTGCAGTATCCCGTGTATAACGACAATCCAGCAGACCGGGCCAAGAGCTGGGCACAGGCGCTGCTGTTCGGCAAGACGGCGACGGAAGAGGCACAGAGCTGGGTGGAGAGCGGGTTCAAGTCGCTGTCCGCGAAGGAGACTGCCGCCTATCAGGGCATGACCGAGGGCGGCGAGGACCAGCGGGAGACCTATGCGTTCATCCAAGCGGCGCGGAAGCTGGAGAAGAACTATGACAAGATGATGCTGCTGAAGGCCTATGATATCAGCGACGCGGCGAAGGCAGAGTATTATTATCAGGTCCTTGCCGGGGATACGCAGAAGGCGGAGATGGAGCCGAAGAGCACGCAGGAGCGGATCGACTACATGAACGAGAAGATCCAGGACGCGCAGGACGCGAAGCAGAAGCAGGATCTCAAGGACGCCGTCGCCGCCGGGACCGTGACGCAGGAGAAGGCGATCCAGAAGATCCTTGCGAACGACTACGCCGAGGATGAGAACAAGGCGTACTGGCTCTACAAGGAGTGGACCGGCGGGAAGGACTATACGAAGTACGGAAAGATCCTGCAAACCATCGAGGATGGCGGGGATCTGAAAGCGGCAGCAAAGGAATACTTCGACCACGGAGCCGAGAAGGGCGATATCGGCGACGCGATCACGACGGAATACAAGCAGAAGTACATTGAGGCCTCGCCTGAGGAACGGAAGAAGCTCAAGGAGAAGCTGCTGGCGGCCTATGTGGCGATCGGATTTGACAGGAGCAAGAAGTCCAAGGACATTGACAAGTGGCTGAAGGAATGATGAGCGGGCCGGGGCGAAAGCCCCGGCTTTGCTGCGCGTGGGGTGAATCCGGCGCGGGGGTCTGCTACACTGGATGAAAAGGAGGGATGCGGCATGGCGACGCCAATTCCGGGGGCTTATCCGAGCCCGAGGATCGACAAAGGGGTACTACGGTGGTACGAGGGAGACACATTCTCGATCGTGCTGCGGTTCGACCTGAAGGACCAGGACGGCGAGGCCGTCACGATCGGGACGACGGACAGCATGGCGGTCGTGTTTCTGGATGATACGCGGCAGACGGTACACACGTTCAGCTTTGCGAAGGTGGAGAATGACCAGGTCACGCTGAACTTCGACGCGACGGTCACGGAAAAATTCACGAAGGGAAAGTACACCTACGATATCCGGTACACGCACGGCGACAAGACGACGCTGGCGAGCGGGAACCGGGCGTTCGTGGAGTAAGGAGCAGGTATGAGGGTAGAAATTCCGAATCAGATCACGGTGACGATCGGCGGGCTGATCTCCCGCGGGGTAAAGGCCGTGGAGGTTACGGACGCGGGGAAGCTGGTGTTCACGCTGACGGACGGAAGCATGATAGACCTCGGCTCGGTCATGGGCCCGCAGGGGCCGAAGGGCGAGACCGGCGCGACCGGCCCGCAGGGGCAGACGGGGCCGCAGGGCGCAAAGGGCGACACCGGCGCGACCGGTGCAGAAGGCCCGAAGGGCGCGACCGGAGACACCGGCCCGAAGGGGGAACCCGGAGAAAAGGGCGAGAAAGGCGAGAAGGGCGACACGGGCGCGCAGGGCCCAAAAGGAGACCAGGGTGAAACCGGCCCGCAGGGGCAGACCGGTCCGCAGGGACCGGCAGGTCCGCAGGGGCCGAAGGGAGACACCGGCCCGAAGGGGGAACCCGGCGAAAAGGGCGAGAAAGGCGAGAAGGGCGACACGGGCGCGCAGGGCCCAAAAGGAGACCAGGGCGAAACCGGTCCGCAGGGGCAGACCGGTCCGCAGGGCCCGGCAGGCCCGCAGGGGCCGAAGGGAGACACTGGCTCCGGATTTGTGGTCAAGGGATATTACGGCTCGGTCTCTGCACTGCAGGTGTCGGTCAAGAATCCGGAGGTCGGCGACGCCTATGGCGTTGGGGCGGCTGCACCGTATGACATTTACATATATGACGGCGTGACGAAGGCGTGGGTCAACAACGGACCGATGCAGGGCGCGAAGGGCGACAAGGGAGATCCGGGCGAACAGGGGCCGAAGGGCGAACCGGGCGACACCGGACCGGCGGGCGCCAACGGAACGGACGGTATAACCCCAAGCATCGGCAAGAACGGAAACTGGTATCTCGGGACGACCGACACGGGGAAGCCTTCGCGCGGCGAGAAGGGCGACAAGGGAGATCCAGGTGCGAAGGGCGACCCCGGCGAACAGGGGCCCAAAGGAGAGACCGGCGCGCCGGGCGAGCAGGGGCCCAAGGGAGAACCGGGCGACACCGGCCCGGCGGGCGCCAACGGAACGGACGGCATAACCCCGAGCATCGGCAAGAACGGAAACTGGTATCTCGGGACGACCGACACGGGAAAGCCTTCGCGCGGCGAGAAGGGCGACAAGGGAGATCCAGGTGCGAAGGGCGACCCCGGCGAACAGGGGCCAAAAGGCGAGACCGGAGCGCCGGGGCCCAAAGGCGAGACCGGCGCGACGGGCGAACAGGGGCCCAAGGGAGAAACCGGATCGACTGGCCCGCAGGGGCCGCAGGGACCAGCGGGAAAAACGCCGGTCAAGGGGACGGACTATTTTACGGAAGCCGACAAGCAGGAGATCGCTTCGGCGGCTGCCGAGTTGGTCGATCTGAGCGGGAAGCAGAACAAGATCACCGCTGCTGGCATCCTCAAGGGCGACGGCGCGGGCGGCGTCTCCGCGGCCGAAGCCGGGACCGACTACGCCACGCCCGCACAGGTCGCGGCGAAGCAGGACGTACTTCTCGCCTCCGGCGCGGCCGTCGGGGACCTGATCAAGGTCAAGGCGGTGGACGCCAGCGGGAAGCCGACGGCATGGGCGGTGGCCGTGGCGGGCACGGACTATATGAAGACCGGAAACATCACAAAGCAGACGCTCGTAGCCTCGGAGACAACGCCGACAGAAAACTACGCCATCAACTGGCAGTATGAGTGAGGAGGACCCATGGCGCACAAGACATTGATCTCCGGCACGGCCTATGAAGTGAAGGGCGGGAAATGCCTCGTCAACGGCACGAGCTACGACATCAAAAAGGGCAGGACGCTTATCAACGGAACGGGCGAAGATATCGTATTCTCCTCTGTTTCACCAATTTTAGATGAAAACGACTGGACGACAATTCGTGAAGTTTCCGACGCGGGACAGGGCGCGAACTATTGGAGCATCGGCGACCGAAAGGCGGTCACGCTTAACGGCACGGTCGGAAAGCTCTCACTCTCGAATGTCAACGGCACGGTCGGAAAGCTCTCACTCTCGAATGTCACGACCTACGCTTTCATTATTGGCTTTAACCATAACGCAAGCGTCGAGGGCGCAAACCGAATCCATTTTCAGCTTGCAAAGACTGCACTCTCTGGCGGTAAGGACGTTGCGCTATGCGACAGTAAATATAATTCGCAAGTATCCGCGACCGGCTATTTCTCTATGAACAGTAGCAAAACGAACTCCGGCGGATGGAAAAGCTCGCAAATGCGTACAAACATTTGCGGGACGAGCCTCTCGAGCTATTCCGGGACGATCATTGCGGTCATCCCAGCAGCGCTCCGCGCGGTGCTAAAATCCGTGACGAAGTACACAAACAACACAGGCAACAGCAGCGCCGCAAGCGCGGTGACGGCGACAACGGATTACTTTTTCCTCCTCTCGGAGTTCGAGGTTTTCGGTAGCATTTCCTACGGAAACACGAACGAGCAGAACAAACAAGCGCAGTACGCCTATTATTCCGCCGGGAATAGCAAAATCAAGTACAAGCACAACGGCACGAGTACAGCCGTTCATTGGTGGCTCCGTTCGCCTTATTCGATCGACCCCAACCGTTTCGTGGATGTGATGGCCGGCGGCACAGTCTCCCCCACCAACGCGTACTATTCCCTCGGCTTCGCGCCCGGCTTTTGCGTATGAGGGGCAAGCGTATGGAGTATATCGTATATAGGCGCTTCCGTGGGCATGGCATCGATGGAGAATTTAATCTCCGGTACGGAACGGTTGTAACGGAAGACGGAGGATTTCTGATCGCGCCTGACGGCAGACGGATATGCGCTACAACATCTGAAAACGGATGGGAACATTTCAGGAAAAATTCACCAGAGGGTGCGATGCGACAAGAAATGCTTGAACGCCTCTATCGATGGTACGCAAAAAACGGCTGCGGTGATGACTTCGCTGATGAGAAATGGCCGACACAGCAGAATGGTTATTGGAAAAACCGCTTGCGGACTGCACCCACAGAGCGGTTAGAGGAAATTTGCAGACAGAAAGGAGCGATAACACATGAGTATCTATGTAAAAGTCAACAACACTGAATACCCCGCTACGGTAGACGGCGTAAACAACGACCGCACGTGGGGCGGGCGCGAGAGCAAGGCCGTCACGCTCGAGATGACCCACGCTGCCGCCGTGCAGCTGTTTGTGGACGGACTGAGCTGGTCCATCGTCCAGCGCGATACTGTCCCCGTCTACGACACCGACGGCAACCCCACCGGCGAGACCGAGGAGCAGGCCCAGGAATGGGACAACTCCGACTACTGCGTCGCGGGCGGCATCACCGACAACCGCGACGGCACCATCACCGTCAAAATGGGCAAGCCCATGCCCCTAGAGCGGGCAGAGGCCGAAAAAGCCGCCGCCCAGCACACTGCCGCCACCCTCATGGGCATGCCCGTATATACCGCCATCGGCGAGGAAAGGGCGAAGGACCTGCGCTACGCCATCGAGACGGCTGCTGCCTCTCTCGACGATAAGACCGCGTCCGAGGCCCCGGAGCTGTTCCCGCAGCTGACGGGGGACGGCAGTCTCGTCAAGTCCGGTACGCGCATATGCTGGCAGGGCGGCATCAAGCGCGCCGCCGTCGACCTCTGGGACACGGCAGAAAATACGCCGGACGCCGCCCCGAACCTATGGGAGGATATCCAGTACAAGCAGGGCTTCCGCCTCATCCCAGAGACCATCACCGCCGGCCTTGCCTTCTCCAAAGGCGAAAAAGGCTGGTGGCAGGACGAGCTCTACGAATCCATGCTCGCCGCCAACGTCTGGAACCCATCCGTTAACCCGGACGGGTGGAAGAAGATCACGGAAGAAGGAGCATAACGGATGGACCTGCAGGATCTGAATGTTGCCGTCGCGGAGATCCGCGGCAACGTCGACCGGAATACCGGCCGGATCAAGGATCTCGAGAAGAAGACCGACGCCGTGGCCAAGCTGGCCGAGGCCGTCGCCGTCATGGCAGAGCACATGAAGACGCTCGACGACAAGATCGACGAAATGAAGACGAGCGTCAACAACCTCACCGCCCGCCCGGGTAAGAACTGGGACGCGCTGGTCAAGATCGCCCTGACCGCGCTGGTAACGGGCATCATCGGATGGGTGCTAGGCAAGATCTTATAATCTGCGCCGCAAGGCGAAATTTGAAAGGAGAAAATTACTTATGAACGCAAAATGGTGGAAAGCCGCGGGAATCCGCGCACTGAAAACGGTATGCCAGACGGCAGTCGCAACTATCGGCACGAGCGCGATCCTGTCCGAAGTGAACTGGATCGCCGTTGCCTCCGCCTCGGCGCTGGCTGGCATCCTGTCCCTGCTGACGAGCGTCGCGGGCCTGCCGGAGGTCAAGGAAGAATGAAGACTATGCCGCCGCAGATCGTAGACAATTTCACAAGCGTCAACATCTACCGGGGCGGCAATAAGCCGCAGTATCTGGTCATCCACTTCTTCGGGGCCCTATCCAGCGCCTATGGCGCGTCGGAGTGGTTCAAGGCCCCGGAGGCGATGGCGTCCGCGCATTACTGCGTGGATGAGAAGGACGTCATCTACCACTGTGTGCCGGATACCGACATGGCGTGGCACTGCGGGGCCGTGGGCGGCCTGCGCTACCGGAATCCGACCTGCCGCAACTGCAACTCCATCGGCATTGAGCTGCGCCCGCAGAAGCTCGACAGCAGCCGCCTGAACGCGAACGACAAGGACTGGTACTTCGACCGCCGCGTCATCGAAAACGCCGTATGGCTCACCGTGAAGCTCATGCGGCAGTACAATATCCCGCTGGAGAACGTCATCCGCCACTATGACGTCACCGGAAAGATCTGCCCGGCCCCGTTCGTCGGCCCCGAGCACAACATCTACTACGGAACCTCCGGCGACCGCCAGTGGCAGGAATTCAAGGCAAGATTGCAGGAGGAAACAGCCATGAGATACGAAAAGCTGCGGGACGTCGACAATCAGACGTACCGACAGACGCTGGACAAGCTGGTAAGCAAGGGCCTGCTTAAAGGAAAGGGCGGAACGGGCGAGGATCTGACGCTCGATCTGAGCGAGGACAACGTTCGCATGCTCGTCATCCTGGACCGCACCGGCGTCTTTGACCGCTGACCCACCCGGGCGGCGGGCACGAAGGGAGCGATGGACAAATCACTGCGCGCTTGGCCATGCCGAAGGGGATGGAAAACATGACGCGCAGGGACTGGGAGCACGTCGCTGACGAGGGACTTTTGGACGTGATCGATCAGCAGATCGTGAAGCTTTATATCGTGCGCAGGCTCCCGCAGATGGACGCCGCCGCCGAGATCGGCATCGACCGCAAAACCATCTCCCGCCGCCTGCCGCACATCTACAATATCGCCCGCCGTCTGGTAGGGAAAACGGACAAAGAGAAAGCGCCATGAGCAACGGCTCATGGCGCTTTTTCTATGTTCCGGGATTGGCTTTCGGACGATAGTTCGGGTTATACGATCTGCATGCGCGCTCCAGCGCGCGGAAGTCGCAGGAGATCTTACAGATGAAACTGCTATTTCCATTGACGACATCGTAGTATGTACGATTGGCATGATCCAGAATGGCAAGCTTCTGACGGTTGCAATGCTCGATCTGGTTCAGGAGCAGGTTGCGATACTTCACATCCGGCTCTGCGGAAATGTCGTATTCAAGGATCGCAGAATCAGGGACAGGGACCATGTTGTTGAAACCAAGCAGACCGAGACGACCGCCGTCAAGCTTTAGGATGTGCTTGCCGGGCTTTAGATTGGCATGGTTTGGCTTCGGGGATTCCATGGGGACGAAGTAACGGAAGCTCCCGACGGTGAGAACAACGCCGACATAGGGGCGACGCTGGCCCTTGTTGAACGGGACACGGAAGTCACGGGAATGGAGGAAGGAAATATAGCGCTCACTGATGTGGCAGATAAATAGATTCTCCAAGATTCGACCTTTCCGGGAAAGAAAAAGCGAGACTGCAGAAGTCTCGCTTTTAGTTGCCCATGATTTTTTAAGCCCCTACTTAACGGCAAGGGATTTCCGCTTTTTTGGCTCCCTACTTGACGGCAAGGGATTTCCGCTTTTTTAGCTCCCTATTTAACGGCAAGGGATCTCCGCTTTCATGGGCAGATGATGAACGGCGACGTTCAATCTCTGTAGATTCCTGAAATGGTTGTGCCGCGGATCGTGCGGTGCCAGATTTCAGGATTCTTTCGCGGATCTCTCCGCACCCATAGTATAAACTCAAAAAAGTGTAGAAGTCAAGAGGGGTACTGGGAAAATTTTTAAGAGGAAAGCATGTCCCACAAATGGTACACAGATGTCCCGGAAATGTCCCCCATAAAAACCGAAGAAGCGGCAGAATGAGAATAGGAGCTGGCCAGCTTACTACTTTTACCGGAGGATTTTTTATGGAATACGCAAGCAAGGGACTCGCGGGGACTGCGCTGGGCTTTGGCATCGGCGGAGCCGCGCTGGGTCTGGCAAACGGAGGGCTCGGCAATCTGCTGGGCGGTCTCAACCAGAACAAGAGATCGGAAGTCGCTGATGTTGCTGCGGCGGTCACGCCTGCCATGACGGTCGCCGCCATGCTCGCCGCACGGCAGCAGGAGCCGACGTGCAGCGAGAACATGCCGGTCACGCGCTACGATCTCGACCGGGAGCAGAAGCTGGCCGCGAAGGACAGCGAGATCGCGCTGCTCAAGGCCAACACGTACAACGACGGCAAGATGCTGGAGATGTACAGTTACATCGACGGGCAGCTCAAGGACGTCCGTGAGGCGCTGTGCAAGCAGGCCGTCCACAACCAGCGCACCGAGGACAGCTTCACGCTGGTCAAGCAGGACGTCGAGTCTGTCCGTAAGGAAGCGCTTGACGCGGTCAAGATGGAGGCAGAGCGCCGCTGCTGCGGTGACAACTCCATCGTCACCTACGTCAACGCGACCTTTTATCCAAAGCAGGTTGCCGACGTCACCACGGGCACAGCGACCACGGCGCAGTCGCTCTACAACCCGATCCCGAAGTGCGGGTGCTGCAACGGCTAAACGCAAGGGGCGGCAATAGCCGCCCCTATCCTTAAAGGAGGGAACCTGCGATGACAGTGACGATCGATCAGGCCATGCGCGGCGCAATGCGCTACGCAGACAATGAGGTCATCCCGCACCTGCCCGGCGGCAAGGGCATCGGGGCCGGGATCATGCTGGCGCTCATCATGGAGGGCAGCCGCGAAAAGATCCTTACGCTGCGCGAGAATCCCGCGATAAAGATGATGCAGATCTTCGACGACGCCGGAAACATCGACCTTGACAAGCTCTACAACGCGGCGCGTCCGCGCTTTGAGAACAAGCTGACCGTATCCGTCCCGCTGCTGGGCGATATGCGGTTTGACCAGAACGACGTCGATAAACTCTACAGGTATATCCAGGAGGCATGACGAGATGAAAGAATATATCGAAAAGCTTTACACAAAGCTGCACGAGGCCATGGAGAAGCCCGTGACGCTGGGCAGCGCGGAGGAAGTCGGACTTTACGCGAAGACGATCTGCAGGATCGAAAAGCTGCACGGGCACCACGACGAGCCGGAGGAGGACACATTTGATCGCGAAACGGCGATGCAGTGGGCAGCCAACATGCAAAACGCCGACGGAACGACCGGCCCGCACTGGACGATGGAACAGACAACGGCCGTGGCCGAGAGCATGGGCATTCAGGCACCAGTGGTCCCGCGCTGGGCGTGGGGCGTGACCATGAACATGATGTACTCGGACTACTACCACGTCGCCGTAGAGTTCGGCCTCAACCGCCCGGAGTTCTACGCTGCTCTGGCAAAGGCGTTCCTGCTCGACAAGGACGGCCCGGGGCCGGAACAAAAGCTCATGGCGTATTATGAGCATATCGCAAGAAGCTGAGAACACAGAAAAGGGACTGAACACAGAATAAACACAGTTTGCAAATTCACATTGAAAATACAGTGTTTTTTCAGAGTTCGAGTCTCTTCAGGTCCACCAAAGATAAAGACGCAGGAATTTAAATTCCTGCGTCTTATTTTTTATCTTTTTGGGTAGAATAGCAGTTAAAAGACGGATTATTTATGATTGAACAAAACTTTTTGCGAGAATTGCAAAGTAGCAAGACGTAACATATCCTAGCACGAAAATACACGGGTATGAACACAGTGACCGACACAGTAAAAAAGTGCAATTAAAAGGCCGCGTCCATCTGGGCGGCGACTTTATCAATGCGGGTATCGAGGATGTCGGTGTAGATATCCATGGTGGTGGAGAGCTGCGCGTGGCCGAGGAATTTTTGAGCGAGTTTGAAGTCCACACCGGCCTCGTAGAGCGCGGTCGCGTAGCCGTGGCGGATCTCGTGCGGGGAGACGGTGACGCCGGTGCGCTTGCGGTAGGCTTCAAATTGATCGGTGACGTACCAGCCGGGGAGCGGACTTTTTCCGCCGTCGTTGGAAAAGATATAGCCGTGCTCCTTTTGTGGGAGGACAGCGGCCAGCGCGGGGAGTAAAGGGACAGAGCGGATGCCGGCAGCGGTCTTCGGCTCTTTAATCTGGGGCGTCGGGCCGGTATGGTAGACGCTGCGGCGGATGTAGATCCGGCCCTTCTCCCGGTCGATGTCCTCATAGCGCAGACCCTCGGCCTCGCCGCGGCGGCAGCCGGTATAATAGATCAGGAAGGCAAACAGGCCGAAGTCGTCGTTTAGGTTGTCCTTGATCTTCTGGATCTGATCAGCGGGCGGCGCGTGGCGGCGCTTCTGCGGAAGGTTCTTCGGGAGAAGAACTGCCTGCGCAGCGTTAAAAGAGACGTAACCTTCGCGCTGGGCTTTATTCAGGATCTGTCGGATGATCTGGCGCTGGGTGATAACGGTCTTCTTTGCGTGGGTCTTGGCAAACTGGTTGATGTACGTCTCAACCTCTTTGCTTGTGATCGTGGCGACATCCTCCGGGCCAAACTGCGCGACGGCGCGCTCATAGGCAGGGGAATAATTGCGCAGGGAATTCGGAGCAAGCGTTGGCTCGATCTCGTTCCACCAGGCGTGGGCGACGTCGGAGAACGGGAGGGTCTTTGGCTTCTCGGCTTCGGCGCGGTAGGCCTTGATCTTGTTCCAGACCTCGCGGTCCGTCTTGCCGCGAAACGCTTTGCGCTTGCCGTTGACTGTGATGATGGATTCATGCAGGCCGTCCGGCCTGACGTAGTATTTGGGAATTGGCATCGTAAAACCTCCAAGAATACCGCTCTGGCGCTGGGCCGGGGCGGTTTTTATTTATGCGCGAACCCAGCCGATATTGGGATTACAAAGGTCGAAAAGGAGCGACAGAAGCGCGACGAGAACGATAAACACCAGAACGAAGATCAAAACATCCTTGCGCCGCGCCTCGACGGACTTCTGGCGGATGATCTGTTCCTGCTTGGAAATGACCGCGTTGGCATGCTTGAGCCGCAGCTCAAGCTCGGCGATGCGCGGCATTTTATCCGGATGGTCCAGCAGCAAGGCGCTGTCCGTGTCCATCGCGTCCGCGATCCGGTGCAGAGCGGACGAAGGGACGTCGCAGCCGCGCTCATAGCGCGAGAGGCTGGAGACGGAAACGCCGGAGGCGTCGGACAGCTCGTTCAGCGTCATGCCGCGAGACAAACGCTCCGAACGGATGCGATTTTCGCAGGTTTCCAAGGTTTCCACGATCCTTTCCAAAAATGAGAATCCAGAAAATGCGGATTTCTCAAAAAATCTCATAAATTCTCATAACTGGTGGTTGCTGAAAACGAAAAACAGGCATACGCTGGAGGCGCAAGGACGGCTCCCGGTCGCCTGCGCAAGCAAAAGCCCGCGCCGTTGTTCGGCCAGCGGCGCGGGCGACGCCTACCTATATCTTACAACTTTTGGGAGGCGCGAACAAGATGCAAAGATTAACAAAAAATGAACGCGGTTTTTGTGGAGAAATGGAGACGGGAATGGAAAAGACGATGGAACAGATTGAAAACATTTTGGAGCGGGCCACACTGGATCAGCTGAAAATCATCCTGCGATTCCTGCGGCACATCATAAAATAAGCGCCGGAACGGGAGACCGTTCCGGCGGGAAGCTATGGGTTACAATGCCCGCATGGGTCATACCCAGCATCTATAGCATCATCGCGATAATCAAATTCTATTTGATTATCTTTGTCGGGGAGATAGGGGCAATACGAATGGTGAAATTTTTTTGTATCAATATTCCCGATGTAACAGCTAGAGACATAGCCGGACGGACGATCATTGCCAGATGGAGTAGTTGCTGGTTTTGATGGGAACAGCCAATTTGGGAGAAACGCAAGCACAACGGCGATCCCGGCGAGAATGGCATATAGCAGCAGAAAGGTTAAACATCCGTTCAGCATTTTTTTGCGCCGTGCGGGCCATTGAGGATCCGGGGAACGAGGGGAAGACGCGGCTGCGGGGCTTGGGTTACAGGAAGGTTCGTGTTTGACCGTTGGCTTATACGCCTCTACCACAGACGGCTCGAATGGAGGCTCATCATCGCGGTGGACAACCGGCGTGCTTAAGGCGAGGTGCGTGATGTTGGGCGGGAGTTCAAGCCGAAGAGAAGCGGAGCCAGAAGGAGCGGGAGACAAGCTTTCACTGGAAGCATCCGTGGGTTTTGATTTCTTATTGCGTGGATGCCTGTCGGGCAGATTGTATAAATAAGAAATGAGTTTACGAAGAAAATAAAAGAATAGAATTTCGGCAAGAAATAGAATGACTAGACCAAGAAGAATCAGGCCATCCATAAAAATACCACCCCTTACCAGAATACAGAAAACGTCGGGAGTGGTCAAGCGCTATAGACACTTTCTATACATTTTGACGAATAAAAAAGAACACCGGAAGCAGGTTATTTGCTTCCGGTGATTTTTTTTGCGTATTCGAGGATGTTGTCCCAGAACTCCGGGGGCATTTCGAGGGCGGCTGCAATGCCGCGTTTGCGTGTGGATTCGTCGGCTTCGGCCAGAACGTCGGTAAACATCAAGGCCATGCGCTCGTTTTCACTGCGCTGGACATACATTTCCCCTTCGCCGTCCTCCAGCCATGCGAGGGAGACGTTGAACTCCCGGCAGATATCGGAAGAAGTACGGTCACTAGGGATTTTGTCGCCCGCGCAAATTCTGGTTACAAACGAGGGAGAAATGTTCAGACGTTCTGCAAACTTGGTCTTGGATATCCCAAGGTCGGAGATAAGGAACGCAATTCGTTCGTTGATTGTCTCCATGGGTTCACCTTCTTTCTGATGACAGGTTAGCACACCGAGAATGGAAAGTCAATAAAAACTTTTACCTAGACAAAAATAATGCTTGACAAATTGCTCAAGGCAATATATGATGTGCCTAGGTAAAGAAAACACGAAACCGAGCGAGGTGAGAACAATGTCAGAGGAACAGAAGAAGCAGGTCGAGGGTGTGCTGCGTGAGATGAAGCACATGAACCAGCAGCAGATCGAGGTCATGATCGCCTATATGCAGGGCGTGGCTACGGCGGCGAAGCTGATGAGCGAGAAGAAGGAGGCGTGAGGGGATGCCGAGAGAGCTGGAAGGATACCGGCCGCAGCTGGAGCTGCTGACGGATATGTTTCCGGGCCGGGCGGCCAGTTCCCGGCCCGGCACATCGGGAACAAGTACACGGTGTCGCTCACGGAGCTGGCACGGTGGATGGTGCAGAGATAGGAGGCTGAGCCATGGCGAACGTCAAGACCTACACCCTGACGCTGGATGCGCAGGAGCTGCGGGACGTGATCGAGGCGGCGCTGGTGTGTGAGTGCCAGAACGCCGAGGCCGCCCGCGCCATGCAGCGCAAGGGCTACGATCTCGAGGCACAGAAGCTGCATTGCATGAACGCCAGGCTGATGCGGGTGGTCAAGAGGATGCAGGAGACAGAGAAAGGAGAAGCACGATGAGAACAAATCTTGCAGAACGGCTCGGGTATGAGCCGGAGGAAGAGACACGGGAGCGGCAGGAGCGGCTGCTGGAGGAGCTGCGGTACCGAGAGGCCATGCGGCGGGTGGCAAAGACCTGCTGCGTGTGGCTGGGCGGAGCGGCCTTTGTGCTGGCGGTGATCGCCGGGTACGCAGAGATGACAGACGCCTGCGTCGCGACCGGCGCGATCGCGCTGGGCCTGACGACCTACGGGATCCTGTGAAGCCGGTAAAGGACGAGCCAAAGATCCCGGTAGAGCTCCGGCCGGATCAGCTGGCCGACATCATCGACGCCGTCCTGGCCTTTGCCGATGACTGCGCCAATGACCGGGAGATCCTGCAGAGCATGCCGCGCGTCGACCGGGACACGGTCGAAGACCTGCTGCAGCGCGAGACGGCGCTGCAAACGCTCGCGGCATGGCTGCAGCACGTACAGGAGGAAGCGGAGTGAATTATTTTGCGCCGCGCATGCGGCCCATCCCGCCGCCATGCGGCCGGAACTGCCCGGACCGAAGCGGAACATGCCGCGCCGGGTGCTGCACCTGGACGCTCTACGAGAGCATCCGGAACCACATCTACGATGTCAACCACCGCGACAGGGACAGCCTGCAGCCAGATCTTGCAGCGGGAAAGCAGATGGTCCATGCCGACAACCAGATAAGGAGGCGCAAACACATTGCGAAATAGCATCGATTACCACGGCGAGCGGGCGCCGCGGCGCCCCGCCGTGATCGCACAGGCCGGATATACCGGTCAGAACCACTTTTCCGTTACATATGGAGATCAGAAAGTAACCGTCCGCGCCGAGGACGGATATGCGGCCCTTTTTACCGCCGCCAAGCACTGGGGCTATAAATTCACCCGCCCGGAGTACCATCAGAACGCCCGCGCAACCAAGCTACACTACACGCCGGACACCCGGCCGGGGGCGCTGGTATGAGGTTTGTATGTGACGCCTGCCAGGATATCACGAACATCGAGGCAGACCGGATGGAAATCCAGGGCGACAAGCTGATGGTGTACAGCCGCGGGCGGCTGGTCTACGTGGCGGATCTCGGACAGATCATGCTGGCGAAGCTTACGCCGGGGAGGGAGGAGACGAGATGAGAGCCGCAAAAGATGGCGAGTTCCGCAGCAGCGTCTATACGCAGCGTCCGCCGTATGCAGACTTCGACGCGCCTGAAAAGTTTCAGGCGATCCAGAGCATTATTGCCAAGCGCCTGAAGGAGCATCCGAATGCGCATGATGCACATGATTGAGACTGATCGGAAGATATTCAACCTGCCGCCGATCAAGTATTATTTTTTCGAGACGGGGCTTGAAATGGAGGCAACGCGGCGGCATGTCCGGGAAACGGCGGAGCTGTACGGCGTGGAGATCCAGACCGTGCGCCCGAAGAAAAACATCGTACAGGCGACGCGTGAATACGGGCAGCCCTTCGTTTCGAAGATCATGTCCGCCGGTCTGGAGGCAGTGCAGAAGAAGAACATTCCGCTTTCAATCGCCGACGAATACAATCAGGCAGAGGACAAGGAGGCGAAGCGAAAGGAGCTGAAAGAACGGTATCCCGGCTGCGAGCAGGCGATCAATTTCCTGTGCTGCTGCAATTCAGCAGGCGAGCCGCGCCCGAATATTCAGCTTGTTATCAACAGTTCAAAGTACATGCTTGATTTCATCAAGGAGAATCCGATCCCGTTCCGCATTAGCAATCACTGCTGCGACATCTGCAAAAAGCAGCC
>SFGO01000133.1 GCA_004556545.1 Clostridiales bacterium
TAATCCCCGGCGTTCCGAATCTGTGCTTCAAGGTGCCGACGGGCGGCGGCAAGACCTTTATTGCATGCAGCGCCATTCGTCCCATTTTCGACGCGCTGCCCGCTACCAAGACGAAGGCCGTGGTCTGGCTCGTGCCGTCGGACGCGATTCTGACGCAGACGGCGAAAGCCCTGAAGGATACCTCTCATGCCTACCGTCAGAAAATCGACGTGGACTTTGGCGGGTGCGTGGAGGTTTACACCAAACCGGAGCTTTTGAATGGACAGAACTTCAACCCGACGGCGGTTACCGAGCAGATTTCCATCATGGTGCTGTCCTACGATTCGTTTCGCGGGCGCGGTAAGGAGGTTTTGAAGGCCTATCAGGAGAACAGTAATCTTGCCGAGTTCGCGAAGGTGCTGGGCAGGCCGGACAATCCCATTGAGAAGGCGGACGAAACCGCGCTGTTCCAGATTATCAACCAGCTGAACCCGCTTGTCATTGTGGACGAGAGCCACCACGCCCGGTCGGAATTGAGCCTTGAAATGCTGGAGAATTTCAATCCGTGCTTTGTGCTGGATTTGACGGCTACGCCGAAGAGGGAGAGCAATATCATCTCCTATGTGGACGCGGTGCAGCTCAAAGGCGAAAACATGGTTAAGCTGCCGGTCATCGTCTATAACCGGGACAATCAGAAGGAGGTTCTGGTTGACGCGATTGATCTGCGCAACCGTCTGGAAGAAATGGCGATTGCGGAGCAGAAGCAAACCGGGCGCTATATTCGTCCGATAGCGCTGTTTCAGGCGGAACCGAAGGGCAAGGAAGACGCGACGACCTTTGAAAAGCTGCGGAATAATCTTGTTGATGCGGGAATTCCCGCAGAACAGATTGCCATTCGCACGGCGGACGTAAATGAGCTGAAAAACACCGACTTGATGTCTCCGGACTGTCCTGTGCGCTATATCATTACGGTCAACGCGCTGAAAGAGGGTTGGGACTGCCCCTTTGCATACATACTGGCGTCTCTCGCCAACAAGACCAGTCAGGTGGACGTGGAGCAGATCGTGGGGCGCATTCTTCGTTTGCCGCATACCGCGCCGCACGCGCAGAAGGCGCTGAATCAGTCCTATGTGCTGACCTCCTCAAACGATTTCAATGCAACCGTTCAGCGCATCATCAAGGGCTTGAACAATGCGGGGTTCAGCGATAGGGATTATCGCGTCTCCGAACCGATTCAGCCGAAAGCGCCGGAACAGCCGCCGGTGCAGATTGAGATGGATGAAGCGCTCTTCAAAGCAAAAGCTGTTTCGGAACCGGATGCAGAGGATATTTTCGATGTGGACGGAAAGTCCATCGGGGAGGAATTACAGCGCCGCAAAGAAACAGAAAAAACGCCGGAGATCGTCTCAAAGGTTGACAGCATGATTGAAGAAGCGGAACGGGCGGGGCAGGTATACAGTGACGCCGTTACGCGGGCCAGCGGCGATCCTTATACGCAGAATATGTCGTGGGAGGTGCGGGAAAAAGTGACGACTTTTTCTGTCAAGCCGGAGTTCCAGAGTGATATTGCGGAGCTGAAAATTCCGCAGTTCTTCCAGTTCATTTCTGAGACGCTCTTTACGGACGGCTCGCATGTTCTGCTGGACGAACAGCAGCTTGCCGAGGACTTTACCCTCAGGGATAAGGACAGCGGCATTGACTTTGCCGCTGCCGATGATGAAGTCCGCGAAATTGATGTGCGGAAGGATGAGGGCGGCTTGCCGAAGGTATTCAAGATGAAAACAGCCGAACAGCGCTATTTCAAGGAATACTTCAACAGCCTGCCACCGGAAAGCCGTGTGCGCCAGTGCAAGGAATTGATGTTCAAACAACTGAACAAGCTGAACGGCGTGGATGCCGCCGAGCTGAAGGCATATATCGAGCGAATCGTCGGCAACATGAGCAGAGATCAGCTTTCGGCAATGGAAAAGGCGCCCAATGCTTACGCGAAGAAAATCCGCGAGAAGGTTGACTATCTTCTGGCAGAGCATTGCAGGAAAACGTTTTTCGAATGGCTGCAAACAGAACGCATTGTCTGCCTGCCGTCATTCCGTCTTCCGACCAGCATTCACCCCGTTGCAAGCACGAATATCTACGGGAAATCGTTGTATCAGGCGGAAGAGGGCGGTATGAATGGCCTCGAATCTGAGCTGGTCATCGAGCTGACGGCTCTTCCAAATGTGCGCTGGTGGCACAGGAATATTTCCCGTCAGGGGTTCTGCATCAACGGGTTTATCAATCATTATCCGGATATTATCATCTGCACGGAAAAGGGTAAGATGATCTGCGCGGAAACAAAGGGAGACCATCTGAAAAACGACAACAGCCGGGAGAAGATCGACCTTGGCGCGGCGTGGAGCAGTCTTGCCGGGAGTCAGTTTCACTATTACATGGTGTTCAAAGAGGAAAACGACCTGCCGAAGGGCGCGGTCAGCATGAGCCGATTCCTGGAAATCGTGAAGGCGCTGTGAAGCGCATGGAGAAGCTTGGATTTTTGTGATGGGCATGGATTTCGTTTTTTCAGAACGAAGGGATGGACAAAAGATGAATCTGACGGAGTTTTTTAGGGACTTTCATTCCAACACGCTGGCGGCGAGCGGCAACCAGAGCTGGTTTGAGACGGAGGGCGCGGCGGTGGTCGGGCGCGTGTTTTACCGCGTGTTCGCGGGCGGGGAATACCGCTATTCGCTTTTGTTTTCCGACGCGATGGACTCGACGTTTTCCGACGGGCAGCGCAGTTATGTGAATCAGGCGCTCGGCGACTGGGAAATACTGTCCGCGCGGGTGGGCGTTACGGCGCGCGCGGAGACGGAAGGCTTCGACGAGCCGTCCGAATGGAGGACGCTGACGTTTGACGGCGCGCCGCGCAAATCCGTCGCGCCCGGAGAGAGCTTTGCGACGGATCCGGTCGTTCTGCGCGCGGAGAAGGACGCGTATCTGTGCATGGAAACGACGGTGCGCGGCGCGCGCGTTCCCTGTCACCCCGAAACGCTGCTGCCGTCGTTTGTGAAAACGAAGGACGGCTGGACGCGCTCCGCGAACACGCTCTTTGCCGGAATGGTGGGCTGCGACCGACCCGTAAAGCTGCGCGTGGCGTATCTGGGCGACTCCATCACGCAGGGCAGCGGCACGCGAAATAATGCCTATGAGCATTGGAACGCGGTGCTGTCGGAAGCGCTGGGCAGGCGGTACGCATTCTGGAACCTCGGCCTTGGCTGCGCCCGCGCCAGCGACGCCGCGACCGGCGGAGGCTGGCTTCGGAAGGTCAGGGAAAACGACCTCGCGGTCGTGTGCATGGGCGTAAACGATCTTATGCAGCTGCATTCCGCCGAGGCGATCATGCGGAGCCTGCAGACGATCGTGCGCAGGCTGCGCGAGGCGGGCGTGCGGGTACTTCTTCAGACGATTCCGCCGTTTAACTATCCCGAGGGACTGCGCGAGCGCTGGCTGACGGTCAACGACTGGATTCGCTCCACGCTGGCGGGCGAGGCTGACGCGCTGTTCGACGTGGTGTCCGTGCTGTCCGAATCTCCGGAACGCCCGTATATGGCGCGCTACGGCGGCCACCCGGACGGCGCCGGCTGCGCCGCATGGGCAGCCGCCCTGAAGCCCGCGCTTTCAGCACTGATCGACCGCACTGTGGCCAGCCGCCGGTAAGGCGGGGGGCGCGTCGCTCCCTCCAATGTCAGGAAGATACTTCCTTTCCCTGTCCGCCTAGACAGAAAAAGAAATCGGAATCTCTCATCCAAGGGCGTCGTCAGCTTCCTTTACAGGATAGCATAGTTCCTCCGTTTTGTAAACCTTTTCCTGACAGACCTTTTCGTCTGTCTCTTTCCTATGACTTTTCCTGACTTGTGCTTGGAACTCTAAGCTCTTCGCCTGTTGTCCCATCTCTCTTTCTTCCGTTCCTCCCTCTTATCTTCCTGATATTGGGGGTGCAACCGCCCATTTTCTTTGAAAGGATTACGGGAATATTTCAGAAGTCGAAAGTCATGCCGTCGAAGGCGATGTCAATGTTTGAATCAAGAATTTCACGACATTTATGCAGGCACCCTTCTGGCGTCGCAAGCATGGTGCGGCCGTGATGAACGAAAAGAAGCCTTTGAGGGCGCTCTATTTGCGTGGAGAGGTAGGATGCGACTTGCATGGGATCGTGATGTCCAGTTTCCATCATTAAGAGATCGCAATCCAGCCAACCCTGTAGCTCTGTGATATTTTTTACATCCCCGGAATAGACGATGGTTTTTCCTTCCAATGACAGAAGGTACGAAAAGGAGTGGTAGGGTTCACAGATTTCGTTCATGTGTGTGTTATGGCGAGCATGGACGATTAGGTTGCCGTCATCAAACAGCTTGCCGTCTTTGACTGGATAAATGAGGGTGTTTGCATCCAGATGGTTGTCATTCATTGTCAATGCAGCAACTACAGGCTTGGCTGAGGGAGTGTAAATTCGAAGGACGCGGTCATAGCTCTCACCACGCCGCCAACACAGCTTACGAAGCAGAAAAAAGAGATATGGAAGTCCGCCTACATGGTCGATGTGTGGGTGGCTGATAAAGATGGATTCCAGTTTTGTC
>SFGO01000134.1 GCA_004556545.1 Clostridiales bacterium
TGATACCGACCACCAAAGGCATGCGCTTGGGATCAGTCATGGTGAATACCATGGGCAGCATGTAATCATTCCAGCTGCTGCGGAAGGCCAGGATGCCTAGCAGATTTTTCTGTTCCGTAGTGCCGTGAAAAAGAAAAATCCTACCAGCTTTACAGTTGCCTTTTTGAGGGCAGATCTGTCGAATCTGGTAGGCAAAGTGGTGATCCCGGCGGGATTCGAACCCACGGCCTGTCGCTTAGGAGGCGACCGCTCTATCCTGCTGAGCTACGGGACCTTGTTCTCGAAAGTCCTTATTTTCAAGGCTTTCGAGGAATCGGTGATTGCTCACCGTGGATCTTAAGGGGTGTTTTTGCTAATCAGGAAGGTCGTTTTCTAATCAGCTTTTCTAACTTTGGCGGTAGGACATTTTTCCACCTGCTGATTTTGACCTCCGGATCAAGGGTCATCGGATTGACCGCAATTTCGGGTCAATTCCGCATCTGGCCCGATTTCAGTTTCCAGAAAAAGCGGTAGTCGGCCTTTTTCTTAGGAGGCGGACCCTCTATCCTGCTGAGGTACGGGACCATGTTCTCGAAATCCTTATTTTACTAGGCTTTCGAGCTTTTCGGTCTTCCTGACCGAGGGGAGTAATCCGGGCTTTCCGTGTTAGCTGGCTAACTGCGGGCGGCGTGTTCGACTTTCACAGGCCCTTTATCTTCCGCCTCGCGTTAGCTGGTTGGCGGTAGCTCTGAGAGGGAAAATCAAACAGATTCCGGGGGATTCTGGGTACTTGATCGCTCGTCTCAGGCGGCAGTCCGACTTCTTATTAGGAGGCAGCCGCTCTATCCTACTGAGCTACGGATCCAAGCCTTTCTGTTTTGCGCATTCTGACCGTTCGCAGGGAAAGAATCCCATGCATCAGGCCGGAAAGCTTTTCTATTATAGCAACATTCCCTCGTGTTTGTCAAAAGTTTTCTTGCCGTCTTGGCCAAGCTTGTATGGCACCGAGCGTTGTATTACACGCAATGCATAGATTGTTGTATACAATGCAAACGCTTGCGTGATTTCATGAAATTTTTATTCAACTTTTCCCTCAAAAAAGTTTGATTTTGCATGTTTTTTGTGTTATACTAGGTTTAGCTGGGTTTCAGCTTATTTTTGGTACTCTTTGCCTGTGCGAAAAGAGGTTTTCCGTGCGATATGCCATGCTTCTGAAGCCGCACTCGAATGTCAGATATCGTCATTCGCTGGAAAAACTGGCAATGACCGAGCTTTCCTGTATTCTGAATGCGTGGAAAATTCCGGTTTCCCCGGAGCTGCTCTCTTTGGGCGGCGAGTCCTTTTTGGTTTTCTCTGCTCCGGCGTTTACGGCCCGGCAATGGAGTGAAATCTCCGCCAATGCCGGCTGCTGCTTTGCCGCCGAATGGCGGGAGGACGGTACTCTGGTCCCCATGGTTCGTACCGGACGCAGCTATTATCCGGAAGAGCTTTCAGAGTTGATGAAGTACAAGGGAAAAACCAACGCTGATTTTACCCGGCTGCTTTTGCACTGCACCCGTGCAGTATCTCAATACGCCCATTGCGACGGCCCGCTGACGATCCTCGATCCGATGTGCGGAAAAGGAACGACGCTTTTCTGCGCGCTGGAAGAAGGCGATCACGCCGTAGGAATCGACGTAGACGCAAAAGCCCTGCGAGAGGCGGATCAGCTGTTGGGCCGTTCCCTGAAGCTGAACCGTTTCAAGCACAAACGGGAAGAAAGTTCGCTCACAGTCCCCCACGGCACGCCGGTCCGCGGCGTAAGCTACCGCCTCAGCTCCAGTACTGAAAACTGGAAGGCAGGAAACGAGCTTACGTTCCGGCTGCTGAACGGAGACCTGCGGGTGCTTCCTTCTGTCATGCCTCGGGAAAGCTGCCATCTTGCAGTGGCGGATTTGCCCTATGGCGTACAACATGCTCCCAGCGATGGGAAAAAAGTCGCATCTTTGGAGCGCTTCGCTTCTCAGGTGTGTGAAAGCTGTTTCGCCGTGCTCAAACACGGCGGCGCAATCGCGCTTTCTTTCAACACATACACGCTCAACCGCAGAGCCGTGCTCGCCGCCATGCAGGCCGCAGGATTCCTTCCGCTGGACGAAGCCCCCTATAACGGCTTCGCTCACTGGGTGGAACAGGCCGTAGACCGGGACGCCGTGTTGGCCGTAAAGCCGTAAGCGCTTCAGCTTTGGGGATCGTTCGTGATCGGAAAAGGAGGGGTTTGTTTGCAAATCAACGAATTACAAGCAATGACCGTCATTCAGCTTCGGAAGCTTGCCCGTGAAAACAAAGTAAAGCTGAGCGCCGGAATTGATAAAGAAGGAATTGTGCAGCGGCTTTACGACGCTCTGGGCGACCAGCCGGAGCCTCCTGTACAGGCTCCGGAAGAAACAGCGCCTGCCGCAGAAGAGTCTTTACCGGCCGCTGAAACGTCTGTTTCTTCCCCTGTTCCTTCAAATCCTATACCGGAAGTCAGGCCGGAAGAATCCCTTGCGGCCGACGTGACCTCCGTTCAGCCGGGAAGCGGTTATCGTCCCTGGGGCGCGGAGCGTGCCGAGAATAACGACAATCATTTCCACCCCGTCTTCCGCCAGGGCTGGCAGGCGCGTACTGCGTCTCAGCGGGAAACGCCTCCCCGTCCCGCCTGGCAGCAGCAGCGTCCGATAGGCGCGGCCAACCGTTTCGGTCCGCAGGCCTCTTCCTCCGGCGTGCAGTCCATAGGACAGCAGGAAGAACGTCAGGAGTCCTTTCAGCCCCGTATGCCGGAAAGCGCTCCCCGGCTGGACGGCTATCGTCTGGGCTATCGGGCGGCTCCCCAGCGGCCCAGCTATCAGAACCGCGATAACGGATACCGCAATTCCTCCTACGGCGGCGGAAACGCCTCCTACGGCAGCAACGGCTACAACAATTCCTACAATAATGGCTACCGCCAGAATAATTACCGCCAGCAGCCTTCCTATGGCGGCTATCCTCAGCAGCAGCCGGTCTATCCGCCCCGCGGCGGCGCGGACAGCCGCCTGAACGACAGCATTTATCGAATGGGACGGGATCCGCAGTTTGCCGATCAGGCGGAAGCCGGAATGCTCCCCGATCTTCTGAAGGTTCCGGAAACCCAGCCGGTTTCCGGCATTCTGGAAGTGCTTCCGGACGGCTACGGCTTCCTGCGCAGCGGAACGCTGCTGCCCGGCCGCGACGATATTTACGTGTCCATGGCGCAGATTCGCCGTTATGACCTGCGCACGGGCGACTTTGTCGAAGGCGGCGCGAAGGCGCAGGGGGACAACGAAAAATTCGCCGCGCTGCTGGTGGTCGATAAAATAAACGGCATCGAAGCCGAAGAGAATCCCCGCCGTCTCAATTTCGACCAGCTGACCCCCGTCTATCCCAACAAGCGCGTGGTGCTGGAAGCGCCCGACGGCAGCAGCAGTATGCTGATCCGCCTGGTGGATCTGATCGCCCCCATCGGCTTCGGCCAGCGAGCCATGATCGTTTCCCCGCCCAACAGCGACAGTCTTTCCATTCTGCGGGATATCGGCTGCGCGATCAAGCGCAACGACGAGAACGCCGAAGTGCTGATGCTGCTGATCGACGTAGCGCCCGAAGAAGTGACCGAAATTCGGGAAAGCGCCGCCGGAGAGGTTTTCGCCTCCACCTTTGCCGATTCGCCCGAAATGCAGACCCGCGTCAGCGAAACCATGCTGGAGCGCGCCCAGCGTCTGGTGGAGAACGGCAAGAACGTCGTCATTCTGCTGGACAGTCTGACGAAGCTGACCCGGGCCTATCAGGGTACGCTGGTACAGGGCAGCCGCCCCATGAGCAACACCGTTACCCCTGCCGCATTGGTCAAGCCCAAGCGCTTCTTCGGCGCTGCCCGCAACACCCGCGAAGGCGGCAGTCTGACCGTAGTGGCTACCATCAACGTCAATACGGGTTCCCGGGTGGATGACATCATCTACGAAGAGTTCCGGGGCACCGCCAACATGGAGCTTTATCTGCTCAGCCCCAGCGACAGCGATCCCATTCATCCCATGATCGATCTGCAGCGCTGCGGCACCAAGAAGGACGACATGCTGCTGGACGATGCGCGCAAGGAAAGCCTGCGTTCCATCCGCAAGGTTCTGGGCAGCGCCACCAACGGCGAGGCCGTGGTGCAGCTGATTGACATGATGAAGAAAACCAAGTGCAACGAAGACCTGATGGCTCGTCTGAAGGAATGGGTTGCGCTGTGGGAAAAAAGCGGATACCTGAAAAAATAATTTCCCGGCCCGTTCCAAAACGGGCCGACAGCCTGTCGAAAAACCCCGAGTTGGCCGCTGTTGCCCGCCACGCCATGCGGCCCGCCACGCCGCATGTCTGCGGCCAAGCCCTGCACTACGCTTGTGCTTGGCTACGCGCTTCATGGCTTTCAGCCATTTCTGGCGCTAGTCGGCCTACGGCCTCCCTTGGTGGCGGGCTTCGGACTGCGGTAGCCCTTTCGGACTGCGGTAGCCCTTCGGACTGCGGTAGCCCTTCGGGCTGTCCTCGTCCTCGGTGCTGCGCACCCTTAAGCTGGTTTGCGGGGAAAGTGCTGCGGCACAAGGTTTAGGGGCTCCGTTCCGCAACCTCAATCGTCGTCTTTGGCACTGCCGTGCCAAATCCTCGTTTCGGTTGACGGCTGCCAG
>SFGO01000135.1 GCA_004556545.1 Clostridiales bacterium
TCGTGCGCGCTCGTGCTCACTCTTTTCCTCTTTCAAAAAGGGCAAGGCTTTTTCCCTCCGCTGCCTATCGCCGCTCTGCTCCCCCGCAGTTGGCGCGGGACAAGCTTATCCCTTGCGGGTTGGGATGCTTCCGTGTTGCTTAAAAAATGATGCAACGCAAAAGGCCAGCGTGAAATCAAAATCACGCTGGCCTTGTTAAGCGAGCCATGAGGCCTGTCGCCGAATGGCGGTCTGTGCTATGCAACTGGCAGAGAGCCATACCAGACCCGCGAGCCGCGAGGCCTGTCGCCGAGCGGCGGTAGTTTCACGGCCAAGCCGCATGTCCCCCGAGCAGCCCCGCGCCCAAAGGGCGCGGAGTGGGGTCAAGGGGTACTACCCCTCCTTGTTAGTCGACCGCCACGATACGGCCCTGGCCATAGGGATTGGCGTATTCAGCGCCGACTACGCCGCCCAGACCCTCGGTGATGTAGGTGATCAGCACCTGATTGTCCAGCATCACGCTTTCCTGCGTATAGACGTTGTCCTCGAATATGGTGTAGCCGTCGCCCTGACCCTGCAGCATGTAGTTATGGGAAGCCAGCGTGTAGATCTTTTCCAGATCCAGCGGTTCGTCGCCCACCATGACGTTCTTCACGCGGTACTCGCCTTCCACGCCCGCAAACAGACCCTTTTCATCCAGCTTCACGGAGGAAGGCACGGAGGTGTGGATCTCGTAGGTCAAGCCGGACACCTGCAGGAAGCCGCCAAATTCGCCGGGCACGTCCTTGGCGCCGAACTCCAACGCGTCCAGAATCTGCTGGCCGGTGGCCTCGCACACGCACAACGCATTGCCGAAGGGATGCACCTTCAGGATGTCGTTCAGGGTAATATCGCCCTCCTTGATGCTGACACGGATGCCGCCGCCGTTGACGAAGGCGATGTCCGCGCCGGAAACATAGCGGTACGCGTCGGCGCACAAGTCGCCCAGATTGGTCTCCGCGTTGCGGATGATGCGGATGGGCTTGCCTTCCTCGGTCTTGGCCACGGGATCGTTGATGGTCAGCTCCACGTCGGTCTTGGCCACCACCTCCGCCAGCTTGACATTCAGGGTTTCGGTGGCTTCGGCCACGGCCTTGGTCACGTCGGTGTCCAGCTGATAGAGCTGCGTGGCGTTGAAATCGTCGTTGTTCCACATCATGACGCCGGCCTCCATCGCGCCGTCCTTGGCAGCGATCTTCAGATAGCCGATGCCTTCCATCTTGGTGCCGCAGCCCTGACGCAGCACGGTTTCACGGGCCTTGTTGCGCATTTCCACATGATAGGTGTCGTGGCTGTGGCCGTCCAGCAGGGCGTTGATGCCGGTGGTGTTGGCGATCACGTCCGCATAGGTGTAGGGGCTGCACTCGGCTTCGTTGCCAAGATGCGCCATGGCGATGACGATGGAAGCGCCCTCGGCGCGAGCGTCGTCCACGGCCTTCTGCACCGCGTTGTACAGGCCCTCGCCGGTTTCGTCCTCGAAGAAGCCGTAAATGAAGTTGCCGTTTTCATCCTGGAAGTACTTGGGGGTGGAGGAGGTCAGGGTCTTGGGGGTGGTGATGCCCACGAAGGCGATCTTCACACCGTCGAACTCCTTGATGACGTAGGGCGCAAACTGCAGCTCGCCGCCCTTGTTGAAGTTGCAGCTGATATAGGGGAAGTTGGCCATCTTGGACAGTTAGAAGAAGCGATCCATGCCGTAGTCGAATTCATGGTTGCCCATGGTGGCGATGTCATAGCCCACGGCGTTCATCAGCTTGATGTTGGCTTCGCCGGTGGTCATGGTGCCCACGGGCTCGCCCTGGATGGAGTCGCCGTTGTCCACCAGCAGCACATGGTAGCCCGCGTTTTTGTAAGCGTCCCGAACCATGGCCAGACCAGCGTAACCAAAGTTGCTTTCAATGCCGCAATGCACGTCGCTGGTGAAGAGAATCATCACCTCCTGCTGGAACAGGGGTGCGTTTTCTTCCGCCAGAGCGCTGACGCCCAGCAGCATGGTCAGAGCGAGGAGAACCGCAAGAATCTTTTTCATGGGTGAGTTTCCTCCTTTTGATTGTTGGGGGTCGAAAGGGATTGTGTTACAAGTCTCCACGGGCCGCAGCCCACCGCGTCCATTATAGCATAAACGGCCCAATTTGCAACCATTTCAGCGCTGAGGATGAATCGAGCTGCGCCGGAATCACATTTTGTAATTTATTACGTTTTCGTAACAAAATCGTAATATCATTTGATTTTTAGAAACAAATGACTATACTAAACCTATGCCCGTCGCCCACGCGGTTTATGCGCGTGCTTTTGTGCGGGCCCTGAAGGAGGAGGAAAATCATGAATTCAGCTCGGAAACTCCGGCGTTTTTCCGCCGCGCTGCTGACCTGCGTTTTTTTATCCGCATCTCTGCCCGGCCTGGCCGCATCCACTACCCTGAGGCTTGGCTCCCGCGGCACGGCGGTTTTGCAACTGCAGCAGGCGCTGAACGCGCTGGGCTATGATACCAACGGCGCGGACGGCAAATTCGGCAAGGGCACCGAGCGGGCCGTCAAGGCCTATCAGCAGGCCAACGGCCTGACTGCCGACGGCAAAGCCGGGGTCAAGACGCTGGCGCAGCTCTACTCCGGCAGCAGCGTCAGCGGAAGTACGAGCGGGACCGCCTCTTCCGAAATTTACACTGCCAAGAACCCCAATACGCTTCAGTCCGGGGACAGCGGCAGCAAGGTCACTCAGCTGCAAAACGCGCTGAAGCTGCTGGGCTTCTATACGGGCGGCGTGGACGGCAAGTTTGGAAGCGGCACCAAAAACGCCGTGATTCAGTTTCAGCGGGCCAACGGACTGACGGCTGACGGGTTGGCAGGCACGAAAACCCAAACGCTGCTTTATGCTCAGGTGAACAATGGCATTTCCGGCGGCACTTCTTCGTCCGGTTCGTCGTCCTCCGGCACTTCTTCCGGCACATCCGGCTTTACCCGCACCCTGCGCAAGGGCTACACTGGGGCCGACGTGATCGCCGTTCAGCAGAAGCTGAAAGAACTGGGCTTTTACTCCGGCAGTGTGGACGGCGTTTACGGCACCGGTTCCATCGCCGCCGTGAAGAAATTTCAGCAGCAGAACGGCCTGACCGCGGACGGGCTGGTAGGTTCCCGCACCTACGCGGCGCTGATGTCCGCTTCGACCGGCAGCTCGTCAAACAGTGGTTCCGACAATTCAAGCTCTTCGTCCGATTCCACGTCCGGCCAGGACTATGCCGAGGGCACGCTGAGCTACGGCTCTTCCGGCACGGAGGTGAAAAAAATGCAGCAGGCGCTGAAGGCGCTGGGCTACAATGTCAGCGCCGACGGCTCCTATGGCGCACTGACCCAGATGGCGGTCACGCAGTTCCAGAAGCGCAACGGTCTTACGGCAGACGGCGTTGCCGGAAGCGCCACATTGAAGCTGCTTTACAGCGGCAATGCCAAAGAGGCCGACCCGAGCGCCGACGACAATATGTCCATCGACGACAGCACCGGCAAAGCCAACGGCCCCAGTGTCAGCAGTGTGAAGCTGCTGCACTGGTTCAACGAGGTAAAGCCTTCCCTGAAAAATGGAAACAAGCTGATCGTTTTTGATCCGGCCACCAATCTGCAATGGACGCTGAAGGCCTACAGTCTGGGCCGCCACTGCGACAGCGAGCCCTTGACCGAAACTGACACCAAGATTATGTACAAGGCTTTCGGCAACAAGAACACCTGGACGCCCAAGCCGGTTTACGTACAGCTGCCCAGCGGCGTATGGACGCTGGCCAGCATGCACAACGTGCCCCATCTGAGCGGCAGCATCTCGGACAACGGGTTCAACGGCCATCTCTGTGTCCACTTCCTGCGCGACATGGACGAATGCCAGAAGAACGACCCCAACTATGGCGTCCAGAACCAGAACGCCATCCGCAAAAAATGGAAGGAAATGACCGGCATCACCGTCAACTAAAGGGGTAGTCCCCCTGACCCCGGACTGCGCGCCGTGGGCGCGCAGGGTGCTCGGGAGACATGCCCGTTGGCCGTGAAATTACCGCCGCTCGGCAACGGGCCTCGCGGCTCGCGGATTTGGTGCAGCTCCCTGCCTATTGGCCGATTCAGACCGCCATTCGGCGACAGGCCTCATGGCTCGCAATAAAGGCCAGCGTGGATTTGATTTCACGCTGGCCTTTGGCGTTGCAAAAATACCCAAGTCGCGCCTAACCATCCTAACCCACAATGGGTAAGTATGCCCGCCGTCATCCGGGAAAAGGAAAAGCCGCCCATTCATCGCCGCCGCAAAAATCCCCAAGATGCACCGAAGCATCCCACCCTGCAAGGGGTGCGCCTGCCAGCCGCCAACTGCGGGGGAGCAGAGCGGCGATAGGCAGCGGAGGGAAAAAGGCCCGCCCATTTTGACGGCGGAAAAAGGCGAGCTCCGAGCGCGC
>SFGO01000136.1 GCA_004556545.1 Clostridiales bacterium
CTTCTTTTTTCTTTGCCATCGGTTTCTCCTTTCACCGACTGCGGTCCACGGATCTCGCCGCTGATTCTAAACTGATTATATCATCGCAGATCAGTGCCGACATAGAACACCTCGCGGAGTGGCTATTCCATTTTGGAAACAACCACTTCTGCCTGCAATTCATCTTCAGCTGCGCTGTACTTGCTCGAATTGTATTATATCACATCATTGCATTCAGCAAAAGGTGAACGGAGTTATAAATACCTCCAATTCGGTTGAATGACCACCTTCGTCACATTGCCCGTCTTGCTAACCGCATTTGCGCCCGGAGTCAGCGTCGGGAAATCCCCGCTCATATTGCCGTTCATACTGGCTGCGCCATTGTAGGCTTCCATGAGCGGTGTGTCCAGCGTGATGCTGTCCGTAATGCTGTCCAGCTCCACAATAGTCATGCCAACCATGAGGGTGATTTCGCCAGAGCCGTATACCGTGATGACTGGTTCTGCGTACACGCTGCCGGGGTTGGTAACGAATGTGCCGGAGGTCGTGAGCGTGATCTCCGGCACATTTTCCGGATACCAGAAGGGCTTGCAGCGGAAGCTGACGGTGAAGGCGCGGTTTTCGTGATTGCGTAGGATTTTGGAAAACTCAATCTGGTTCGCTATGCGGGCGTTGTAAAACCCGCCCGGACACGCAGGCAGTCCGAGCTTTCCGGCTTCCTTGAGCCACGCGCAGATTTCCGGCAGGCGAGACAAATTCGCCACGGTGCATTCCACGGGCAGGATGAAGTCGTCGTATACGTCGTTGGCCTCAAGCGTGGTAAGGCTTCCGGGTTTGCCGGGCATGTTGGTGAATGTCACGCGTTCAGACGGGCAGATGATGGACGGCTGTGTTGTCACATGAATGCCGTACTCCGTGCATTTGACGCCGTTCCAGGAAAACCAGTCGTTCATGCAAATCTCATTCCTTTCCCGCGCTGCTGCCGCCGGGTCAAACCGGCGATTTCAATGGCCAGCGAGCGCACGTCCTGCTCGTCGCGCACGACCAGCTTGTCCACTTGAATGGTGGTGCTGGCGTTCTGGTTGTAGGTTTTGCGGTTGTCGTAGGAATTCGTGCCGCCGACGCCGCTTTGGGACGCGCCGGTAAGATAGCGTGCGGCGTTCTGAATGACCTTCGCCTGATTTTTGCTCTCCATAAGTGCGCCCTGCCCGAAGCCGCGCATCGCCATGCGGCCTACCTCGTCCCGGAACACGCCCGAGGGGGATTTGATTTTCAGCTCCCGTTTGGCCGCGTTTACCGCGTCCCGCGCAGCGGAGCGCATGGCTGAAATCACGCCAGAGCGACCGGCGAGAATGCCCGCCTTCAGACCAGACATAGCATTTACGCCCACAGGCCGCAGTGTCGAAGTGTTCAGACTGCCGGAAACGGCGCTTTTGATGTTGGTTGCAACGCTGCTGCCGGTTGCTATCATGGAATAACCGGTCAATGCGGCAGACAGGCCTTCAGCGGCACTTATACCGAAAGCCGTCAGGGCATCGGCGGGCAGGGCTGCTTCAATCGCCGCTTTGACCTGATCGGCCAGCGCTTCCGCATCGGCAGACAGATCATACTCCGCCATGCCTTCGCCGACGCCCGGGGCAACGTTCTCACCAATGGGCTTCACGCGTTGGGAGGGCGAATGAATGACGAAGGCGGCATTCAGCGCCGCTTCCAGATTGCCCGCCACGCTTTCGGCATCCGCGTCCCAGCCTGCCGCCGACATGGCATCGCCGATTCCCGCAGTGATGTTTTCGCCGATACCTGCCAGCTCCAACGCAGATAGGAAGTCCACGATGGTCTGCAGCTTCTGTAAGTCCTCCTCGCTGATCTGCTCGCCGTTCTGAATGGCTGCGACCATTTCGGAGACAAAGGTTTGCAGGCCCGCGATGTTGTCGGCGGAAAATTGCTCGCCGAGCCGCTTGTCGATGCCGTTCAGCGTTCGGTTATCCAGCAGGCCCCACAGCGTGGCCCATGTGCCCTTGTAGTTGTCGAAGGCCTTCAGCTCGGTGGTGAACGAGCGCATCCAGTCGATGAGCGAGCCGCCCAGCACGCTATTCAGCACGCCCCAGTCGTGCTGACTGTTCTTACCGAAGATGGAGGTGGTCACGAAGTTTTCGTCCAGCTTTTCACCGGCGGCAGAGACGGCTTCGGCGGTTCCCTCGATTTTCGGCGTAATGAGAATGTGCATGGTGCCGTCCGCATCCAGCACGGCCACCTTGTCGGGCGTGAGCAGTTCCTTCGGCACCAGCGACGCGGGAATTTCCACGCCGTTTTGCCAGAAGTCCACGTTCTCCGCCGTCAGCGCATCCTCCGGATTGGAGAATACCTCGCTCAGACGCAGCACACCCTCCACCTCGATGGGATTGTCGGCCATGAATTGGCGATAGGCCGTCAGGTCGTAGCCGGAAATCGTGATGACCGTCTCCAGCTTGGGCGGCTCCACGCCCTCCTGTTGTCCATAGCCCGTGATGATCGCCTCCGTCGTGATCGCACCGGGACTCTGGGCGAATTCGTTCCAGCGCGTCTGCGCACCGGTCATGGTGGCATAGCGCTTGCCAGCTTCGTTGGACAGCGCCACGTTCTCCTGCCACGCGGAGGTCACCGTCTGCTGCGCGTCGGAGAAAAGGCCGGTGGCGTTGGTGGCGCGCATCAGAGTGTCGCGCAGGTGCACCTAGGTAAAGCCCATTTCTTGAAGGGCGACGATGGAGGACACGCCCTGCTCGTCCATCTGGGCCAGTCCCACGATGAATTTCTCAATCGCGCCCGCCGGATCGGACTGCCACAGCGCCTTGAATTCCTCGGTGGTCACGCCCGCTACGCGCGCGAAATCCTTGAGAGACGCGTTGCCGGTCTCTACGGCCACCTGCATCTGAATCACGGCCTTGCTGAACGCCGTGCCGCCCGCCTGGGCCTCCAAACCGACGGAGGACAGCGCCGTGGCGAAGCCCAGAATCTGCGCCTGACTGAGCCCCACTTGTGAACCAGCCGCCGCCAACCGCGTGGCCATGTTCATAATGGCGGATCGGTGGTGGCGTAATTGTTGCCCAGATCGACCAGTGCAGAACCAAAACGCCCGAAATCCGTCTGGGACATCCTTGTGACGTTGGCAAATTGCGCAATGGCAGTAGCGGCCTCGTCCGCGGCGATGTCGGTGGAATTGCCCAAGTCGATCATCGTTCGGGTGAATTCCACCAGATAATCGTTCTGGATGCCCAGCTGACCGGCGTTTGCCATGACCTCGGCAATGTCGGCAGCGTCGGTGGCGATCTCGGTACTCATTTTCTGAATGGCGTCCGAAAAAAGGGCATATTCCGTTTCGGTGGCGTCCACCGTCTTTCGCACCGAGGTGAACGCGCTCTCATATTCCACGGAGGCCTTGACCGCCGCTGTGCCCAGCGCCAGCACGGGCGTAGTGAGCGCGGTCGTCATGCCCTTGCCGACCTTTTCCAGCGAGGCGCTGACAGACGCGCACTTTTTCCCGAAGGCCGTCAGCGTGTCGCCCGCCTTTGTCCATGCGGACTGCATTCGCGCAAGCCGCTCGGTGGTCGTGCGAATCTGCTGCTCGGTCTGACGCAGCGCTCCCTGCGCGTTGTTCAGGTTGGTGCGCGCCCGCGTGACCGCATCTGCGTTGTTTTGCAGGCTCTTGGTATTGGCCGCCAGCTGGCCTTCCAGCTTTTTGACCTCGGCGGAGGAATCGGCATACTCCTGTGTCAGCGCGTCCAGATTGGCCTTGGCGGTCAGCGTCGCGGAATCCGATTCGCCCAGCTCGCGGGCAAAGCGCTCGTATTGTTTTGTCGCCGCAGCCACTTGCTGCTTCAGATCGGCATTTTTCTGCCGGGCCGCGTCCAGCGATTCCGTCAGCTTGCCCTGCCGAGCGTAGGCGTTCTCCAGCTTCTTGTTGGCTGCCGCCAGTGCCTTTTCGTACTGCTGGACGGCCTTCTGCTGAAGCGCCAGCTTTTGTTGGAGGCTACTGAGCTGGCTCTGCGTCCCGGAAACAGACTTTTCAAAATTGTCCACGCCCGAAGCGGCCCGCCGGAATTCGCTCTCGGCCTCCTGAATCTGCTTGTTGATGGACGTAAGATTTCGGGAAAAATTATCTCCGTCCAGCGAAAGCGACACAACAAGGTCGCGCAGGACTTCGCTCATGCTGTCACCACCTTTGGGAAATATTAAATCGCACGATTCTGTTGATAAAATCGTGCGATTCGCGTATAATATAAGCGAAGGGAGGGATTGATGATGTCAATCACTGCAACGGAATTGAAGCAGAATCTGAGCAAGTACCTGCTGCTCTCCATGACCGAGGACATTTATATCACGCGCAATGGAAAGGTCGTTTCCAAGCTCACCAATCCATTCCATGACGCTGGAGGAAGCGAGAGAGGAACGGCTGAATACGCTATGAAAGCACTGCTGGATACCTGTGTGGTCGTTGACTTCCTGCAAAAGTGTGAGCCGTTCGCCCAGGACGCGCTGAGCCTTTTCCGTGCCGCAGCATTGCAGGAATTCAGCGGTTATATCACCGCGAAATCCGCCACGGACATTTTCTATCTCTCGCACCGGGCTACACACAGCAACGAGCAAAGCCGCATCCTGCTGCTGCGTCTGCTCGATCTTGTGGGAATGCTGGACAGCCTCGGCACAGACGTGCGCCTTGCGCTACTGGCGGAGTGCGCGGATTTTGAGGATGCAGTCATGATCGAAACGGCCAAGCGCAGCGGCATGGACTGCATTGTAACGCGGAACACCAAGCACTATGCCGGTGCTTCCATCCCTGTGTATGAACCGGCGGAATTCCTCCGGCTGCTTGCCAGTGAAAGTGAGAACAACGATGAGTAAATCAGCTATGTCTCATATAGTATCGTGTTCTCAATTCAGCGGTGCCCAGACGGAGCAAATCTTTGAAAGACTGATAGAAAAACGGCAGCTTGTGGTATGCAATGAAAGCGCACCCATAGCCGTTCTGCTTTCGCCGGAGGAATACCATCGACTCTTAGGGCACTACCGCATAATGCAAAACAGCCGCAGAAGTGATATAATACAGATATGAATAAGCAAATGAGTCTGTCAGCGCTGAGCGATGAACTGTCGC
>SFGO01000025.1 GCA_004556545.1 Clostridiales bacterium
AAAACGCCCACATGCTGACGCATGCGGGCGTTTTTTCGGTCGATTTCAGCCGGATAGACACAGGCAAAACCGTGTGTTTTCTTGTGTCAGGCGGCCTTTATGCGGCGGGCTTTTATATTCCGCAGCCGCGGGAAATGCGGGGTAAAATGACCGATGCCCCCTTCGCACCGTATTGCAAGATGCCCCGCGGTTTGCTATAATGTGAGAGAGGACTGAACACAAAAGCACGGCAAGGAGGAATGAGCTGTGGGCGACGGCTATTTTCTGTTGACAAATTTGCTTTCCGAGGACGAGAAAAAGGTGATCACCAGCATTACCGCCCATATTGAGCGGGGCGAAAAGCGCGTTGGCATTCAGCAGATCGCCAGCGAGAACTTCCTTTCCCCCACCTCCATCGTCAAAATGTGCAAGCGGCTTGGGTTTGACGGATACAGCGAGCTGTACTACTACCTCAGCCGTCAGTTCGACTCCCACGGGGAAACCCGCGACAGCGAGCCGCTGAAGAATCTCGTCGATAACTATTCCGAGTCGCTCATCACAGAGTTCTGCGAGCTGATGGATCGTTCCCGCACAGCCAAGCTGTTCACCACAGGGGAGGGATTTTCCAACATCGTCGGCTCCTATATCGCCCAGCGGCTGTCCATCTGCGGCTTTATGGTATTCAATAACGTGCATTTCTACGATTATATGCTGTTCCGGGATGCGCACCATCTGCAGGACGGTCAGGATGCGCCCTCGGTAATGTTTGCCGTCAGCCAGAGCGGAGAGACCAGCCCGGTGCTGAACGATGTGCGCAATGCCCGGCAGAACGGCCATAAGATCGTCACCTTTACCAAGCGGAGCGATTCTACTCTGGCGCAGATGTCGGACATCGTGTTCGTGGTGGACGGTTCCAGGCAAACACTGGCGGGGAGCCTGCCCAACACCTTCTTCGGACATGTGATCCTGGCGTTCGAGGAGCTGGTGGCTTTTTACTTCGCCAGAAAGGATCACTGACAAGATATTACTTTTTTTACCAAAACAGAAAAACTTTCTCCGGGAAGGTGTGCTATACTGAGCATCGGTGTGGCACGCTTTTTCTGTGCCGCACTGTGGAGGCGTCCGGCGGGAGTGGCCGGTACGCAGGAACAACAAGACAACTATGGAGGAAAAAAGATGAAAAAGATCATTGCGCTTCTGTTGGCGCTGGTCATGGCGCTGGGTCTGCTGGCAGGCTGCGGCGACAAGGCCAATACCGAAGGCACCGACGATACCGACGGCGCCAAGAAGATCGAGACGCTGAAGGTCGCTTTCGTGCCTTCCCGCGAGCCTGAGGAGATCATCACCGCTACCGAGCCCCTGAAGCAGATGCTGAAGGACGAGCTGGCCAAGCTGGGCTACGAAGTGGGCGATGTGGAGATCACTGTCGGCACCACCTACGAGGCGGTGGGCGAAGGCCTGGAGGCCGGTACCATCGATGTGGGTCTGATCCCCGGCGGCACCTATGTGCTGTACGATGACGGCGCTGAGGTCATTCTGACCGCTACCCGCGACGGCCTGAGCAAGGATTCCGACAATGCCAAGGACTGGAACGACGGTCAGCCCACCGAGGCTTCCGACAAGCAGGCCGTGTCCTACCGCGCCCTGTTCATCGCCGGCCCCTCTGACAAGGGTCAGGAGCTGGTGAAGAAGGTCAACGCCGGTGAGGAGCTGACCTGGGAGGATCTGGACAGCGCCAACTGGAGCATCATGGGCACCTCTTCTCCCGCCGGTTACATCTATCCCGCCCTGTGGCTGCAGGATCATTACGGCAAGGGCATCTCCGATCTGAAGAGCGCCGTGCAGTCTGATTCCTATGCCAGCGCCTTTGCCCGTCTGGCCTCCGGCCAGGTGGACGTGCTGGTGACCTATGCCGATGCCCGCCGCGACTATGCGGAGCGTTGGAACACCGAGTTCGGCCGTGAGGGCTCCATCTGGGAGGAGACCGGCGTGATCGGCGTCACTGCCCCCATCTACAACGACACCATCTCCGTCAGCAAGAACTCCGAGATCATGGATGCTGACCTGATCGCCGCCCTGCAGCAGGCGTTCATCAACATCGGCAACACCGATGCCGGTAAGGAAGTCATCAAGATCTACAGCCACAACGGCTATCAGGTGGCACAGGCTTCCGACTACGACAACGAGCGCGCCGCGCAGAAGCTCGTTCAGGAGCTGACTGCCGCTAACTAAAGCACTTTCCCAAGCGCGGGGAGGACTGTAAGGATCAAACCTTCCGCTGTCCTCCCCGCGTGTTTATTTCACGAAAAGAGGAGACCGTATGATCATTTTCGACCATGTATCCAAGGTATACCCCAACGGAACGGTGGGTCTGGACGACGTGAACCTGACCATTCAGGACGGCGAGTTCGTGGCCGTTATCGGACGCTCCGGCGCCGGTAAGTCCACGCTGCTGCGGTCGGTGAACCGGATGCACCAGATCACCGCCGGCACGCTGACGGTAAACGGCACCGATGTCAGCACACTGTCAGGCAAGAGCCTGCGCCGCTTCCGCCGGGGCATCGGCATGGTGTTCCAGTCCTTCAATCTGGTGACACGAACCACCGTCATCAAGAACGTGCTGTCCGCCTGCGTGCCGGACATGCCGTTCTGGAGGGTGCTGCTGGGCACCTTCCGGAAGGAGGACAAAATCAAGGCGCTGGAGTCGCTGGACAAGGTGGGGATCCTGGATAAGGCCTATATGCGCGCCGACCAGCTGTCCGGCGGTCAGCAGCAGCGTGTGGCGCTGGCTCGCACGCTGACGCAGGATCCCCGTATCATTTTGGCTGACGAGCCGGTGGCCGCCCTTGATCCGGTCACCGCCAAGCAGGTGATGCAGGACTTTGTGCGCATCAATCAGGAGATGGGCATCTCCATCCTGCTGAACATCCATCATGTGGAGCTGGCGTTGGAATACGCAGACCGCATTATCGGTATCCGCGCCGGCAGGATCGTCTATGACGGCCCCTCTGCAAATGTGGATCAGAAGGTACTGGATGCCATCTACGGGGATGACGCGCAGGCGGAGGAAACCGTATGAGCCTGTACGACCGTCTGTTCAAGCCCCGCCGCTACACGCTGCCCAACGGAACGGTGGTGGAGGAAAAGCGCAGCCGTGCGCCGCTGGTCATCCTGATCGTGCTGGCGCTGGGGGCGCTGTCTGTCCATATCACCGGCTTCGACTTTGCGGTGCTGGTGAAAAAGGGCGGCAAATTCTTTGACATTCTCACGGCCATGTTCCCGCCAAACACCGGGTATCTGGCCAAGATCTGGCAGCCGCTGTGGGACACCGTCAAGATGTCCTTCCTGGGCTCCTTCGTGGGCGCGGTGCTGGCGATCCCCTTCGCTATCGCTGCCGCCAGCAATATTGTGACAAATCGCGTGGTGGTGTTCATCGTCCGGCTGTTCCTCAGCCTGGTGCGGACGCTGCCCACGCTGGTGTGCGCGCTGATCGCCACCTATATCTTCGGTCTGGGCACCATGGCCGGTACCTGCGCCATCGCGGTGTTCACCTTCGCCTATGTGGGCAAGCAGCTTTTCGAGATCATCGAAACGGTGGACATGGGCCCCTACGAGGCGATGGAGGCGCTGGGCGCCACGCGGCTGCAGGCCTTTACTACGGCGGTGTTCCCGCAGGTGCTGCCTACGTATCTGTCCGTATCCCTGTTCTGCCTGGAGGGCAATGTGCGCTATGCGTCGATCCTGGGCTATGTGGGCGCAGGCGGCCTGGGCCTTATCATGAATGAAAAGATCGGCTGGCGGGAATATGACAGTCTCGGCATGATCCTGATCGTCCTGTTTTTGACCGTTATGGTCATTGAGGGCATCAGCCACTGGCTGCGCAAGCGCTTGACGTAAGGAGGCACATTATGGAACAGAGAATTCAAAAAGCCTATGCCTCTGCGCCGAAAACCTGGCTGTGGCAGCTGCTGGCGGCGTTCATCGTAGCCTGCCTGCTGGCCTGGTCGGGTACGGCCGTGCAGACCAGCAACCCCACCAGCAACGGGCTGGAGGTGGCGGGGAACATCATTTCCGGCATTTTTCACCCCTCCGGCAAGCTGCTGTTCACGCTGGGCACCAACGGCGTGCCCTACCTGCTGCTGGAGACGTTTTGCATCGCCTTTCTGGGTACCATCGTGGGCGCGGTGATCTCGCTGCCCCTGTCGTTCATCTCTGCCAGCAATCTGGTGCCGAAGCCGCTGGCACTGGTGGGGCGAATCCTCATCGCCGCCATCCGAACCATTCCGGCTTTCGTCTATGGCCTGATGTTTATCCGTGTCACCGGCCCCGGCCCCTTTGCGGGTCTGCTCACCATGTCGCTGTGCTCTATCGGCATGGTGTCCAAGATGTTCATTGAGAGCATCGAGGATCTGGACAAGCGCATTCTGGAATCGCTGGACGCTGCGGGCTGCACCACGTTCCAGAAGATCCGCTACGGTATCCTGCCGCAGCTGACGGCGGATTTTACATCCACCATCATCTACCGCTTCGACATGAACCTGCGTGATGCCACGGTGCTGGGTCTGGTCGGCGCCGGCGGTATCGGCGCCCCGCTGATCTTCGCCATGAGCTCTTACCGCTGGAACGAGGTGGGCGCTATCCTGCTGGGGCTGATCGTGCTGGTGCTGATCATCGAATGGATCTCGTCCCGGATCCGCGTCAAGCTGGCACGGGGGTGAGCCATGGAAGCAAAAAGATTCACCATTTATTTCACCTCTGACCTTCACGGATATATCTACCCCACCGACTACCGCAGCCGGGAGGAGCGGGATATGGGGCTGTTCAAATGCGCCAGCCAATTCCGGAAAGACGGCAACACGCTGGTCATCGACGGCGGCGACATTCTGCAGGGCTCACCGCTGGGTGCCTTCTGCCACGATACGCTGGGCAATGCCGGCCGGTTTGCGGAAATGATGAACCGCTGCGGCTATGACTATGTGACGCTGGGAAATCATGATTTCAACTACGGCATGGCGTATCTGGACAGCTATCTCGACACCCTCCGCGCCCGCTGCGTTTGCCAGAACGTCCGGTGGGACGGGGCGGGCGTTCGCTTCCCCGCCCGGATCCACACGCTGGAAAACGGGCTGCGGATCGGCATTGTCGGCATCGTTACCGACTATGTGAACATCTGGGAGCGGCCGGAGCACCTGTCCGGCGTTACCATCAGCGATCCCATTCCTGCCGCGCGTGCGGCGCTGGATGAGCTGAGAAATCAGGTGGATGTGACGCTGTGTATCTATCACGGAGGCTTCGAGCGGGATCTGGCCACAGGCCGTGTGCTGTCCGCCACCCACGAGAACGTGGCCTACCGGCTGTGTCAGGAGCTGGATTTTGACATCCTGCTCACCGGACACCAGCACATGACCGTCCACGGTCAGACGGTGTGCGGCACCTTTGTGGTGCAGCCCACCGACCGGGGACAGGAGTTCCTGCGCATTGAAGCGGCAGTCGTCGAAGGGGAAAAGCGCTTTACAAGCGAAACCGTCCCCGCGGCCGGCACCTGCCGGCGGGAGTGGCTGGAGGAGTTCGCCGGTATGGAGCACGGCGCGCAGGATTGGCTGGATCAGGTGGTGGGTCACCTGCCCAAGCCGCTGCTGCCGGATACGCCGTTGCGGATGGCGGCGGAGGGAAGCGGCCTTGCGGATCTGTTCAATGCGGTGCAGCTTTGGGCGACCAGCGCGCAGCTTTCCGCATCCAGTCTCGCCAACGATGTGGCGGGGCTGCCGCAGGTGGTGCGGCGGCGCGACCTGTTGATCGCATATCCCTACACCAACACGCTCGCTGTATTGCAGATTACAGGAGCGGTTCTGCGGCAGGCACTGGAACGCAGCGCGGAGTATTTCACCCGGAACGATGACGGGACGCTGCGCGTTTCCGACTGCTTCCTGGAGCCGAAGGTGGAGCATTACAACTATGACTATTACGCAGGCGTGTCCTACACCTACGACATCTCCCAGCCGGTGGGACAGCGAGTGATCCGGATGACGGTGGCTGGGAAGCCGGTTGCGCCGGACGATGTGTTTACCATCTGCCTGAACAGCTACCGCGCCAGCGGAACCGGCGGATACGATTGCTATGTAGGCTGCCCGATGGTGCGGGAGATCGGCACGGAGATGTCCGACCTGATCCTGGAGTACTTCAAGCAGTATGGCGATGCCATACAGGACGTCCATGGTGATTTTCAGGTGCTTCCCGCCATAAAGGCGTAAAGCAGTCGCCATAATACAGACAGAAGCCCTCCGGCTGCGCCGGAGGGCTTCTCTATGCGCCTGTGTACTGCCCTGCGCCCTGCGGAGCGCCGCGGATGCCGACAGCTAACCGCAGCAGACAGGGGGCTTTCGCTTACCCCGCATGCTCCGCCGGGAATTGCCGCCCGGTGTGGTCGATGGTGTAGGGCGCATCGAGGATCAGCTGGCTGATGGGCACCACGGTGTAGCCGTCGTTGATAAGACAGCTGAGGATGGTGGGCAGAGCCTCCGGCGTGTGCAGCGCGGCATTGTGGAACAGCACGATGCTCCCCGGCTGCACCTTGGATGTCACCCGCTTGCATATCGTCTCCGCGTCGTAGTCCTTCCAGTCCAGGGAGTCCACATCCCACTGGATGGGTTCCATGCCCATGGAGCGGATGGCGGCGATGACGTGGTCGTCGTACTCCCCGTAGGGGCAGCGGATCAACGTGGGCGTTACGCCGGTGGAGGCGCTGATGCGCTGGTTGCTGGCGGTCACGTCGTCGATGATCTGCTGCGTGGACAGGCTGTTGTAGTGGTCGTGGTGGTTGGAGTGGCTCATGACCTCGTGCCCTGCGTCGTGGAGCGCCTTGACGGATTCCGGATACTTCTCCGCCCAGTCGCCCACCACGAAAAATGTGGTCTTGACGTCGTATTGCGCCAGGATATCGATCAGCGTCTGGGTGTCCTCGTTGCCCCACGCCGCGTCGAAGCTGATGGAGCACACCTTCTGGCTGCGCTCCACGGAGTAGATGGGCAGCTGCCGTGCGGCGGCTGCCGCGCTGACGGAGGCCGGATAATTCACGACGTAAAAGATCGCGGCGGCGGCCAGCAGCGCCGCGCCACCCATCACATACCACCGCCGCAGCAGGAAGATCTTTACCTTTCTCATAGCACAGGCTCCTTTCTGATTTTGGTGCCATTCTATGCGCGGACGGCGCGATTCAGCACGCCGGAGCCGAGCGCGGAGAAACGTGCCCGCGATCCTGCCTCTGCGCCGCGCAAAATTTGTACATTCTCCCCACAGCGCGCATGTTGACAATTGCCGTCTCCCTGCCTATACTGTCGGTCGTGGCGGCGGGAGCCGCCGATCTCGAATGAAATGCAGGAAACGTGTATGGACTACTATCTGTTGACCGACCTGGCGGTCACTATGGGATATCATCTGGCCATGTCCGGGGCGGAGACGTTCCGGGTGGAGGACACCATCCACCGCATTCTCCGCGCCTACGGCGTGGAGTGCGAGGTGTTCGCCATCCCCAACTGCGTGTCCGTCAGTCTGGAGGCGGCCAACGGCAAGCCGCTGATGCTCATGCGGCGCATCGGCTTCCACGGCAACGATCTGGAGAAACTGGAAAAGCTCAACGAGCTGAGCCGCCGCATCTGCGCGGAAAGGCCGGAGGTGGACACGGCTATGTCGTGGCTGGAGCAGACGCTGGCGGCGCGGCGGAGCTACTCCGCAGCCGCGGTCTATCTGGGGAATCTGCTGGTGGGTCTGGGCTTCTGCCTCGTGTTCGGCGGCACCCTGCTGGACTGCCTGTGGGCGGGGCTGATGGGGCTTATTATCGGGGTGGTGACCCGCTTTATGGACAAGCAGGAGGCCAACCCCTTCTTCAGCACCATACTGGCCTCGTGTCTGATGGCGCTGCCGGCCTACGCCGCGGCGGGGCTGGGCTGGCTGAACAGCCCGGATGCGGCCATCATCGGCACATTGATGATCCTTGTGCCGGGACTTCTCATCACCAACTCCATGCGGGACATCATCTACGGCGACACCAACTCCGGCATCTTCCGCATCGTGCAGGTGTTCCTTACGGCGCTGGCTATCGCGCTGGGCACGGCGGCGGCGTGGCACCTGACGGCGGGGCTGTACGGGCAGACCGCCTCCGCCACGGTGAGCTGGCCGGCGTGGGCGCAGGCCATCGCGGTGTTTATCGGCTGCTGCGGCTTCTGCATCCTGTTCAACGTCCACGGGCGCGGCATGGTGCTGTGCGTGGCCGGCGGCGTGGCGGCGTGGATGCTGTATCTGCTGTGGCGCGCACTGGGCTTCGATGTATACGCCGCCAACCTGTTTGCCGCCGTGTTCGCGGCGCTGTATGCCGAGGTCATGGCGCGCCTGCGGAAATGCCCGGCCACGCCCTATCTGGTCATTGCCACGCTGCCCATGCTGCCGGGCGCAGGTGTGTACTACACCATGAGCCTGGGGTTGGATGGCGAGATGATGACCGCCGTGGGCAAGGGACTGGAAACGGTGGGCATCGCCGGCTCGCTGGCGGTGGGCATCCTGCTGGTGTCCACGGTGTCCCGGCTGATCAACCGGCGGCGCGGGTAAGCGCAGGATCGAAAACAGGAGGAGGGAGGGGCGGTGCCCCTCCCGCTGCTTTCCGCGCGGCGCCCATCCGGAACGCCGCATGTTTTTGTGGGGTGAACAACCCGTAGGGGACGGCGTCCTCGACGTCCCGTCAGCGCGGCGATCCGCTTTTTGGTGGACGGATCCCCGCGCCGGTGATACGGCCACTGGCTCGGAATGGCAGGGGAGAGGCGCAGGGCGCTGCCTTACATTTTTGTACGGTTTCTGTAAAGTGAGAAATTAGGGGTAGCAATTTAGAAAAGGGGCTGTTATAATAAGCGATTGAAGGGTGCCGTGTTGCTTTGTCAACGTAATATGGCGTATTAGATATACTTGTAAAAAGTGCAAAATAATATTAGATATACAGGAGAAACACATGGAAACCTATAAGAAGCGGCGGGGCGACCGGAAGGACGGCCGCCTGCTGCGGGAGCTGGACTCCCTGCATTTCATCACCGGCATCATCTACCCCAACCGGTGCGACAACGAGGCGTATATCTCCGTCAAGGTAGACCTGACGGCTATGAACGCGTATCTGGCCAAAAAGAACGCGGAGGAGAAGGACTTCCCCTACACCATGTTCCATCTGGTGGTGGCGGCGCTGGAAAAGACCATCACCCTGCGCCCCAAGCTGAACCGGTTCATCGTCAACAGCAATTTCTATCAGCGCAACGAGGTGTCGGCGGCCTTTGTGGTGAAGAAGCAGTTCTCCGACAAGGGCGCCGAGGCACTGGCCTTCCTGCACGGCAGGGAGGAGGACACGGTGGAGGACGTACACGCCTATATCCGCCAGCAGGTGACGGAGTGCCGCAGCGACAAGGTGGACGCCTCCACCGCGGGCATGGATATGTTCAACAAGATGCCCCGGTGGATGGGCAAGGCCATCGTGCGGTTCCTGATGTTCCTGGATCGCCACGGCTGGGTGCCGGCGGATCTCATCGCCACCGACCCCTATTACAGCTCCGTGGTCATCTCCAATCTGGGCTCCATCAAGCTCAAGTGCGGCTATCACCATCTGACCAACTGGGGTACCTGCTCGCTGTTCTGCATCATCGGCGAGAAAAAGAAATCGCCGTTTATCAACGAGGACGGCACTGTGTCCATGCGCGAGACGCTGGAGCTGGGACTGACCATCGACGAGCGGCTGGCGGACGGCTACTACTACTCCAAGTCTGTGCGGCTGCTGGAGTATCTGCTGACACACCCGGAGGAGCTGGAAAAGCCCATGAACGAGGAGGTACAATATGAGTGAAGTAAAGACCCCGTGGAAGGACTATATGGGCGACGTGCCCATGCACCTGGACTATTTCCGGGGCAGCATGTTCGAGGCCGTGGAGCGCATGGCGGATATGTACCCCAACAACATCGCCTTTGATTTCATGGGCAAATCCACCACCTACCGCAAGATGGTGCAGGAGATCGAAAAGTGCGCCAAGAGCCTGAAAACGCTGGGCGTGCGCCCCGGCGACAAGGTCACCATCGCCATGCCCAACTGCCCGCAGGCCATCTATATGTTCTACGCGGTGAATCTGGTGGGCGGCATTGCCAATATGATCCACCCCCTGTCGGCGGAGAAGGAGATCGAGTTCTATCTCAACGCCTCCGAGTCCACCACGGCCATCACGCTGGATCAGTTCTACGACAAGTTCGAGCATATCCGCCAGAACACCGGCATCATCAACATCATCATCGCCTCCGTGAAGGACGCCCTCAGCCGCACCATCCGGGCGGGCTATATGCTCACCGAGGGGCGGAAGATCCAGAAGATCCCCGAGGACGCGCCCGTGATCCGCTGGAAGGAATTCATGGACATGTCCCGCTACTGCTTCTACAAGAACTACCGGGTGGAGCGTGGCTATGACGATCCCGCCGTGATATTGTACTCCGGCGGCACCACCGGCACCACCAAGGGCATCGTGCTGACCAACGGCAACTTCAACGCGCTGGGGCAGCAGATCATCGCCACCAACCCCATGTTCCGCCCCGGCGACAAGATGTTGGCGGCCATGCCCCTGTTCCACGGCTTCGGCCTGGGCGTGTGCGTCCACTCCATGCTGTCTCAGGGCGGCCGGTGCATCCTGATCCCTCGGTTCACCGCCAAGAGCTACGCCAAGCAGATCGTCAAGTACAAGTGCAACTTCATCGCCGGTGTGCCCACGCTGTACGAGGCGCTGCTGCGCCTGCCCAGCATGGACGACGCCGACCTCAGCAGTCTGAAGGGTGTATTCTCCGGCGGCGACAGCCTGTCCATCGAGCTGAAGAAGAAGTTCGACAAGTTCCTGTATGACCACCACGCGGTCATTCAGGTGCGGGAGGGCTACGGCACCACCGAGACGGTGACGGCCTGCTGCCTGACGCCCACCAACATCTACAAGGAGGGCTCCATCGGCCTGCCCTTCCCCGATACCTACATCAAGATCGTCAAGCCCGACACCGACGAGGAGCTGCCCTACGGCGAGGAGGGCGAGATCCTGCTGGCCGGCCCCACCGTCATGAAGGAGTACATGAACAACCCCGAGGAGACGGCGCACACCCTGCGCAGGCATGCCGACGGCATGACATGGGTGTACACCGGCGATCTGGGCAGCATGGACGAGCAGGGCTTCATCTACTTCAAGGGACGCGCCAAGCGTATGATCATCACCTCCGGCTACAACGTGTACCCCGGTCAGCTGGAGAACATTCTGGACGCCCACGAGGACGTGCAGATGAGCTGCGTCATCGGCGTGCCCGACCCCTATAAGATGCAGAAGGTGAAGGCCTTTGTGATGCTCAAGCCCGGCGTTCCCGCCGATGACAATACCAAGCGAGAGCTGCTGGACTACTGCCGCAAGCATGTGGCCAAGTACGCCATGCCCTACGACATCGAGTTCCGGGACGAGCTGCCCAAGACGCTGGTGGGCAAGGTGGCCTACCGCGTGCTGGAGGACGAGGAGAAGGCGAAGCTGGCGGCGCAGGCGGAGCAGCAGGCGTGAACCGATAAACAGAGAAAAGGAGACTTGCCATGGATGCGGAGCTGATACGGCAATACACACTGATCGTAGACTTTCTGGGGCACGTTCTGGGCCCCGATTACGAGATCGCCCTCCACGAGCTGGAGGATGACTCCAACCGGATCATCGCCATCGCCAACGGTGAGCTGACGGGGCGGCACATCGGCTCGCCCCTGAGCAACAAGATGCTGGAATTCGTGGCGGGCAATCTGTACGAGACGCAGAACTATGTGCTGAACTTCGAGTCCGTGTCCGCCACGGGCAAGACCATGTGCTCCAACTCCATGTTCATCAAGGGTCGGCACGGGGAGCTGAGCGGCCTGCTGTGCATCAACTTTGACGCCAGCCGCTACGAGGAGCTGAGCCAGAGGGTCATGGAGCTGTGCGGCGGCGGCAAAAAGCGCGGCGTGCCCAGCGGCACGCGGCTCATCGCTGACAGCAACGACCCGGTGGAGACGCCGGTGCGCAGCGGCTATCCCACGTCTATCGCCGGCGCCACCGCCAGCATCGTCTCGCAGGTGGTGGCCAACTACCCGGTGGAGGTGGATCGGCTGACGCAGGATGAAAAGATGGAGATCATGGACATCCTGAACCGCAAGGGCGTGTTCCTGCTGAAGGGCTCCGTCAGCCATGTGGCGCAGACGCTGCACAGCAGCGAGGCCAGCATCTACCGCTATCTGGGCAAGCTGAACAACAAATAAGAAAAAGGGCGCGCCTGAGCGCCCTTTTTCATTGACCGACCAGAGAAAATACGGTATAATACAGGGTACGAAACAAGGACTGGAGGCGACAGGATTGAAAACAAAAACCATCGTCCACAAATCGGCCGCGCCCATTTACGCGGCGGCGGCAACGTGGCTGCTGTATGCGCTGCTGTTCCCGCTGTACGCCGTGGGGCATTTCCTGCTGGCGGCGGCGGCCTCCGCTGTGGTGGCGCTGATCGCCCGGATGTTCTGCCGCGACGTGACGGAGACGGTGGAGATACCGGAGGAGCCGGTGTCCACCGGCAACGTGGAGCTGGACAAGATGATCGCCGAGGGCGACGCGGCGGTAAAGACCATGCGGATGCTGAACGACAGCATACAGGACGAGAAGATCTCCGCCCAGATCGACCGGCTGGAGGCTGTCAGCACCAGGATCTTCGACTATGTGAAGGATCACCCGGAGAAGCTGCCCCAGATACGGAAGTTCATGAGCTACTACCTGCCTACCACGCTGAAGCTGCTGCGCAGCTACGACGAGCTGAGCCGTCAGGGCGTCAGCGGGCAGAATATCACCGGCACCATGGAGAAGGTGGAGGGCATGATGGACACCGTCGTGCTGGCCTTCGAAAAGCAGCTGGACGGACTGTTCGGCGATCAGGCCATGGACATCTCCACGGACATCACCGTGCTGGACAACATGATGGCGCGGGAGGGACTGACCGGCGGCGACGCGCTGCATAAGGCGGCGCAGGGGAACCCCGTCAGCGACCCGGAGCCGGAGCTGGATATCCGCAGCGACAGCGGCGAGGCCGACGGCGGCATCACGCTGCAGCTGTGAGCAGGGAAACCACAAATTTTGCAATATTTTGAGAGAATATAACGGAAAGGAATCAGAGCTATGAGCGAGAATATGATGCCCGAGCTGACGTTGACCCCTGACGATACCGCCGCTGCCGCCGCGGTGGAGGTGCCGTCCCTGACCCTGACGCCGGAGGCGCCGGAGGTTCCCAAGGAGGAGGAAAAGAAGATCGAGCCGGTGGAGATGGACGACAAGCTGCTGACCGACGAGGAAAAGAAGGCGGTGGAGGAGTTCTCCCACAAGATCGACATCCGCGATACCAATCAGGTGCTGCAATACGGCGCTGCCGCCCAGAAGAGCGTGGCGTCCTTCTCCGAGAACGCGCTGAACAACGTCCGCAGCAAGGATATGGGCGAGATCGGCGAGGATCTCAGTCGTCTGGTGGTGGAGCTGAAGGGCTTCGGCGAGGACGAGGAGAAGAAGGGCCTGTTCGGCCTGTTCAAGAAGGCCGGCAACAAGCTGGAGACCATGAAGGCGCAGTACAGCAAGGTCGAGGCCAACGTGGACAAGATCGCCCAGAATCTGGAGAACCATCAGATCACGCTGCTGAAGGACGTGGCCATGTTCGACCAGATGTATGAGCTGAACCTGAAGTATTACAAGGAACTGACCATGTATATCCTGGCCGGCAAGAAGCGGCTGGCCGAGGTGCGCTCCACGGAGCTGGAGGAGCTGCGCAAGAAGGCGGAGCAGTCCGGTCTGGCCGAGGATGCCCAGGCGTACAACGATCTGGTGAACCTGTGCAACCGCTTTGAAAAGAAGCTGCACGATCTGGAGCTGACCCGCATGGTGTCCGTCCAGATGGGTCCCCAGACCCGCCTGCTGCAGAACAACGACACGCTGATGATCGAGAAGATCCAGTCCTCTCTGGTGAACACCATCCCGCTGTGGAAGAGCCAGATGGTGCTGGCGCTGGGCATGGAGCACAGCCGTCAGGCCACCGCCGCCCAGAACGCGGTGACGGAGATGACCAACGACCTGCTGAAGAAGAACGCCGACACGCTGAAGATGGGCACCATCGCCACTGCCAAGGAAGCGGAGCGCTCCATCATCGACATCGAGACGCTGCAGCACACCAACCAGCAGCTGATCTCCACGCTGGACGAGGTGCTGAACATCCAGAAGGAGGGGGCAGCCAAGCGCAAGGAGGCCGAGGCCGAGCTGGGCAAGATCGAGGGCGAGCTGAAGCAGAAGCTGCTGGAGCTGCGGGGATAATCCCTCAAGGCGCAGACTGTCGGCTCAGCTCGACTGTGCGGCGGCAGCCGCACACGCGCCGACCGGCGCGTACAAGCGTTTTGGCTTGCCGAAACCTTGCCGCAGGGCGAATTCATTTCGCCCGAGGATGTCAAATCGGAAGGGTTCCCATTTTGCGCCTTGCGCAAAATGGGACGCTGGGCAAGATCGAGGGCGAGCTGAAGCAGAAGCTGCTGGAGCTGCGGGGATAATCACAGCCTGTTCGTAGGGGACGGCGTCCCCGACGTCCCTCAGCGCGAAGCGCTGTCATTCGTAGGGGCGGACGACTCTGTCCGCCCGTACCCTGCGGCGCTCCTCCGACGCAAGAAGACCTCTGACAAACATCTCCCTCCAAAGGAGGAAACTACATGGATTTTTTCAAAAAACGTGGTGTGGCGCTGGCGGTGTTGGTCATCGCCATCGTGGGCGCGGTGTTCATCGGCCGGAGCCGCAAGGACAGCTTTATCGCCAACAAGCCCACGGAGCTGCTGGACGTAGCGTATCAGAACTGGATCTGCGATGATGCCGATCTGCTGAGCGACCAGACGGAGCAGTTGATCCGGGACTATAACGGCAGCTGGAACGGGAAGTACTACGCCATCACGGCAGTCGCCACCATTGACCATCTCGCCGGCTGGGACGGGCAGGACTATGCCGCCAAGCTGGGCGAGACGTGGGGACTGGGCAGCAACGACATGATCCTGCTGCTGGTGAAGGACGGCGACTGGCAGGTGTACTGCGGCGACAACGTGGGCTATGCCATGACCGACACCCAGCAGAAGCAGCTGCGTCAGGCCATCGAGACGACCTATTACAGCGGCGATTTCGACAGTGCGGTGACGGCCTTCTTCCGGCAGGCGGACGTGTTCTATGCACAGGCCAGGCTGGACACGGCCGGCAGCAGCAGTGACGGCGGCTGGTACGCCCCCGACGCGCCCGCAGCGTCCTCCGCCGACGGTACGTCCATCGGCGCGGTGGTCATGCTGATCATCGGTATCTTCGTGGTGTGGATGCTGCTGGATGCCGTGCGGTACAGCCGCTATCGGAGGCGGTATGTGGTGGGTGCGCCGGTGAATGTGGTGCGCCCGGTGTACTACCCCGTTTTCTGGGGCAGACGCTATGCGCCGCCCCGTCCGCCCAGACCCCCGCACCAGCCCCGTCCGCCTCATGGCGGCGCGCCGCGTCCCCCGCGGCCTCCTATGGGCGGTGCGCCCCGGCCTCCGCGCCCCAGCGCGCCCCGGCCTAATGCGCCGCGACCCGGCGGCAGCAGACCCAGTGCTCCGCGCCCCAGCCGTCCCAGCCGTCCCGGCGGCTTCGGCGGAGGTTCCCGCGGCGGCGGAAGCCGCGGCGGTGGCTTTGGCGGAGGCGGCTTCGGCGGCGGAAAACGCAGATAACAAACAGACAATACCCCGCGACATCGTCGCGGGGTATTGTTTTGCCATTGTCCGAGGAAATATGACATTATGTAAATTGAATAACGCCTGTTTCGCGGGGGAAAGTGCCTGTTTTCGGCTTTACATTTCCTTCCAATACAGGGAAAAATCAAGTGAAATAGGGATTTACACCGGTGTGGAAAAAGTGGTGGAAACTGTGGATAACTCCTTGTAGAAATTATGCCGTGTAGAATTATGTCACCTTATCGTAAAGCGCTTCGGGTTGCGGGAAGCGACTGGATTTGTGTAAAATCCTGCCGGAATGGGGGGAATATTCCCTCCTTTTGGCGAATGCGGTATTTTGCCCTTTGAAAGGCGGAAATACACTTTTCGAACTTTTTCCGGGGTATTCCTGCGATGCAATTTTGCGATTACAGTTTGTATTTCTATTTCCGGTACGAACCCACCGACCAGGTAGGGAGCTGGCATTATCCGCTGATGCACATGTCGCACCGCGCCTGCACGTCGAGGGCGCTGAAATACGTCTCCTCAAAGGGGATCCAGCGGTCGCGGAACTGCGCGGCCTTTGCCGCCCCGCTGCGGGCTTCGATGCGCTGCATCTGCGTTTCCGGGTCGACGGTCAGGAACACCCGCAGGTCGTAATACGCCCACAGGTCGGGGTGACAGGCGTAGGCGCCCTCCACGATGGCGAGACGGCAGGGTGCTGCCGTCACCGGCGCGCCCAGCTGCTGCTGTGCGCACGAGAACGGGCGGTAGGTGACGGGCTGTCCGCTGCTCAGGGGGAGCAGCACCTCCTCCAGAAACCGCTCGTGATCCACGTTTTCGCCGGGCTGGGCGAACCGCTCCGCTGTCCGCTGCCGGGGGCGGAGAAAGAAATCGTCCATGTGGAAAACGCGGCAATCCAGATCCTTTTGCAGCCGCGCGGCCAGCGTGGTCTTGCCGGAGCCGCACCGCCCGTCGATGGCCACGATCACCCGTTCCTTCCGTGCTTGCAGCTCCTGTATGCGCCGGAGCAGGCGGGAATAGTCGTTGTGTGTCATGCCGGCTCGTGGGAGGCGGCGGGACAGACGAAGCGCTGCAGAGAGTGGTTTTTCATGGTCTGTGTCTCCTTTTTGTTCGCTGCATGGCAGTCCGGACTGCCGAGAGCCTTCGGCGGCGCGGACATGACAGGGGCGCCTGCGCGTTTGCTTTCCGTAGGTCGGTTCAAGCGTACCACGCGTGTTTTCAAAATGCAATCACAAATTTGCGCTATACTATTATGACCTTTCGGCGAAAAGCTGTTGACGGCGGGGCGAAAGTGTGGTATACTGTCTCACGCTTGAAACGCTTGTGTGGCTCAGCTGGCAGAGCAGCTCACTCGTAATGAGCAGGTCGCTGATGCTATATAAGGCGGCTATTGCATTCCGGCCCACAGGTGTGGTAAACTGACAAACAGAGTACGGCGAGGAGCCGATTCTCATAGAGATGCTTGTGTGGCTCAGCTGGCAGAGCAGCTCACTCGTAATGAGCAGGTCGCCGGTTCGAATCCGGCCACAAGCTCCAGACTCCTCGCGGATGACGCGAGGAGTTTTTCTATGTGCAAGAGCAGCGACAAACGATATACACTTCCCGGGAGCAGTGCCAGCGTGTGCTGCGTGGCGAGGTGACCACGGCGGACCTGCTGCGGCGTTTTGCAAAACCAGCCGAGAGGTGACGATGATATGGCGTACAGCATCGATCCCATTCAGGACAACTGCTACCCCGGCACAACGGTGCTGGTGAACAAACTGCATATCCATGACGAGGCCGCGCTGCAAGAGGCGGAGGCTCTCGCCACCTATGTCAACGCCTCCAAGCTGGAACAATGCCCGCTGGAAGGCGTTTTTGATTTTGCCCACTACAAGGCGATCCATCGGTTTCTTTTCTCTGACCTGTACGATTGGGCGGGGCAGATCCGCACGGTGAACCTCAACAAGAAAGGGACAGACTTCTGTCCCACCGAAATGATTGAATCGCAGGCCAAGCTGATTTTTGACCGGCTGAAGGAGCAGAATTACTTCAAGGGCTTGCCCCATGACGCATTCGTGGAGGAGATTACCGATTTTTACTGCACCACCAACTACCTGCATTCCTTCCGCGAGGGCAACGGCCGCACCCAGCGGGCATTCCTGACGCAGCTTATCCGCAGCGCGGGACATGACCTCAACTGGTCGGAGGTGGATGGCGACCTGCTGATGATCGCCACCATTCAGGCCGCGCAGGGTGTGACAGACCTGCTGCGTCAGGTGCTTGGCGAGGCGATAGAGTGAGTATAGCAAAGAGTCGGCGCAGGGAATTCCCTGCGCCGGCTCTTTTGCAAGATGACGATATACAAGCTATCGGCATGGCGTTATGGCAGCCGTGGTTCAGCGCACCTGTGCCGGCATGGCAATATCCGTCCAATCAGACACATCGTACTGGCCGTGTCCGTTGGTACCTATCGCTGTCACGGTGCCGTCTGGATGTAATCCGAACGAGCAAAAGCCTCCGGCGGCAATCGCCGTAATGTTATCCCAGCCGGAAATATCGAGTTGTCCGTCCTCGTTGCTGCCGGCGGTGACAAAAGTCCCGTCCTTTTTCGTGCCTACCATGTGACTAAAGCCTGCGGAGATCGCTGCAATATCAGACCAGTGGTCAACGTCAGTCTGTCCCTTGTAATTTTCACCGGCTGTCACGAGAGTGCCGTCTGATCTCAAGCCAAAGGTATTGGTATCTCCGGTTGCGATAGCGACAATATCTGTCCAGCCGTCGACATCGAGTTGTCCGTACTTGTTACTGCCGACAGCGACCACTGTGCCATCGGCACGCAGCCCAACGGTGTGCAGTGTGCCTCCGCTGATAGCGATGATATCCTTCCAATCCTCGACCGCACATTGCCGCGTGTCGCCCGTGGTCACGACAGTGCCATCGGCGCAAATGCCAAAGGTGTGCCAGGTTCCCGCGTAAATGCTCACAATATCATGCCATTCGCTGACATCGCACTGGCCTTTGCTGTTATCACCTGCCGCCACTACGGTGCCGTCGCTTTTAAGACCTACGGTGTGCAACTCTCCCGCCGATACGGCCACGATATCATTCCATTTATCAACATCGCATTGCCCATACTCATTATTGCCTGCGGCGGCAACAGTACCGTCTGCCCGCAATCCGACTGCATGGACTGAGCTGATACTAATAATATCATCAATCGAGCGATTCTCGTCCCATAACTCGATGCTGCGTGTTTCGGCGTCCTTGTAGTTTCCCAATTGCGCAAAGCATATGGCAGCACGAGCTACTTTACCGTCGGCAAGGTACGCTTCAGCCTGCTTGTAAGCATTGGCTGGTTGGATCACTTTCGTGACTAGCAGAAACACCGCAATCAGTATTACGGCAGCGGCAGCGCCAGTGATGGCAATTATTTTCTTGCGCTTCTTTTGAATCTCGGCAGCTTTCCGCTCATCTTCTGCCTTGCGCTCAGCGGCAAGATGTTCCTCTTCAGCGCGTTTTTCTGCGGCAAGACGTTCCTCCTCGGCGCGTTTCTTTGCGGCGATTCGCGCTTCAGCTTCCAGCTCGTCAGCCCGTTTCAGATAATTGGCGCGGAGCTGATCGGCATCACGCCAGCCGGGAATCTCAGTAAGACACTTTGCGGCTTCCTGCAGTGTGTCAGGGTTTTCCTGCGCAGCAATGGCGGCCGCCCCGTTATAGATGGCGTCCTTGCGGTATATCTCCGCCTGCTCCAGACACTGCCGACGCAGCTCGCCGGCGTCGCGATAGTTTGGTATCTCAGCAAATTTCTTTGCCGCCTGCCTGTAGTCCGTCTCGCTCTGTGCCGCATTCATGTACTGGCGGGCAGCGGTGTAAAGGCTGCTGAGCCGCGTTTCCTCGTTCCGTTGTCTGATGTGGGCGATATAGCCCTCCAGCGTAGCGCAAAGCGCTTTGTCGCCGAAACGGATGACTTTTCTGAAATTATCGCGGTCATCAAAAGGTTCATCACAATCGGCAAGTTGCTCTTGTTTTCTGACTCGCAGATCCGCCATCAGCTTGCCCAAATACGCTTGCGCGCACTCCGGGTCGAGGTCAAGCACCTTTTCGCAGTACTCGTCGGCACTGCTCCAATCGCCGTCCTCCAAGAAGATGAAAGCTCGTTTCAGCAGGGGCGCGGTGTTGGCGGCAGTCTCCTGTACCACTACGGTTTCTTTGGCCGCGGGCTTGTCAACTTCCGTCAGCTTCTTGATGCCGCGGATCAAATCCTGCATAAAGCCCAGCTTAGACATATCCTGCGCCTGCAAATGGGAAAACTCCTCCGGCAGATCGTAGGGATCCATATCGCGGTAGGCGGGGATCAGCACCTTCCTCGCGCCACCGCGGATCAGGGCCAGATAGCGGCTCCACTCGTTTTTCACCCAAACGGCGTTGAAGTACTCCGGCTTCGTACCCAGCACCACCATGACCTTGGCGCTGTTCAGCGCGGCAAATATGTACGGCTCGTAGGCGGTACCCAACTTGTCCTCCAACGTGATGCGGGAGAAGAACACCTTGAAGCCCTCCTGTGTCAGCTGGTGGTAGAGATCGGTAGCCAGTACACTATCCGGTGTGCGGCGGCCGTTGGCGTCCGTCTCCTTATAGCAGATGAACACGTCGAACGGCTCTTCTTTCTGGGAAATCTCCAGAATGCCCTTCTGAATTTCGTTGATTGCTTTAGCCTCGGCCTCGTAGACCACCCGCTGGGCGGCGTCGGCGTACTGGATGGCGGCCTTGTAGTCCTCATCATCGAAAATGGAGGTGTACTGGGCGCGGTTCACCGTAGGCACGCGCTTGTGCGTGGCCGGATCCTCCACGTACTCAATGCCATAGCGGCACAGTACCAGTGACCAGTACGCCTCAGCGTCGGTCTTGTCCTCATTGAGGATCTGCTCATAGATGCCTGCCGCCTTGTCGAAGTCGTTGTTGCGGCGGAAGTGGTTGGCACGGTCGTACAGGTTGGCGCGCCGGTCGTCGTCCAGCTTAGGCAGCGTCTGCGTGGTGCCGCAGTATTCACATACGGCTACGGATTCACCGGGATTGATGTGCAGCTCTCCGCCGCACATTTTACATTTGAAGATGGACATTTCTCTTTCTCCCTTTCTATTACTTATTCAGTTTGCACAGTCGGTTTCGTTCCGTCAAGGTGGCGGCGGCGCGGCGGCAGAGGACGGCCGCACTGTCCAAATCACCATCGGTGAGACTGCGCTGCAATTCGTCCAAACAGGCAGATAGAGACATCTCCACATCCGCCAGCGCCTCGCTGCTGACAGGATCGCTGAATCGGAAGTCCTCTGCCAGTTTTTGCAGTGCGGCTCGCAGCTCCGGTGCATCGCACTGGTTTACCAGCGCGTTGGCCTTGGACTGCATGGCGCGCATGGCAGAGACATCCTTTTTTAGCTGCACGTCCTGCCGCTCCACCTCGTCGCGCATCATGTCGGCGGCAATGCAGCCCACCGCCGCGGCCGCCAGCGTGACGGCAAAGAGAATCACGCCAACCCATGTGGGTACCCACTTGGCCAGCGCCATGACCAGCAAGCCCAGCACCAACTGCACCGTCAGATACACCACGCCGAGGCGGGCGATGGGGAAGCCGTAGAACTTGCTGCGGACACTTTCGCCGTTGCGGAAGGAAATTTTGAAAATGTAGAGCTGTGCGAGAAAAGCGATAAGGGTAAACACAAAGCTCAGCCAGTAGGCCCCGTTTTTCACAAAGGGTACGGCCAGCGCGATGACAAGCCATGCCGCCAGTACGATGCCGAGAATGACCAGCCCACGCACGCTATTCTTGTTTTTCATATCCATGCTCCTCCTTTATGTAAGCCGCCGGCTCATTCGCCCCGCTTTTTGCCGCAGTTGGGGCAGAAGTTGCTCTTGATGCTCGTCTGGCCGCAATCACAGTCCCAGCCCGCGTCCGGCGCGGGCTTTTTCGCGCCGCAATCCGGGCAGAAATTGCTGGTGATGTTGGCTGCACCGCAACTGGGACAAGTCCAACCGATCTGCGGAACAGGCTTTTTCGCGCCGCAGTCGGGGCAGAAGTTGGAGGTGATGTTCGTCCGCCCACAGGCGCAGTTCCAACCACCCGCGGGGGCGGCTGCATCAGGAGCAGGCGGGGTGATCCCGCTGAAAACGGGGTTCAGGGCGTCCTTGGTCATGTTGACCACGCCGCCCATGGCGCCCAGCGCCACACCCAATCCGGCAATGTCGCCCAGACCGCTGCCGCCGCCGTTGGAGCCCATCTCGCCCAAACCTGCGGCGTAGGCCTTCTGCACCTCGGATTGCAGCACATCCTTCTGGGTGTAGCCCTTGGCGCGCATGATCTCCGCCTCGGTGAGGCCCGCCATACGCTGTGCCTGTGCCTCCGCCTGCGCCTTGATGACCGTCCGCTCCGCCTCCCGGCGTGCTACCTCCGTCTCGGTGGTCTGGCGCTCCAGCTCCACCTTGCGCTGGGCGGCGGTAATGGCCGCCTTGCTCTCCTCCTGCGCGGTGCGGTAGGCCGCTTCGCTCTGTGCCTGCACGGTCTTGACTGCCGCTTCCGCCTGATAGGTGCGGGTCTGGAGCATCACGGTGTGCAGCTCACGGATGCGCTTGAAATTGGGGTCATCCTCCGGCAGCACGATGTGGGTCACATAGAACTGCGGGATGGTCAGGCCGTACTCCTCAAATCCCGGCAGGATCTTCTGCCGCAGGTCGGCGGAGATGTCGTCCACCCGCTCGTCGATCTCCAACAGGTCGATCTGCTGGTTCTTGATGATGGCGGGCAGGTTACTGCGTACCGCGTTGACGATCAGCGGGCGGAAGGCGTTCTGCACGGACTTGGTAAAGCCCGCCTGATCGCCCCACGCAATGCCTCCGGTGGTGCCTACCAGCTTCAGCAGCAGCTTGCGGGCGTCGGACACCTGCAGATTCAGCTCGCCGGAGGCTCCGATCTCCAGCGGCACGCTGGTCAGCGGGTCGATGAACCGCACCTTGTCCGGCGTGCCCCACTTGATGGCCATCTGCACCGTCTTGTTGATGAAGTAGACCTCACTGTGGAACGTACCCTCGGTGTCGGTAGGCAGCTTATAGAGCTTTTCCAGCAGGGGCAGCTGCTGGGTCTCCAGCGTGTAGCGGCCCGGCCCGAACAGATCCAGTGCCTGCCCGTCCCGGAAGAAGATGGCCTCCTGACTTTCGTGGACGATGAGCTGAGAGCCGAAGTTGAAGTCCTCAATGGGGTGCTTCCACACCAGTGTTTCGTTGTCGCCCTCGTACTTGATGATGCTGGCAAGACCGTCCTTGCGGATGCTCTCCTGCATGATCTGCGCGGGAACATCGTTGTCGTAGTCGCACACGGGGCAGACGAAGTGCGCCGCCGCCTTGGACGCGCGCAGCCGCACGCCGCACTGGCCGCAGGAGAACTCCGCCATCTGGTTCTGCTCGTCCATGGTGTTGATGGGCTCGTGGCAGACGGGACACCGAGCCTTGTCACCGGCAGTCTGGTCAAAGATCACCGTGTTGCCGCAGTGGGGACACTGTCGCGACGCCATCCTGTCGGTGCGGACATTGATGGTGTGACCGCAGGCGCAGTCGATCTTTTTCCGGGCAAAGAACCCGGTCTTACCCTCGGCAAACTTGCCGCAGTTGGGACATTCTATTACAAATTTAGCCATGATTGTTCTCCTTCTGTGTTTGTTTTACGCGTTTTTGAATATCGCTGATTGCAGCCTCATAAAACGCCTTGTAATCAGGGCCTTGTGCCCGAAACCCCAAATCCTCTGTTTGGACACCGTATGTATTAAGCAGCGACAACTTAAGTTCTTTTCCAAAGGATGGCCCGTAAAATAGGACTTTTCCGTGGTGCGCTTTTTCACGCTTTTTTCGATTCAACAGCCACCACATATCCATTTCAGAGAAGTCGTACCCAAAGCCGAGTACATATACGTCCCCCATAATGAATGCATCAATCCATGAGTCCATGATTGGCGGCAAATACTTCTCTTGTCGTATTTTTTGTTGATTTTCACGTTTATCAAGTTCTGCCATGTATTTTCCTAATAGCTTACCGTAGTAGTAATGCCCCAATACCACGCTCTGAGGTTTACGCATTTCTCCGTGGATATGCCACACCTTGTTGATAAAATCCCCGTAAGGCAGTTGATTATATGTGTGAAGTAGATATCTCGTCTCAGCACTTTTGCAGGCGCCTGTGTGTGCCATTAACTTTTTGCAGTATCTACCGTCCCGCTCCACTAAAGGACAAGCCACCCGCTCGATTTCATAACTGTAGTTTGTTGTAAGGATATGGTCAAACCCTATTCCTAACAGTTGCTCAATCGGAGCTCTGATCTCATCTATAGATTTAACCCCATAGAATGAATCTGGTTTTTCCTTCAATTTCTCATCAATAGAATCATCTGTAGCAATAACAGCTTGTAAAGGAAACGGCGCGTCACAAATGGCTTTTGAAGTTATCCTTTTGTTTACCCAAATGCTCTCGATTAACTTATCCCAGCTTGCACCTTGATATGCTTTATTTAACCCATTCCCAAGCAGAAGTACCTGCGGGATTTTGATTTGCCTTTCTTCCATCACATTTATACCGCTTTCTATATGTTTAACTGTTTAATAGTCCTTTTCCCGATGACACTGAACGCATTTCTTTGTAAAGAGTCCCTTGAATTCACCGCCACAATGCTGACAGCGGCCAGCGATACGCCATTGCTGTTGCCTATGCTCCTGCTCAGCGCGCTCCTTCTCTTGCCGCGCAAGCCTTTCTGCGGCTTGACGGCATAGCTCTGCTTTTTCATCGGCGTCCCGCCAGCCGGGGATCTCGGAAAACTTTTTTGCTGCATCAATTTGCGCTTGAGATGTATCGTATTTTGCTAATTGCAGCGCCTGCACGTACACTTTTGCCTTTCGCAGTGCTTCAGCTGCTTCTTTTTCTTTTCTGATTGCGGTCAGTTCTTCCTCTGTGTAAAACAATTTCCAGTTGATCACATTGCATTGTCCCTGTCTATTGTCACCTGTTGCAATCACTTTACCGTTTGCCTTTAGACCTATCGTACAATCGGATTTTGCGGCGATTGCCACAATGTCGCGCCAGCCCGTCACATCACATTGACCATAATCATTATCTCCAATAGCAACCACCATGCCGTTCTTCTTCAATCCCACCGTATGATTCGATCCTGTGGCAATCATCACAATGTCACGCCAGTCTTTCACATTGCATTTGCCAAAGCTGTTATCACCCGCTGCCACCACCGTACCATCTGCCCTTAGACCTATCGTGCGATCAGACTCTACAGCGATTGCCACAATATTACACCAACCATCTACATTACACTGGCCTGCTTTGTTATACCCAACAGCAACCACTGTGCCGTTTGCTTTCAGGCCGACCGTATGTGAATATGCAGTAACAGCTACAATGTCCTGCCAGTCTGTGATATTGCACTGACCAGCCTCATTTTCACCGACAGCTACCACCGTGCCATCCGATTTTAAGCCTACCGTATGACAATCCCCTGCTGTAATAGCCGCAATATCTTTCCAATCGGAGACGTTGCACTGGCCATATCTGTTACTGCCAACAGCCATCACAGTGCCGTTTGATTTCAAACCTACCGTATGCCACGATCCTATTGCAATAGCTAGAATACCCCACCAATCGGAAACATTGCACTGACTATTATCGCCGACAGCTACCACTGTACCATTTTTCTTCAAACCTACCGTATGATCCGATCCTGTGGCGATTGCTGCGATGTCATGCCAAGCATCTACGTTACACTGACCTTCTCTATTATTACCCGCTGCCACCACTGTGCCGTCTGCCTTTAGGCCTACCGTATGTGTCAGGTCTACTGCAAGCATATTCTGATAGGGTGCAATGGCAGATCGTTTTAGCTCCAGTGGGTGGCAGAGCTCTTTGTATTCTGCCTCTGCTTTCTTCCACTGCACTTCTGCTTTTTGCGCCCAATTATCTGCATCTTTATAACCCGAAATCTTAGCAAACAATTCTGCCGCTTCTTGGTATTCCTCTGCGGTCTTGGCCTGTTCCAGCATCTGCGTTGCGTTCCGATAACGGATGGCGTTGTTGCATTCCTGCAGAAATGCAATATCCTCCTCTGCGCCATACTGGAGTACTTTCTCGCAAAGTGCAGAGGTGTCAAACGGGTCTGAGCAGTTTTCCAAATCCGCTTGCTTCTTCACCTTCAGCTCCGCCATCAGTTTGTAGAGATATGCCGTGCCGTTTTTCGGCTCCATGTCCAGAACCTTTTCACAGTATGTATCCGCATTATCCCAATCGCCATCGGCAAGGAACATTTCAGCGCGCTCCAGCAGCGAAGAGACCGTTGGATTTACCGTGGGAGCAGGAGAAGCCGTTGTGTCCGCAGCAGGCGCAGCACCCGCACCTTTCCCCATGATCTTATCCACGCCCCGCAGAAGATCCTGCATCGCGCCCACCTTGCCCATGTCCTGTGCCTGGAGCTTGGCGAACTCCTTGGGCATATCGTAGGCGTCGATACCCTTGTAGCAGGGGATCAAGTGCTTGCTCTTGTCCTTGGTCATCAGCTGCAAAAAGCGGCTCCACTCGTTTTTCACCCACACGGCGTTGTAATACTCATAGTCCGTGCCGAAGGCCAGCATGATCTTGGCGGAGTGCAGCGCGGCGAAGATGTACGGCTCATACTCCGTACCCAGCTTGTCCTCCAATGAAATGCGGCTGAAAAACACCCGATAGCCCTTTTCCGCCAACGCGTCGTACACATCCTGCGCGATGACGCTGTCCACGGTGCGCTCACCGTTTTCGTCCGTCTCCTTGTAGCAGATGAAAATGTCGTAGGGCGGCTCTTTGCCGGACACCTCCACGATGCCCCGGCGCAGCTCCTCGATGGCCTTGGCCTCGTCCCGGTAGACACGCCGCGCCACGGCGTCGGCGTTCTCCAGTGCCTGCTCGAAGTCGCTGTCCTCCATCACGCTGTCAAAGCTGGAGCGGTGGCAGGTGGGGATCTTCTTCCCCGTGGCGGGATCATCCACATACTCGATGCCGTAGCGGCACAGCACAAGACCCCAGTAGGCCTCGGCCTCCGTGGGGAAGTCCGCCACGATGCTTTCGTACACACCGGCGGCCTTGTCGAACTCGCAGGCAAGGCGCAGCCGGTTGGCGCGGGCGAACAGGGTCAGCTTTTTCTCATTGTCAGCGGCGGGTACCGTCTGCTGCGAGCCGCAGTACTCGCACACGGCGACGCTGCTGCCCTCGATCAGCTCCAGATCTCCGCCACACATTTTGCATTTGATAACAGACATTTCTCTTTCTCCCCTCGTTTATTTCAGCGGATGGTCAGTTCCGTCCTGTCGTTCCGATACTTCCATGTGTTCTAACGCGAACTCAAAGCACTTCGCCATGATCTCGTTGCGGGTGCAGCCCACATACTTGGCGATTGCGTCAATATCCCTGAGCATATCCTTGGGCAGACGCATGGAGATCACGGCAGATTCCTCTGTGTACTTCTTCGGCCGGATGATCAGTTTTGGCACAGCCATAGCAACACCTCCCAGGTGGTCAAAATTACGCACATTGATTATACTACGATTGTATTCTGTTGGCAATATGCACAGGGTATAAGGTGGCGAATAATGGGAAAATTCGGCGAATGATACATAAAAGACGGCTTAATTTGTGCATATTTAACGCCGTGCGTCCGGAATCGAATTGACGATAAGAACGGACGGCACGAAGGGGTACCCTTCGTGCCGTTCACTGTTTTGCATTTTCTGATTTGCGTTTGTTCTTACATTTTGTCTCTGTTTACAAAATCTTCCCTAATAGCCTTCAGAGCGTCTTTCTCGGAGAGCTTTCCTGCAAGGTACGCATCCCGTGCTTCCGTTGCATTTTCCAACCACTCATAATACTCCGCATAGCTCAGATCCCTTTTGGATGCCTTTTTATTTGGGTCCAGCGCACGCTCATAGCGCTTGTACATTCGCTGCTTTGCACGGTCAAATTCCTCCACGACCTTTTTATTCTGCGCCTGCAGCTTATGCTTTAATGCGGGGCCCAAGTCCTTGCATGTTTTATCGTCCTTCAGCACTCTGTCGCAATACAAGGTTTTCTTGGCGGTCTTTGGAATGAAGTATCTGCCGCAGCATTCACACAATGCTACGCGCGGTTCGGCAGCGATAAAGTGGAGTACCAGAAACGTGTAGTAGTCAGCCGCAGAACGGAACAGATACTCTGGGGTATGCAGATTTGAAAAGCTGGAAATCTGTGTGAATTCTACCTCCTGCAAGCTCCGGTATTTCTTGTCCAGATCGACGGGGACATGGAAGCGCATATCCCGCAGGATATTGTTCACAGAGAATTGTGTAAGCATCACCGCGGACAATTCTGAAATGATTTTTTCCACGGCAGTCACGGGATATGTGTCGCTCCCGTCAGCAGCGGGGATTCGGTCTTCCATGATGGTTCTCGTAAGCGTTCCATATAGGGGATCGTCTTCTTCAAACTCCTCGATCAAATCCTGCACCGTATCCTGTATGAACTCAAATACGCGCATATCGACGGTATCCTTCCCGTCGCCGTCCTGCGTGACCAGATATGCAGCGGACAGCCGGATGCGATCTACGATAAAGGCATAGAAATCAAAAATGAGTTCAGAGAACAGGATGACCTCGTCATTCAGCGTTGTCGCCTCCAAATTTGTCTCGCCAGATATGGAAACCAAGGTGCGTTTCAGACTTCCGTCGTCGCCCAGCGTGACATACAGGCCGAGTTTTCTCTCCATTGGCGTACCTTCCCGTTTTGTCCACAAGTGATCTTTCTCCGCAGCGGAGAAAGATCACTTTTTCATGTATAGCGTCCTGCATTCATTATACCATGAACACACTGGGTCGTACAGAAAAAACTTTAGATTGGAGATGATATGCATGACGCATCAACAACTGCAAACCATCGACGCGGACACGCTGCTGTCCACTACATTACCGCCCACACGGTTCATCATAGACCGGCTGCTGCCGCAGGGGTTACACATCCTTGCCGGAGCACCGAAGGTGGGCAAATCGTGGCTGGCTCTGTGGCTGTGTCTGCAAGTGGCGCAGGGAACAAGCGTGTGGGACTTCCCGACCCATAGAGGCACTGTGCTCTACCTCTGCCTGGAGGACAGCCTCACCCGTATCCAAAGCCGCCTGTTTCAGATCACCGACGACGCGCCGGAGGCACTGCACTTCGCTACCCTCGCCGCAGGCATCGGCGAGGGGCTGGAGGAGCAGCTCACCAACTTTCTTACGCAGCACCCCGACACCTCGCTGGTGGTCATCGACACATTACAGCGCATCCGCACCGGCAGCGACAGCGGCAATCCCTACGCCAACGACTACCGTGACATCTCTGTACTGAAGGCGTTGGCGGACAAGCACCACATCGCCATCCTGCTCATTCACCACCTCCGTAAGATGAACGATGACGATCCCATGAACATGATCTCCGGCACGACAGGTATCAGCGGTGCAACGGACAGCAACTTCGTGCTGAAGGAACGTAGGCGCGGCAGCGGTCAAGCGACCCTGTACTGCACCGGACGGGACATAGAATACCGCGAGCTGCCGTTGGTATTCGACAAGAGCGACTATACATGGCGGCTGACAGAGCCGGTGGAGGAGGAGCGCATTTCTATCGACCCGGAGGCAATTTCCCTCTCTGCATTTCTGCGGGGGCTGGGCAGCTTCGAGGGAACGGCTACGGAGTTGAGTGCGCTGCTGGAAACGCAGACGGGTGAGAAACTGACGCCCAGCGTGCTGTCCAAACGGCTGGTGAAGTACGCAGAGGTGCTGGAGCAGAACGGCATCCGCGTGGTCAGCGAACGCACACGGACAACGCGGACACTGAGCATCCTTTGCCTTCCGTGTGACGGGAGTGACGGCAGTGACGGGGAAAACTGATATGGTGCCTGTGTTGAATTTGCCGTCACACCTGTCACAGCCGTCACAGAGCGAAAATGTACCGATTTTTGACAGAGGCACACGATGCTATTTCGCTCCGGAAAATCACGATTTTGGAGCAAACCCAGGGAAGGAAAAGAGGAATTCACAGTCCCACTGCGCCTCACGCCCGTTGCCCGCCGTGTTGCCGCCTGTGGGCCGCCGTGTGGCTTCGTGGGGCGGAGGTGGGGTACGGATACCATCCAGCCTATTCGGGCGCGTGTTGGGGAGCGTTTCGGTGCGCCGAAAGCGAAGCAGGAGAAAGGGGCGGCGTCGTGGACACCCCCGCCCCGGTCACTTCTGCCCACAGTGCGGGCAGTTGCGCCGTTCCACCAGCGGCGTCGTAGAAGGGAATTTTCGGAGGGCGGTGGGGTCGAGAACAGAAATGATCCCGCAATTACGGGAAAAGCTGCGGGGTCGCGGCAAAATTTCAAGGAGGAAAATGAAATGACAAATAACAAGGAAAAGTACGCTTTTTGGCTTACGCCGGAAGCGAAGAAAATGATAGAAATAAACGCGCCGCTGGCCAACTGCGGCAGCCAAAGTGAGTTCGTAGAGAAGGCTGTTCGGTTCTACGACGGCTACCTGAAGGTGCAGAACGCCGGTGCGTTCCTGCCTCACGCAGTGGCTGGCGTGCTGGAAGGTTCGTTGGGCGTGTTCGAAAACCGCATGGCCAAGCTGCTGTTCAACCTGGCCGTGGAGCACAACATCACCAACCACCTGCTGGCAGCAGACGTGGACATGACACGCGAGGAATACAACAAGATGCGCGGCGGCAGCGTCCGCGAGGTCACCAGCACACGCGGTACGATTTCGCTGAAAGACGTGATCAGCGACTCACAAGAGTGACGATTGGAGGTACATCATGTTTCTATACGAAGGAGACTGTTTAAAAAATGTGACTGTCATTCGAGGCATCCGATATGTGACAGTCAGTCACTACAGCGGTAACAAAGATGTCTGTGACAAGCTGGGAGAGCTGCTCACCGATGCCTTTCGTTCATGCGATCTGCACGAAGTTACGAATGCTTCTTCGTCAGATGTGGATATAGCTATTGACGGCGACTAAGGGTATTGTGTGTGGCGAAAGGAGTGAAAGCTATGGAAGAAAAAGCGGCGGTCTACTGTCGGCTTAGTCAAGACGATGGCAGCGTGGGCGAATCCGGCAGTATTCAGACGCAGCGCACGCTGCTGACACAATACTGTAAAGAACAGCATATCGGCATCGCGGACTACTACTGTGATGACGGCTGGAGTGGTACAAACTTTGAGCGCCCGGAGTTCCAGCGGATGTTGGAGGACATCGAAAGCGGAAAAGTAAACACGGTCATTGTGAAAGACCTATCCCGCTTCGGCAGAGAATACGCGCAGATGGGTATGTACATTGAACACTACTTCGAGCAGAAAAACGTCCGCTTCATCTCGGTGGCGGAAAGCATTGACTCCGCCAAGGGACTGGACAATCTGGTGCTGCCCTTCACCAATGTTATCAACTCGTTCTATGCGCGGCAGGCATCCACCAAAACAAGAGCCGCGCACCAGGCCAGGGCAAGAAGCGGAATGTTTATGGGCAGCCGTGCGCCGTTCGGCTATCAGAAAGACCCCGATGACCGTCACCACCTGATCGTCGACCCACCGGCAGCGGATGTGGTGCGGGACATTTTCCGTATGTTCGCTGATGGCATCGGCTATGTGCGGATGACAAAGATCCTGCGGGAAAAGGGGGTTCTCAACCCACAGGCCTACTTCAACCAAAACAATCCGAATTACTATAAGAGTGACTACTGGCGCAAGCCCTTTGACTGGCACGCCAGCTCCATCCGCACCATCCTCGAGAACCCAGTGTATCTGGGAAAGGTGGTTTTCGGCCGCAGCAAGACAAAGGGCTTCTTTGACAAACGGCGTGTGGAAACGGACGAGTCCGAGTGGATCGTAGTGGACAACACGCACGAGGCGTTGGTCACACAGGAGCTGTGGGACACAGTGCATCAGATGATGCGCGCCAAGCGGCGCGAAAATGCCAGCGGCGAGGTGCAGCCCTTCGCAGGACTGGTGAAGTGCGCGGATTGCGGCTCATCGCTGAATGCCAGCTACGATAAACGTAAGGGGCGATATACGGGCTTCTCCTGCTGGGTGTACAAAAACTACGGGAAATCCCGCTGCACCTCCCACGCCATCGGATGGAAAACACTGAACCAACTGGTGCTGGAGGATATTCGGCGCAATGCGGTGGAGGCGCGGCGGTCAGCACAGGATTACATGGAGATGCTGGTCTCGCTCCACACGGAGAAGCAAAAAGCGGAGGTCGACCGATACAAGCGGGAGCTGAAACGGGTGGACAAGCGTATTGGCGAGTTGTCCAAGATCCTGAACAAGCTCTATGAGGATGCGGCATTAGAGAAAATCAGCGAGGACCGCTATCAGGCCATGGCTCCGAAATACGAACGTGAGCAGGCCTCCCTCCAAGGGCAGCGGGAGGAGCTGGCAGCAGAGATTTCAAAGAGCGATAAGGTCTACGAAAATATCGAACAGTTCCTGCCCCTCATCTGGAAATATACCGGCATTACAGAGCTGACGCCCTACATCCTCAACGAGCTGATCGAGAGGATCGTGGTACATGAAAAGGTAGTCGGGGCGGATGGTGTTAAGACCCAGCAGGTGGACATCTACTACAAATTCGTCGGCTGCATCAACCAACGGCGTAATGGCGGCTGCACCGGCGAGGTGATTAAGGAGGAGCGGGGACAGAAGGTGAGTCATACTGCATGATAAAAAGCGTGTGCCGGACGAAAGCCGACACACGCTTTTCCTTGTATTAAAAAGAGCCGCAGTTTTGTGAACTGCGGCTAAAATTTTTCGTAGAGTTAGTCACTCTGTGAAACTATCATTTCTTGTGTTTACTCATATTTATAAAATTATTATAGCTCCCAAAAGCAGAAAGTGCAAGAAGAAAAAATGAAATCTTAAGAAAACTTTCCCTAAATATCGTTCTCCCGCTTTTGCCAAGAAATTTATGTCATTTTATTGGCTTTTTCCAGTCAGTATAGCAGTCACCCTGATGAATGGTTCATGCTACGCCGTTACTGCGCTACAATATATCTGCCGCTACGGGCAATAAATAATCAGGAGGAATCAAAATGCGCAAAGGTGAAAACATATTCAAAAGAAAAGATGGACGATGGGAGGCTCGGTATATCAAGGGTTATGAGCTGTCCGGTAAGGCAAAATACGGTTTTTGTTACGGTAAGAGCTACAAAGAGGCGAAGGAAAAGGTATCAAAGTGTAAAGCAGAGATAGTCGTAGGCAGACCAGTGCCCCCGACTGACCATCGGCATCGGTTTAGCTTTTTCTGTGACGAGTGGTTGCGTTTGCGAAAAAGTAAGGTCAGGGAATCCACTTACATTAAATACAATACCATTTTAGAGAAGTATATCAAACCAAAGTTAGGCTCTTGCTTTCCTGCGACCATCACGACAGATACTGTGGATAATTTTGCACATGGGCTGTTATTTGATGACAACCTTGCGGTCAAGACTGTGCATGACATTCTGGTGGTGCTACACAGTGTGCTGAAATATGTTGCCGCACAATTGCCGAGCCTGTGTGCAGCGGTCGAAATTAATTATCCCCAAAAAGAAAAAAGGAAATTCGGGTACTTGACCGCAGTGAGCAAGAACGGTTTGTGAAGTTCTTGTTGGCAGATGCTGATTTCTGCAAATTCGGCGTGCTGCTTATGCTGCTTTCCGGTATACGAATCGGAGAATTATGCGCTTTAAGATGGGATAATGTCAACCTACAGGAGAAAACGATTCGTATTAGCGCTACACTTCAGCGGCTACGCTGCATGGAAGGGGAAAACAAAAATCGCACCCATATTGTTATTGGTGCGCCCAAAAGTGCGACTTCCATCCGTACCATTCCGCTGACGGATCATGCCGCCGAGCTTTGCCGGAAATTTGCCGTTTATAATGGCAATGCCTATATCCTTACTGGTACAGAGAAATATATGGAGCCACGCATGCTGCAATACCGCATTGAGAAGTATACAAAAGAATGCGGCCTGAAGGGTGTTCACGCACATACCCTCCGGCACACCTTTGCAACCCGAGCGGTTGAGGTTGGCTTTGAGATAAAGTCACTGTCTGAGGTTTTGGGGCATGCCAATACAACCATTACGCTGAATCGCTATGTGCACTCCTCCATGGAATTGAAGCGTGCAAACATGGACAAGTTGTCGGCGGTGGGGCTTTGAATTATTCGCAGTCAACTTTTGTGTCAAAGAGATTAAAATTCTCACTCAACAGCCTCATTTGCTGCTCTGGAAATGTTTTTTAGCAGAGTGACTAACTCTGCGAAGCATTTCGGCTGATCGATAGATTTTAATGACAACAAAAGAATAAGCGTTTATTGTCTGACCTGATATATAGGATAATAGGCGCTTGAAAAACAGTGCCCCGCTGGGGAAAATCTCTATTTGCATTTAGGACGGAAACAGATACAAAATGTGCAGTCTGTCAAGAATGATACAAAACAAAGGAGAAGAAATGATGCGAAGAAGAATGCTAACGGTTTTGCTTGCATTGTGCATGGTGGTTTCTCTGATCCCTATGCAGGTGCTGGCGGTGGATACCAAGGCGGAGGGAGGCCTTGGAACACTGGGGATTCAGCAAATATCAGAGAAAAAATATGCTGTCACACCCGATGTGACAGAGTATGAATGGATCTTAAATAATGCATCGCTGACACAGCAGATGATGGGGCATGTGATGGAGATCAAGGTCGGCAAGGACTCCACGGCCTCTGTGGCAGTGGGCTACGGCGACGATGACATTGACACCATTAAAACCGGCAGAAACTGGGCCATGACGGAGACGACCAAGCAGGCGCAGAGCATGCAGACCCGCCGCAACACCAATGTTGTGGGCGCGATCAATGCCGGCGGCTACGACATGAGCAATGGCCGCCCCAGCGGTGCTTTCATCATGAGCGGCACCGTGATCAATGAGCCGACTGGCACTACATTCTGGATCGACGGCAGCGGCGCGGCGCATATTACCAGCGCGCAGGAGTGTAAGGCTGCCCTTGCTGCCGGCAATGTCCGGGAGGCTGTTGCCAGCTTTGGCGATATTTTTGAAAACGGACACGCCCGCAGCGGACTGGACAACACCACCCGCGCGTCCCGCACGGCTATCGGTATCAAGGCGGACGGTACCGTGGTAATGCTGATGGTGGATGGCCGCCAGGCACCCTATTCTGTGGGTATGACTATGGCGGAGGTCGGCGCGGCCATGGAAGCGCTGGGCTGCGTACAGGCGGTCAACCTGGATGGCGGCGGCTCCTCTACTTTTGCTACCCAGCGTGAGGGTGAGTCGGAAAACAATACATCGGCTGGCCTGACCCTGCGCTGCCGCCCCTCCGACGGCTATGAGCGCAAGGTATCCAACACCATTATGGTGCTTTCTAAGGCACAGCCCACAGGGCAGTTCGATCACGCAGTGCTGACGCCCAATAACGAGGTCTATACGCCTGGCAGCACGGTACAGTTTGCGGCGGCGGGCGTGGATGCGGCCGGCGGCCGTGCGGATATTCCCGCGGGCGCTGCGTGGACGGTGCTCTCCGGCAGCGGCCGCATTGACACGGACGGTGTTTATACGGCGACCGACGACTGCGGCGAAGTCATTGTCGGCTTGCAGGTCAACGGCGAGACTGTGGGACAGACCGCCATTCAGATCCGGTGGCCGGACAAACTAGACTTTACCAACAGCAGCGTTTCCATCGATTTCGGCGAGACCAGCGACCTGACCTTCAAACCCACATGGCAAGGCCGTGAGGTCAGGTATAAGGATGGAGATTTTGAGTGGACGCTGGACGAGAGCAAGCCCATCAGCTATAAGTACAATTTACAAGTTGAAAGCTACTTTTATCCGGGATGGGTGCCCGCTGGTACTTCCCAGTGGAAAGATGTATACATGTCTATTACAGGCAGTGGGAAGGGTGTAGGAACATTCGACAATGGTACGCTGGCTCTGTATACGACCAGATACGATGAGGAGTTTCATCCTAACATCCTTGAGGATGGTACAATCCAAATTATCGCTAACCTCACCCATACATCCTCGACGATCCTGAATACCGACGGTACAGTTTTTAAGGATAATATTGCCGAGGATGTAGTGCCGCATGAGGAAGCACCAAGAACTGCGGGAACAAAGGGCATTCAGAATCGGGTGGCTCAATTCACAGTCGGTAAATTCACGGGCAATCGCTTTGCCGCGGATCAGAACAACTCCCTGCGGGCAACGGCCAAGGTGACCCTTTCCATTGACCCGGCTGTGACCGGACAGGTGGAGCTGGTGGTGGGCTTGGAACCGCTGGTGCTTATGGACTTTGAACCTCGGGAGGGGGCCAACTGGAATACCTACATTACAAACAGAAGCAACGGCGATGCGAATACAGGCGATTTTACTGGAAAAGGCCATTTGACAGATGAGCACATTCGGGAGTACGGCCTTTGGATTCGTTCGGCCACCAATGCTGCAGTAGACTTTGACGGCTCCGGGGTGGTCAGCGCGGCGGTGGATGAACGCGTCCGCTTTGGCGAGCAGGCGTTTAAGCTGTGCTTTGACTTTTCACCCTGTGGTGAAACATCAGTTGCGGCAGCGGATGGTGGCTTCTCCTGCGACCTGTATGTCAATACTGTGCAGCCCACCAAGATCGGCATGTGGGTAAATGTGCCGGCGGACTTGAAGAACTGCCCCTATAATCTGAAGGCCATTTTAGCCGCCGGTGCGAGTGGGGTCGAGCAGGCGGGTGCCAGCGGCGGCTATAGGATACTAAAAGCTGACGGCAGTATGGAGTATGTCAACTACGGTGTTGACGGCAAAATGGGTACGATCCCCAAGGGAACGACCATGTACACCCAGTATTACGGCAAGGGTAAGGACGCCGACGGAAACGAGGTCACCCTGAGTACTCTGGGAGAAATGGCCGGCAAGGGCTGGCTCTGGGTGGAGGCAGATATCTCCGCCATGCAGATGCCCATTGATGTCTACCGCGCCTATACCTTCCGCGTCGTAAAGACGCAGTTGATGCACGAGCGCTTCAAGGGACATATTCTGGTGGATAATGTCCAGTTCATCTACGGCACCAACACCAACGATATCACTCGTCCTGTGCTGGAGTCTGTCACGGAGACCGGCAGCGGCACGGTGCTGGCCGGGGACGGCTCCACTGTTCTCAGCAGCGGCACTCTCACGTTCTCCGCTGTGTATTCCGACAGCGAGCTCACCGACAAGTACGCCACCGGCATTGACCAGAGCGGTATCCGCGTGCTGCTGGACGGCGCGGACTACACCGATCAGCTGGAGATCAACGAAGGCTCGCTCTACCTTAAGGGCGTGAACCTCCGTAACGGCTCTCACACTCTCTCAATTCGGCTCAAGGACTTCTACGGCAATGTGACCGAAGAGACGCGTACCTTCCGGGTAGAGGATGCCAAGGGTCAGAGATCGGCCATCGATGTGCTGCCCCAGCCGGAAGCGCCGGAGATTGGCAAGGAATACGCCCTCTCCATCGTGAACAACACGGGAGAGCCTGTGACCAAGGCCGAGATCACCGTAGATTTCAGCACCATGGGCAACGCCGCCAAGTATCTGCAGGGCGCGACCGTGGAAAGCTCCGATGATTATCTGCTGACACTTGAAAAGACAGATAAACAGGCAAAGATCACGATCACACGGAAGCCGGCACAGCGGTCACTGCTGGCACGGCTCTTCGGAGCGGAAACCGCAGCTGAATATGACTATGTGTCTGAGCTGGGATACCTTATCATCAACATCCCCGCGGACGTCGCGGAGGGGGACACGCTGCGATACACCGTCACGAAGGGTAACTATACCATTGACGACGGCACGGAGAGCGGCAAGACCTATACCTTCTCCGGTACGGAGCAGGAGGTCGCGCTGACGGCGGGGTATCAGCTTAGCTGTGAGCAGGTCGTTGCCGGAATGGCGACGGCGCTGACTGTGACGGATGCAGAGGGAAAGCCTGTTTCCCGTGCAAATATCTATCAGGTAAATAAAGATTCTAATGAGGCTACCAAGCTGGGCAAAACAAATATGAAGGGTAAATTGGCCTATACCTTTGGTGCTGAGGGTGAGTATACCTTCTATGCGGAAAAGGCCAACAGCGGGCGCTCTTGGAATCAGCGGGTGATCGTCTGTGAGCGGACGGCGGAGAACGAGGGCAAACCCTTTGGCATCATGACCAATGGCGTATCTGAGCCAAATGTTAAGAGCATAACTTGGCTTACCCAGATTGATGGTTCTGCAGCAAAGGCTTTCGTGAAATATTCCACCGCAAATGACCTGACCAATCCTGTCACGGTGGAGGGGAACTCTACCATTCAGACCTTTGTGCAGAGCAGCCATGGTGATGCTTTGCGGAGCAATAAGGTGTCCCTTACCGGTCTGCAGCCCGGCGAGACCTATTACTATCAGGTGGGTGACGGGGAGACATGGTCTGATACGCAGAGCTTTAAGATGCCTGCGGCAGGGGCTGAGTCGACCAACTTCTTTATCCTCGGCGATATTCAATCCTCGGATACTGCCAACCTGAGCCATGTCCTTGAGGTTCTGGCAAGTGACGAAACGGTCTATGATTTTGCTATCCAGACCGGCGATGCTATTGACAATGTAACGGAGTATGTTAAAAACTGGCGCCCGTTCCTAAACACGGTCAACAGCAAGACTCTCAGCGGTGTGGACATGATCCATGTTATGGGCAACCACGAATATTATGGTGATCTGGACGGTGAAATTAGTAACGCGATCTATGATTTGCCTGTCAGTACCCAGAATAGCTGGTACAAGATGGAGTATGGTAAGGTTTGTGTTGTTGCTATTAACAACGGAACGAAACTGGCGGAGACCCTTGCCGATATTGCCGAAAACCTGACCACTGACTGCATCTGGAAAGTTCTTGTAGCCCATGAGCCGATTTATGGCACAGCGTCTGTTTCTGCAACGCCGGAGATTATCTCTTCTATTGAAAAGGCGGGCTTTGACTTTGTGTTCGGTGGGGATGATCACGCTTATGCGCGGACTTATCCTATGATCGGAGGCATAGCGCAGGATGAAAATAGCCGCGGCGGTGTCGTGTACTATGTCTGCGGTGACCTCAGTGGCAAGAGCAATGAGTTCCATGACCGCGATGAGTATGTAAAAGCGATCCCGCACAACGATTATACCGGTATGTACCTGACGGTGAAGGCCACGGAGGAGACCTTCACGGTGAAGGCGGTCAAGTATGACGGCACGGAGCTGGATTCTTACACTGAGACGCGCACCGACTGCGAGCTGGGCAATCACAAGGTGGATGCCGCCAGCAAGTACGATATGTCCGAGGGGACGATTACCTGTACGGTCTGCGGAACGGCATTGGAGCCCACGGGCGAGTATGCATTCAGCGGCCTGCTGTCTACCACGGACGGCAAGCAGGTGATCCTTGCAGAGGGCAGCGTCAAGAAGAACGAGTTCTCCTCGATGGGAGGGGACAGATATCACTCCTGCGCGGATGGCTATGCCTATGTGACGACGCAGAACGACAGCCGTACCTGCGTGACCGGCGGTTATATCACGTATACCTGCCCGGGCTGCGACACAACGGACAGATCAGCTTTCCAGATGCCTGTTGGTCATGTCTGGGATGACGACTATGTCTGCAAGGTCTGCAAAACGAAGGGCATTGACATCGCCGGGGAAGAGGTAGTGTTCAAGTTCGGCAGCCCCGACGATCCGCGCGACCTTACACCGGTGCCCGGATACTATTATCGTGAGGGAGGAGTTCGCCCCAGCAGCTTTGCCAAGTACGGGGACTTTGTGCTGACACAGAGCAACGATAACAACCTCATCAACAACCGGATCCCGGATCTCTATGTGGAATGGCCTGACAGCAAGGACATCGGTGAGGCGGAAATCGAGTGCACAGGCCGTGGTGACTACTACGGAAAAAAGACGCTGACCTATTACATCGTGCCTAATGATGTAACGGATCTGAAGTGTACGGAGACTACGGAGGATTCCGTGACGCTGACGTGGTCTGCGGCTCCCGGCGCGGGGTACTACGAGGTATTTCGGTGCAACGAGAACAACAGCAGCAGACAGTCCGTGGGAACCACTGAAAAGACGACCCTTACAGTAACCGGCCTGACTGCGGATATGGGCTACTACTTTGTGGCGGCTGGCCGCACGAAAGTTCCTACGGAAAACAACAAGGTCTACAATAGTGCTAAGTGGTCGAATGTTCTCTATGCGCGGACGGATCCCGCACCGGCGGATGTCACCTCTGTGGCGGCTACCGTGGACGGTCATCAGATCACCCTTACAGAGAAGGATGGCGTCAAGTATCTCTTCCTGCCAGCTTCCGCAGACATGACGCAGTTGTCTCTGACCTTTGTTACGGAGCCCGCGAGCGATAAAGTCATGCTTTCCGGAAACAAGGGAAAGACTTATTTGAGCGATGCTGTGGATGTTACCGCAGTGGCAGCCGTGGGCGCGGACGGCTATCGGGAGATCACCGCTTCCGTGGGTAAGGGCAAACAGCCCCTGACCTTCCGTGTGATGCAGGCCTCTGCCATTCCCACCATGTATCTGACCAGCAGCGACGCTGCACAGGGACGCGATTGGGTAGATGCAAGTAAGAGCAATGCTGCGACCGGCACCATGAACCTGATCGGCGCTGATGGCACGCCTGTTTACTCTGGAGAGCTTAAGCAGATCAAGGCGCGGGGCAATTCCACGTTCACCTACGCCGAGAAGAAGTCCTATCAGATCAAGCTGGCAGAGCCCAGCGATCTGTTGGGGAAGCAGGAGCAGGTCAAGACGTGGGTGCTGCTGGCCAGCTACTTCGATGCCACACAGATGCACGATAAGCTCATCAAGGATCTGGCCGCTGAGCTGGGGCTTGCGTATACCGCAAGCTGCGATTGGGTCAACCTCTACTATGATGGGGAGTACCGCGGTGTCTATCTCCTCAGCGAGAAGAACTCCGTGGGAGCGACTTCTGTGGCCATCACGGATATGGAGCAGGCGTATGAACAGCTCAATGAAGGCTACGGTACCGATATGACCACCGCTCTGGCGGAGAATAGCTACGGTCAGCAGTACCAGTACACCAAGGATCTGAAGGAGCCTGAGAACATCACGGGCGGCTATCTCATCGAGCTGAATCACGAGATGTGGGATGAGGTCAGCGGCTTCAAGACCCGCCAGGGCGTTGCCTTCAATGTCAAGAGCCCCGAGTGGTGCGGCGATTCCGCCATGAAGTACATCAGTGAGTACTATCAGGCTTTTGAGGACGCTGTTTACGCCACGGATGATACCGGCGCGTACACGGGCTATAATGCCTCTACCGGAAAGTATTTCTATGAGTATGTGGACATGGATTCTCTGGTCAAGGTGTTCCTGCTGCAGGAGCTGGCGCTGAATTGTGACGGATTCATCTCCTCGGTCTATTTCTACAAGGATGCAGACGGCATGATGTATGCCGGCCCCATCTGGGATCAGGATATGACCTTCGGTACAGGCTGGAACAAGACCAACGGTGCGGAGATCGTGGACTACCACTATCTGGCGAAGGCTCTGATCCAGATACCGGCCTTTGAAGCTGCGGTCAAGGAGTACTACACCAATACCTTTGCCTCGGAGGTTCGTGACCTGCTGGGCAGCAATGGAACCATCGCACGGCAGTACGCTCTCCTGAAGGACAATGCGGCTATGAACTACACCATCTGGGATTATATCCGCATCGGCAACCCGGAGGAGGCAGGCCACATTTGGCAGGGCGCGAGCTATCAGGGCGTTGTGGATGAGATGACAACCTGGATCGAAAACCGCTTGGCCAACATGGACAGCCGCTTTAATCTACAGAGCACCGTGGCTGGCGATGTTAACGGCGATGGCGATGTTGATATTTTCGATGTCTACGCACTGAGTCGCTACCTTGCGGGGTATGATGTAGAAGGTATCATTCCTGCTAATGGCGATATCAATGGCGATGGTGATGTTGATATTTTCGATGCCTGGGCTCTCCAGCGGCGGTTGGCCGGCTACGGCGATTGAGATTCCTTTTCTGTCGAAGGATGCCGGATAGGGCATCCTTCGACAGAAGTAGCAACCCTACGTGTATCATGTGATACAACACATTTTCATAAAGAAAGGAACGAAAAAACATGAAGAATGCAAAACAATGGTTATCGGTGATTCTTTCCATAGTGGTGGTGTTCACAATGGCGCTCACCCCTGCTATGGCAGCTGGCACTGATAACGGCAGTGCGGCTACGATCACCGTTGAGACTGTACAAAAAGAAGTTAAGGCGGGCGACGAAGTTACACTGAATGTTTCCATTGCGGATAATCCGGGGTTTGCGGCTTTTGACTTTACCGTCAAGTATGACAGAGATAAACTGGAGCTGACAAAAGCTGAAAAGGGAAATATTGAGGGCAACTTTACCGGTAATAAAGATACGGGAAAGGTGAATCTCTATGTTGATGCTAACGCAGGGGAGCATACGGACGATGGTGTTCTGTTTACCTTGACATTCAATGTAAAAGCAGATTGCGCAGATGGTGCGCAGGTAACGCTTGAGACGACCACCTTTAAGAATGCGCAGAATGTTAAGCTCAACCCGACCATTGTGGCTGGCGGTATCAATGTGACCACCGGCGGCGGCACCACTGGCGGCGGCACTACTGGCGGCGGCACCACTGGCGGCGGCACTACTGGCGGCGGCACTACTGGCGGCGGTACCACCGGCGGCGGCACCACCGGCGGCGGCACCACCGGCGGCGGCACCACCGGCGGCGGCACTACTGGCGGCGGTACCACCGGCGGCGGCACCACTGGCGGCAGCACTACCGGCGGCAGCACCACTGGTGGCGGCACCACTGGTGGCGGTAGCACTGCGGATTACAAGATCATCGAGGGTGCCAACGGCTCTTGGACGCAGAACAGCGACGGCACCCTGACCGTCCGTGCAAACGGCGAATTCAGCAAGTTTACCGGCGTGAAGGTGGACGGGAAACTCATTGACATTAAAAATTATACGGCGAAATCTGGCTCGACGATTGTTACGCTGAGCAAGGATTATCTTGCAACGCTGCCTGTTGGCAATCACAGCCTTACCGTTGTATTTAATGACGGCGAGTGCAGCACCAATTTCACGGTTAAGGCTGCAAGTGGTAGTAATCCCGGCACAAATCCCGGCACAGCTGTAACCCCCGGCAATACCACCAACAATCCGCAAACTGGTGATCACAGTGGCATTGTTTTGGCTGTTGTGGCATTGTTCGTCAGTGGAGGCGCTCTGACTGTGCTTGGCGTTGCAAAGAAAAAGGTTGGCAAGTGCTAAGAACTTTGAAATGAGTTTTTGAAAAGCGGGCAGTGATGGGAAACCATCACTGCCCGCTTCCTGCTTTAGTTTTCTGCTTTATAAGGTGTGCTGAAATGCTGGTATGCGCATTTCTCAACCCATACGAACTGCATACCTCGTTCGGCTCCCGTACTGTGCCGAGCGAAGCAGCCCCAGCCGCTCAAATTTCAGCACAAAGCTGCGGATCGTTGCATAGGCGGCGTTCCCAAAATCTTTCTCCAACTGCTTGGTGGAGAACTCCGCCTCTCCATAGGCCGAGAGTACAAATTCCCACAGCGCCTTTTCCTTCTCTGTGACCTGCCCCTGGGACAGCGCAGCTTGGAATGCGGCGGTCGTCTGAGTGGCCGGAAGCGCACCGTTCAGCTTGTGGTATACATTTTCAATAAAGTAGACCAGGAACGGGGTCGCATCCAAAACGCCGCTGATGCGGGCGTTTTCCTCCACCAGCGTATAGGCGTCATAGTATCCCTTGCGACTTTTGTTGATATACTCGGAGAGCGGCACAAACAGCGCAGAGGAATACCCCTGCTGCGCCAAGTACCACAGATGAACCAATCGTGCCATTCTGCCATTGCCGTCGAAATAAGGATGCAGGTACGCTATATAGAAGTGGATCAGCGCCGCTTTCAGCAGATCGTTGATCTCCGAGTCTTCGTGGATAAAAGCGACCAACTCCGCCATATATGCTGGCAGCTCCTGCCAGGGCAGACCAGCATGCTCCACCTTTGTGCCGACAACATATACACTATCGTGCCGGTAGAACTGGCCGGGAAGCAAACGGTCTTCCTCAGGGAGATAGGCCCCGATTGCCATTTCATAGAGCCGATGGATCGAAGCTTCAGTGATTTGGTTCCCCAAATCACTGATGAACTCCAACCCCTTTTTCATGCCGAAAATGCGGCTCTCATTTTCGTCAGCCGGGGCAAGACCGGAGAGGATCTTGCGCACGCTGTCACGGGTAAAGTCGACTTGCTCAATGGTAAAGGTGGAAACGATCTCCTCTTCCATGGCTTTGACACCATAAAGCTGCATGCTGTTTTGCGGCGTCAGAAGCACCTTGGCCGCAGAGAGATGCACCTGCGCAATGCTGGGCAGATAAACAACATCCTGCCCGGAAAAATCCTTGAGTGGCAGGGAATGGTAGAAGCCGTTTTCCAGTAGTCCCACAAATTCCCCGATGTCAGCTTGCGGGAATTTATAGCCGAGTTTTTTCAAATCCAGTACACTTTTGTCAGACAGCATCTTGGTAAATAGAGCAGCCTCCATGAAACTCACCTCTTTCACTGATTACAATTAGTATCAATAAGTATCAGTATACCGGAGTATCCCCCAAATTGCAAGAGAAAATACAAATTTTGAATAGCTACCCTTACCCACAACCACCGGTCGCCGGTTCGAATCCGGCCACAAGCTCCAGACTCCTCGCGGATGACGCGAGGAGTTTTTCTATGTGCAAGAGCAGCGACAAACGATATACACTTCCCAGGTGACGCCCCAGATGCGGGAGCAGTGCCAGCGTGTGCTGCGGGGCGAGGTGACCACGGCGGACCTGCTGCGTCAGGTGCTTGGCGAGGCGATAAAGTGAGTATAGCAAAGAGCCGGCACAGGGAATTCCCTGCGCCGACTCTCCAGCCTGTCAAAGAACCCCAGCTTTCAGAAGCGAAAGCTGGGGTTCTTTGACAGGCTGTGCAAAAAACAGCACCCGACAGGGTGCTGTTTTCGGACTGCCGAAAAAGTCTGTCATTGCGCGCCAGTCCGCGCCGCGAAGCAAGTGCCCTTGGGGCACAGACTGGCGCGGCAATCCGTCCCATCTGCGGGCAGGTTGCCATACCCGTTTGTAGGCTCATTCGCTTATTCGCTGGGACAGCGCGGTGTCGTTCTCCGGCTCCGCCCAGTCCACCATGGTGGCCACGCAGCGGTTGATGCTCTTGCCCTCGCTGAAAAACTTCCGCTCGTAGTCGGTCATCACGCCCACGGCGCCGTCCGCGTGCAGGTCGCGCGTCACCTCCGACAGCCGGAAGCCGAACTGCGGGATCTCCTCCAGCGACCACTCGAACAGCTTGTCGTTGTCCGTCTTGAAGTGGATGGCGCCGCCCTCGGCCAGCACCTGCCGGTATTTCTTCAGGAAGTTCCCGTGGGTCAGCCGCCGCTTCTTCTGGTTGCTCTTGGGCCACGGGTCGCAGAAGTTGATATACAGCCGGTCGATCTCGCCCTCCGCGAACATGTCCGGCAGCAGCGCGGCATCGCCGTCCACGAACCACACGTTGTGTACACCGGCGTCCCGCGCCTTCTCCATGGCCACCACCATGGCGTCCGGCACCTTTTCCACGGCGATGAGCAGCACGTCCGGCTCCGCCTCCGCGGTGCCCACCGTAAAGCCGCCCTTGCCGCAGCCCAGCTCCACCCGCAGCTCCCGGGCGGCGGGCATCAGCTCCCGCCACCTTCCGCGCATGGAGAAGGGGTCTTTAATAAGGTACATACCGCAGGCTTCCATTCTGGGAGCCAGGTTTTTCTTTTTGCGCATCCGCATATTCATGTCCTCGCCATTTCACGATTTTCTCCCATCATACCCCATCTTGCGCCGGGATACAAGCACGTTTTTCCTCCGAACCCCGTGCCTGCCGCGTGTCCGCCCGAAAAAGTGCGCAAAATCCGGTGCCTACTTTTGTGAAAACCGCTAAAAAAGAAAAAACCGCATGGGTTGTACTTGATAAATTTCTAACGGACTACTATAATGTGATATGTATGAGGAGGAGTATGCCCGCCTGCGGTCTGCGCGGGCGCGTATACAGCCGCATACAGGGCGGTGCACCGCTTTGCGGCGCTGTGCCGATGGAAAGGAAACGTAAGGAGGAAGTTGATATGACCAACATTCTGCTGGAGAAGAAAGGCTATATCGCCGTGGCGACCATCAACCGTCCCAAGGCGCTGAACGCTCTCAATTCCGAAGTCCTGTCCGATCTGGACGAGCTGGTGGCCACCGTTAAGGCCGACGACGAGATCCGTGCGCTGGTCATCACCGGCAGCGGCGAGAAGGCATTTGTGGCCGGCGCCGACATCGGCGAGATGAGCACCCTGACCAAGGAGGGCGGCACCGCCTTCGGCAAGCACGGCAACGATGTGTTCCGCGCCATCGAGACGCTGCCCATCCCCACCATCGCCGCGGTGAACGGCTTCGCCCTGGGCGGCGGCTGCGAGCTGAGTATGGCCTGCGATATCCGCATCTGCGCCGACACCGCTGTGTTCGGTCAGCCCGAGACGGGTCTGGGCATTACCCCCGGCTTCGGCGGCACCCAGCGTCTGGCGCGCCTGGTCAGCCCCGGCATGGCCAAGCAGCTGATCTACACCGCCAAGAACATCAAGGCGGACGAGGCGTACCGCATCGGTCTGGTGAACGCCGTTTATCCTCTGGAGGAGCTGATGCCCGCTGCCGAGAAGCTGGCGGAGACCATCGCCAAGAACGCCCCCATCGCCGTTCGCGCCTGCAAGAAGGCCATCAACGACGGCCTGCAGGTGGATATGGACAAGGCCATCGTCATCGAGGAGAAGCTGTTCGGCAGCTGCTTCCAGTCCGCCGACCAGATCGAGGGCATGTCCGCCTTCCTGGAGAAGCGCAAGCACGAGCCCTACCAGAACAAGTAAGTTAATTGACAGGCGCACGCCTGATAATTAAGCAATTCATGTAGAATTTTAAGTAGGAGGAACAATCATGAAAGTAGCAGTATTTGGCGCAGGCACTATGGGCAGCGGTATTGCCCAGGTTTTCGCAGCGAAGGGTCACACCGCCCTGATGTACGCTTCCAGCACCGCCAGCGCGCAGCGTCATAAGGACAAGCTGGCCGCCTCCCTGAACAAGAAGGTCGCCAAGGGCAAGATGACCCAGGAAGCCGCGGATGATATCATGAGCCGCATCCTGGTGGAGGAGTTCGAGGGTGCCGCCGATGCCGATCTGGTCATCGAGTGCGTGGCCGAGAACATGGCCGTCAAGAAGGAGCTGCTGGGCAAGCTGGACGCTCTGTGCAAGGATGAGACGATCTTCGCCTCCAACACCTCCTCTCTGTCCATCACCGAGATGGGTCAGGGTCTGAAGCATCACCTGATCGGTATGCACTTCTTCAACCCCGTGCCCGCCATGAAGCTGGTGGAAGTCATCGCCGGCGGCAACACCCCCGCCGACCTGGTGGACTATATCAAGAACCTGTCTGTGGAGATCGGCAAGACCCCCGTGGTCGTCAATGAGGCGCCCGGCTTCGTGGTCAACAAGATCCTGATCCCCTACTGCAACGAGGGCGTTTGCGTTCTGCAGGAAGGCGTTGCCTCTGCGGAAGATATCGATATTGCTATGCAGCTGGGCTGCAACCATCCCATGGGTCCCCTGCACCTGGGCGATCTGATCGGCTGGGACGTGGTGCTGAACATTATGGACGTGCTGTTCAACGAGACTCACGATAGCAAGTATCGCGCAAACGTGCTGATCCGGAAGATGGTTCGTGCGGGCAAATTGGGTATTAAGTCCGGCGAAGGCTTCTTCAACTACAACAAGTAAAATCAGAAAAAGGAGAAAAGAGTATGGATTTCCATCTGACGAAGGAACAGCTGCTCGTTCGCAAGATGTACCGCGATTTCGCGGAGAACGAGGTCAAGCCCCTGGCCGCCGAGATCGATGAGGAAGAGCGCTTCCCCATGGAGACCGTCGAGAAGATGGCCAAGCTGGGCATGATGGGCATTTACTTCCCCAAGCAGTATGGCGGCGCCGGCGCCGACGTGCTGTCCTACGCCATGTGCGTGGAAGAGCTGGCCAAGGTCTGCGGTACCACTGCCGTTATCGTTTCCGCCCACACCTCCCTGTGCGCCGCCCCTATCTTTGAGAACGGCACCGAGGAGCAGAAGATGAAGTATCTGCCCGACCTGTGCTCCGGCAAGAAGATCGGCGCCTTCGGCCTGACCGAGCCCGGCGCCGGTACCGACGCCCAGGGTCAGCAGACCACCGCCGTGCTGGACGAGTCCGGCGAGAACTACATCCTGAACGGCTCCAAGTGCTTCATCACCAACGGCAACGTGGCTGACACCTTCGTGGTCATCGCCGTTACCGGCAAGACCGTTGATAAGCGCGGCCGCTCCATGAAGGAGATCTCCGCGTTCATCGTGGAGAAGGACGACAAGGGCTTCTCCCAGGGCAAGCACGAGAAGAAGATGGGTATTCGCGGCAGCTCTACCTGCGACCTGATCTTCGAGGACTGCGTGATCCCCAAGGATCGTATGCTGGGCAAGAAGGGCGAGGGCTTCAAGATCGCCATGAGGACGCTGGACGGCGGCCGTATCGGTATCGCTTCTCAGGCTCTGGGTCTGGGCGAGGGCGCCGTTGAGGAAGCCATCAAGTACACCAAGGAGCGCGTGCAGTTCGGCAAGCGTATCTCCCAGTTCCAGAACACCCAGTTCCAGCTGGCCGAGATGCACACCCGTATGCAGGCTGCTCAGTTCCTGGTCTATTCCGCTGCCATGAAGAAGCAGAACCACGAGCCTTACTCCATGGACGCTGCCATGGCCAAGCTGTTCGCTGCCGAGGCCGCTTCCGACGTGACCCGCCGCGCCGTTCAGCTGTTCGGTGGTTACGGCTACACCCGTGAGTATCCCGTGGAGCGCATGATGCGCGACGCGAAGATCACCGAGATCTACGAGGGTACCAGCGAAGTCCAGCGCATGGTCATCGCCAGCAATCTGGGCATTAAGTAAGGTAGGAGGTAAAAGGAAAAATGAAGATTCTCGTTACTGTTAAGCAGGTCCCCGATACCTCCGGTAAGGTGGCCGTGAATCCCGATGGTACTCTGGATCGTGCGTCCATGCAGACCATCATCAAC
>SFGO01000137.1 GCA_004556545.1 Clostridiales bacterium
AAACTCACCTCTTCATTCGTCGCAGCAGTGCAAATTCGATGCATTGTTCTCTGGGTAAGTACGTTGATTTGACTATTGTCGACAGTATCTAAGGCAGAGATTTGACTATTGTCGACAGTATCTAGTCATGCCCCGCTGAATTTCAATGCCGTTGTAGCCCAGAACCAGCGAGGACACAAACCCCTGCTCCTGCTGCCAGTCCAGACGGCGCAGGGCGCAGTTGTATTTCTGCGCGATGCCGCTCACCGTGAACACATCGTTTTCAAGCCGCTGCCGGGTGGGAGCGAGGTTTACCACCGTAAAGGTCAGCAGGAACATTCGCTCGTTGCGGCTTTGCAGGTCGGAGAGCAGCTCGGCGGCGTCCTTGGAAAAGGTAATGAGGTCAGGCGGCAAAATCTCCATATCATACCCGGCACGGACAGCCTTTTTCTGTTCCTCCGCTTTCATGCGGCCTATGTCGGAGATCTTTCCCTTGATCGTCTTAATGGCCTTGAGCTGGTCTACCGTCTGAATGTGCATGGTGACGGTCAGCTCGGCGTCCAGTTCCAAAATCTCCGCCAGCAGCTTATCCGAAAGCTCCGACGCCATGATCTGCAAATAGGACGCCGCGCCCCACATCTGGCCGACACGGAAAGTCCGGCTCTGCCGAAAGTCGAAGCTGTCCGGGGCAATATAGTCCTTTGTCCCCATGCCCGTCTTGGGAATGTCTTTCCACGCAAAGCGGAACGGCTCACGCCCGCCGGGGTGCATCTGCCCGTGCAGCACCGCCAGCCGATCCCGGCCATCCAGCGGGCGGGACTGGACGCCCAGCCGTTTCAGATTGCCCATGACATCGGCCTCCACGCGCCCCAGCCGGGGACGCGCCTCCGCTACACCCTCGGCAGGCAGGCCAAAGGTGATGTATTTGTACCGCTCAATGCCGTTGTTGCTCTTGGCGATCTGGCCTTTGAGCATTTCCACATACTCACCCCGGATGCTGTTGAAGTCATCCTCCTGCGCCGGGATATTCACTTTGTAGCGGTTGGCATTGCGGCTGCGGCGGTTGACAAAGGAAAGCTGGAACGGCAGAGAGCTGTCAAAATAATTCAGGCACGCGCTCCACCCGCTGATAATGGCAGTCTGATCCTCCGTGAACGCCACGGCATAATTGATGTCCTCATATTCCAGCGTCTTTGTGTAAAGCCCGCCGGGGAGCTGGCAGATTCCGTCCGGGTGCATGGCGATATAGGGAATGGTCTGCTGGGCGGACAGCGCCCGGTGCTTATTTGCGTTTTTCTGCTTTTTTGCTTTGCTCAATAGGCTCCTCCTTTCGCGCAAATGGGGCATAGATATTTTCCGTTCGGTACGGTCGGATGCCGGGGCGGGTAAACTTGACCCGGATGATGTTGCGGATCACCTTTTCAAAGGGTAAGCCGTCCTTTTCGTACATCGCCAGCAGGAACGCCGGGAGCATGATTGCCAGCATAGCGAACAGCGCCCCGGTGTTGCCGATGGCCTGCCGGGTCAAAAGGTAGGTGGGAACGCCGATAGCCGCACCAGCGCCGAAACAAATGAGCTGCCGCTTGGTGAGGTTGAACGCGATCTTTGTTTTGATTTTGGAAAGGTCGTTCGGGACATTCACATAGGGCATGGATCACACTCCTTTCTACACTTCGGGACAATTTGTCCCAAAGTCCGGGATCGTCGGCTCCACCTCGTTGCCCCACACATCCCAGCCGGGAGAGGTCTGCCTTGCGAACAGCTCCACGCGGGGCAAATCGCCCATGAGGGCAACGATCTTATCACGGGTTTCGTCCGGCTTTTTGCTGTGGGCTTCGATGGGCGAAATGATAAACTGGTGAATGTCGGCGGCCTGCCGCTGGGGGTGTCCCTTGGTCGCCAGCAGGCAAACTTCGGCGTTTGCCCGTGTCCAGAAGCCCAGCCCATAAAACCAACTGTCCGCCTTGCGGTTTTTCTTCAGCCAGACGAACGCCACGGATTTATAAGTGAAGCCCCACGCACGGATGAGCCGTAGAGCCTCCGGGAGCTGGGGAAAGGTTGCCCACATAAAAAGGGCGCTGTCCTTGGCCGCAAGCTCGGCCACAGGCAGCGCACACAATTCCTCAATGCTCATGGTGGGATAATGATTTTCCGCCGCGCCCTGCACTTTCTTCGCAGAGTAGCGCCACGGGGGATCGGCGTAAATGATGGGGTATTTTTTGATAGCTATTCTCCTTTCCCGCCCCCGGCCATGGCCAGCCGCGCCTGCTCGATGCGCTGGGCGGCGATGGTGTAGATGGAGGGGGCATTTTCAAAGCAGATGAAGCGGCGGCTTGTGTTCATGGCGGCAACGGCAGTCGTGCCGCTGCCCGCACAGATGTCCGCCACCACCGCTCCTTCGTCGGTGTAGGTCTTGATGAAATACTCGCACAGTTCCACGGGCTTTTGCGTGGGATGGATGCCGCCCGTCACCGTCGGCACAAACAGCACATTCCCCGGATACCGCCGTCCGTCGCTGGACTCTGAGCCTGTCCGTTCAAACTTGCCGTAGTTCGTACTGCACCCGCTGCGGGGATTGGTCTTGCGGTACGGCTCCCCATAAGTGAATTGCGGATGGTACACCGGGGACTTCTGATAGAACACCAGAACGTTCTCGGACTTTTTCAGCGGCGCACGGTTGGCGTTGAGAAAGCTTGTTGCCCGGGATTTGTACCATACCCACTCATAGCGGAGCATGGCGAGGTTGGATGCGCCCAGCACCTTATCAAAGGGGCATTGAGCGAAAAACAGGATGGCTCCGTTGGGCTTCACCGCCCAGCGCACCGCCTCCCACAACTCCGGGAGCGGCAGCGGCACATCCAAAAAGTTCCGGGTCGTGCCGTATGGCGGATCGGTCAAAAGCATATCCACGCTATGCTTCGGCAGAGAGCGCAAGCCCTCGATCCCGTCCATGAGGTGCAGCGCATCCAGCTTTGGGACATTTTGTCCCAAGGTCATATTCATCCCTCCTTTAATGTGCGCTGAACACACTGCGGGCGATGGAGCCAGTCTTGAACAGGCAGAAGCAGAGCAGTACGGAATAGCCCATGCAGCCCCATATCGCGCCGATGGGGTCGCCGCCCGTGGCGATGCCCTGTATCAGCACCGCATAGATGGCAACGCAGACAAGGATCAGCAGCCCTTGAAAGCCAACAGCGAACAGGGACTTCAAATAGTTCTGCCCGGTGTTGCCCAGTTCCCGGTTGGAGAGCGTGGCAACGGGGATAGGCGCTAAGCTGGTCAATAGGTATATTTCGATCATGCGGCCATAGACGATCACGAAGATCACAATATTGATCGCCCACATGGTCACATGAATGAGCAGGGATTGCAGCCACAGCCCCAGCAGAGAGCCAAGCCCCAGCGTTTCCAGCGTGGCCTCCAAGTCGGCAAGCATGGCCTCTGAAATGTCCGTTGAGCCTTGCACGATCCCGGCTGCCCGGGCGATAACGCTTTGGGACACATCGAACACGGCCATGACGATATTGAAGGTGTTGGACAAAATCAAAATGGCGCAGGCCGTTTTGAATATCCACTTGAAGAAGATCCAGTAGTCCAGATCATGCAGGTTGTTCTTCTCGATAATGAGCTGGATCAGCTCATAGGTGGCAACAAAGGTGAGGATCAGACCGGCAATCGGCAGTATCACCGTTTCAGAAAGCTGCCGGATCAGGGAGAACACCCCGGCGTTCCATGCCGCCGGGGTGGTTCCCACTTGCACCGCAATCTCTCCGACACGGGAATTGACCGAATCAAAAAGCCCCGTGAGGTTGCCCATGATCCCCTCGATCAGCAGCTCTTTTAGCCAGTCTGTCAGCCAGTCGGTGAGAAATCCCATGTCCTACGCCCTTAAAACAGGGTAGACAGCAGAGGGATCAGGGTCGTACCCAGCACGATGATGCCGCCGCCCGCCATGAGCTGCTTGATGCCCTGGCTTTTGGCCGCTGCGTTATCCGAGCCGTAGCCCTCCAGCAGATTGACCACACCCCACACGGCAAGGCCAGCGCCAAGCGCCACGACGAGAGTTTGCAGGGTAGTAACAGCAGAAGCAAAAAACTGCATAAATCCTCCATTTCTCCGGGGTCAAGGCCCCGGCTATGAAAAAAGCCGCCATTTCTGGCGGCAGCTGATCCTCTGGACACCGTGACCAGAGGTTATACAAAGGCGTCCGGGTCGTCGAGATCGTCATAGTTGAGGATGTCCTCGTCCTCGCCTGTGAGCGCCTCGTCCGGCACGTCCACCTTGTAAACGGTATAGGTTTCGTTGGGGTTGAGCTTGTCCATCCGCCGCGTCACAAGGCTGTTGAGGTCAAAAGCGTTCTTCACCTTGTCAGCCTCGGCAGTGTATTTGTAGTTG
>SFGO01000026.1 GCA_004556545.1 Clostridiales bacterium
CGGTATATAGATGGTGGAAGAAACAATACAATCCAAAAATTAGCTAGACCATGCATATCCGGATTTTGAGTATAAAAACAAAATATGGAAATGCAGCCTGTTGAATCTAAATTCCTGTTTCGTATGCTATTTGTGGGTTATCTGTACTGTACGGGATCCGTTTTTGGACAACGACTGAAAAAACAACTGCCGTTTTGCCGACAAGTGTTTTTGTGGACGCAGCCACCATCAACTTGAAGTGTACCGGCGATTTAGTGACAACCAGATTGCTGAGAGAAAGTTTCAGAAGATTCTTCATCAGGTATCAGTAAAAAGAAATTAATGGGCGAAGTGATTTAGTGTATGCATTCTACCTGTGTGAAATTCAAGGCGAATAAGCACAAGAAAATCAAAATCACTATGGAGAAGCTGCCAAAAGCATAAAATGGACAAACTGGATGTAGCCATGCATGGAAAGATGGGAATCACGAAAAAACATGCTGAAATAAAAAAACAGCTCGGAGAGCAGACGCAATTCTGTTCTCCGAGTTTGGTTTATAAGCTTTGCTTCATTCCACAATGCACTCGATAAAAGTACGCCGATTCCATGTATATAGAATGTGAAACTGGCTTCCCTCGGCGACGATTGAGGGATAGGAGTACTCGCCCTCATCTTTCTCCAAAATCAACTGCCGAGAAAAGCTTTCTCCGTTATTATCGGAGAAACTTATCGCCAGCGGAGTGCGTCTCCCCCAATTTTCGCCCACGGGATTATAGACGACAGCCAGCGTCCCATCCTCTCCAAGCGCTGCGTCGATACCGCAGCAATTGTTTGGCAGCACGGTGGGGTAAGCTTCGCTCCAAGTGAGACCAAAATCGTTGGAATCGCTACGGTAAATCCATCCCCTGGTGCTACGCATCAAGGCATGAATATGACCGGGTTTTGACTCCCACATGGAGGGCTGAATTGTGCCGTCCCAAGCGCCGACGATTTCCAAATCATTTTCCCATAGGGAGCCTTTTTTCAGCCCTTCCCAAAGTTTTTCTGGCTGAAGGGGAGCACCGGGGATATGACGCATGGGAATGCTATGTATTTCCCATGTTTTCCCACCGTCCCGCGAAATGTCCGCATAGCTGTCCATTGCTGTGCCGTTTTCACTGGAGGTGGGTGCAATCCACCATCCGTTGCTGGCCTGGAGAATTTTATTGCGAACGGAAGCCCGGGGAGTATAATCTCCCGGAACCGCCTCCTGACTTTCCGACCAGGTCAACCCTTCGTCATCGGAATAGCTGACCATAGTGTACCAGGTTTGCACGGTTAACCCGATTTTGTAGAATAGGTAAACGCGCTTTCCGACCAGCATTAAGACAGGATTCCAATGGGGAAGTTGATAAATTGCCTTGATGCGTACGGGATTATACCATATGCCGTTTTTACAGCGGGACAGCCAGATCGCCTGATCGGGAGTTCCCTCGCTGGTGCCGGCCCAAAAGACCGCTAGACGTGTGCCGGAGGGAAGCAAAACCTGTGTGTTGGCATGGCAATCGTGAAACCAAGTCTGATTTCGGTCAAAAATGGGATGTTGTTGTGTAAGTTTCCAATTTTTCATGTTTTTTCCTCTCTTAAAAGGAAAACAGGAAGAGGATTACAGTCTGTCGAACCACCGAGTTGGCCACCAGCCCCCTCAAAGCACTGTTTGATGGGAAAGTACTGCGGCACAAGGGTTAGGAACTCTGTTCCGCAACCTCAATCGTCATCTTTAGCACGGCAGTACCAAAGACGGCGATTGAGGGGCAACAGTGCCTCCTGCACCTCCGCGTTTTTGACACTCTGGGATTATTCCTTTCGCAATTCGCCGTCCTGATAATTCTGTGCTGACTTCCGAAGATGCTCGCTCATCAGGGATACCGCCTGACCGGCATCGCCTTTGCGCATGGCCTCGATCAGCAGCTGATGGTCGCGGATACCACTTTCATTGCCGCTGAGAGGAAGCAGAGCCGTGCGGATTAGGGGTGCAATCAAATTATTGATCGAGCGTTGAAATAGCTCCAGCAGCGGATTTCCGGATAAGCGCGCTACGGTGTTGTGAAACTCCATATCCAATGCTATTCGTTGATCGATATCGTCCTTTGAGGTACGCATACGTTCGTTGACCTCGACTAAAGGCTGAAAATCTACGGCATTTGCCTTTTCTGCCACCAGACGGCAAGCACCCACTTCCAAAATTGTACGTAGCTCAAAGGTATTCTCCGGCTTGATATTATCCATCAGCACGATGCGGTTGAGCATTTCCGTTACGCCTTGATCTCCGGGTTTGTTGATATAAGCGCCTTCGCCTATATGCAGCGTAATTAGCTGACGTTCTTTTAGAATTTTTAGCGCTTCCCGAATGACGTTTCGGCTTACGCCAAAATTAGCCGCCATGGTCTGCTCGCTGGGCAGCTTTTGACCAATCTGAGAGGAATCGTTCAAAATCATTTCTTCCAGATTGTTGGCGATGCTTTCATACAAATTAACCCGTTCGACATTGTAATTGATTTGCGGCAAACCGGACGCATCCTTCCCTGTGTTTCCACTCTTTTATAAATTGACGGCACCGTGTGTTATCAACTGTTGGTTATCCATGGAAACCCAACGCATTTGGTTCAAGGCTTCATCATGAACTGGATAATCCGAGCGATCATGACTGCCTCTAGATTCCTTGCGGTTCTTCATCGCGGTCAGAATGAGACGAGCCGCATCTACTGCGTTCGCAACTTGAAAATATTGGGCCGCCTCTGGCGTACCAAGGTGCTCCAACGGTTGAAGGTCAAGTGCTTCAAGTTGAGAAAGTCCCTCTTCTAACCCTTTTTTATTTCTACGTATGCAACCGTTTTCCTGCATTATACACCGAATTTTTTCTAAAACGGCGACGGGAGAACTGCCGGTACTTCTCCGTCTCGAAAACTCATTTATCAGCATTTGGAGAGCATCCTGTTCGGACACGACTGTTTCCTGACGCTCCAATGCATACTCTCCTGCCATGCGTCCGGCACCTTCGCCGAATACTTGGGTTGCCAGAATGCAGAGACCGCCCATCCGGTCGGGGCCGTGCAGGCCGCCGGAGCTTTCCCCGCAGGCAAACAGCCCTTCGATATCTGTGCTCAGATCGTCACCCAGCAGAATGCCGCCGTTAAAGCCCTGGCACATGGGATAAATCTGCATTACGGTTCCTTCGTCAAGACCAAGTTTATGCAGAAACTCCCGCCAGTGAACTCCGCGTTCATCTTGCAGCCGGGAAGCATCGGGCCAGAATTTTAAGCCCATGCCGTTTCCTTTCTCGTTTTCCGCCACCATGGCGTATTCTAAATATTTTCCGTTGTCCTCGCAACTGAACGGACCATGCTTGGCGTGCAGGTCCAACGCATTCTCCACGGTAACTCCCTTCGGAAGATACGCTTCCATGCAGCTTTCGTCTTTGGCGTTTGTCAGGCGGGGATGCTCGTTGAGCAAAAAGGGAAAATAATTGACGTTGGCGATTGGCTTTACCGTTCCCGGAACGAATTGGATAAACTCCAGGTTAACAATTCTGGCCTGATGGCGAGCTGCCATAGCATAAGCGTTTCCATACAGGGGACCGAAAGCGGCTCTGTGCTGATAAAGTCCTTCGCCTCCGCCCATCGCAAGGATGACGGCCTTGGCGCGAATCAGGCACAGACATCCTTCTGCATCTACCGCCATGGCGCCTAAACAACGGCCATTCCGCACCAGAAGCGAGACAGCCGTTAATCGCCGGAATGTAATATGAGGATTTTGGGATACCAGTTCTTGTTGGCTTTTTACAAAGATATTCATATCCCGGAGAAAATCCCCGCGTGGCTCCTTGCCAAAGCAGCCGGTAATCCGCATGGATTTCATGGGCGTAAGCGGAAGTCCCTCTTCGATAAAGCGCGCTCTGGCTTTGATAGAGCCGTGGGCCAGATAGGACGCCAGACGCGGATTGATGCATCCTTTTGCGGCGGTTAGGATTTCCTGGGTAAAATCCTCCGCATCCTTTTCATCCGTTGCGGACAGCATACCCCATTCAAAAGAAAGAGGATAAAAGGTGGAACCGGATTCGCCTACCGGCGTTTCGCTGATGAGCATTACGCTTTCTACCGCTTCGGCGGCTGTCAACGCGGCGCGTATGCCGGCTCCGCCTCCGCCAATTACCAGTACATCGCATTGACTGATATCATGGAGCGTTGCGTTCATGTTTCGTTTCCTTTCTTTGTGAAAAAAGCGCGGCAGGGGAAGCGTCCCTGCCGCGCCGCCGTATTTTACAGGGGATTGGCCTCGTTGTAAAGCTCGATATTCTCATTGGTGGTGGCTACGATTTCCTCTACTGCATCGGAGGGAGTGTAGGATTCGTCCATCATCATCCGTGCAAAGGCGTTCTGCACGGTGTTGCGGAACTCATAATACACGCCGAACACAGCGCCCACGTTCTGAGGATCGCAATCCACCAACTCCTGCCAGATATTTTCCACAAAGGGATTTTCCTGGCGGTGCGCCTTGTATACCTCGCTGTTGTAGGCTTCTTCGCTGACGGGGGTATAATTGGTATAGGCGGCGTAGTATCCCATGACCTCAGGCTGCCACATATACTGGAGGAAAGCCCAGGCGCCTTCGGAGAGTTCTTCATTTCCTTTGTCGACAATCCACATGGAATTGCCGCCAGGGGAGAAGGTGCCGCTGGCAGAGCCGTCGATGCTGGGTGCGGCTACCTGCCCCAGGGTAAACCGGTCTCCGATCGCGTCTTTTTGCTTAGCAATCCACTGAGAGGAGAAAATAACCATAGCCAGATCCCCCTGGAAGAAGGCGTTGCCCAGATCCGTGGTGCTTAGACCGGTTGTGGGAGCCATGTTGTAATCCTTGGTCAAAGCGTCGTGGAAGGTGGTGAAAATGTCCAACGCGGCGGTCCCCTCATTCATCAGGCATTTGGTAGCGCGACCGCTGCGGCCATTGTCATGGTCCACAAGCTTTTCGCCGGACATGCTGATATATTCCTCGATCTGCCAGGAATCGTTGATCAGTGAGAAACCCTTTTTGCACAGACCAGCATCGGTAATTTTCTTGGCTGCTGCATCCACGTCGGCTACGGTTTTCAGCGTGGAGGGATCAATACCGGCGGCTTCCAGCACTTCGGCATTGTAATTCAACGCCAGCATCGTTACGCTCAGAGGCATGCAGTACAGCGTGTCGTTCAGCGTGTAAAGTGCCCGGATGTTTTCTTGCATACCTGATACATCAAATCCGTCGCGATCGATGAATTTCTGAACGGGGATGATCATGTCGCTTTCGGCCAGCCAGCCCATGCATTCCACCACGATCTGGTAAAGATCCGGCAGATCCTCCTTTGGGGTCGCCTTGAACTTGGCAAAGTTGTCATACCAGCTGCCTTGGAATTCTGCAACCGCTTCATATTGATCCTGGGAAGCGTTGAAGTCGGCGACAATTTGGTCGAATGCTTCCGCGCCTACACCGCTGAGCATATGCCAGATGGTAACTTTTGTGCGTTGGTTCTCCGCAGCCGCGCATCCGGCCATGGAAACGACGAGTATGGTGCACAGGATAAGAGACAGTACCTTTTTCAACATTGGATCCACTCCTTTATTTTTTTCCGTGACTCCGCACGGTTGGGTTCGATCAGCCCTTTACGGCTCCAGCCACCATGCCTTTGACCAGCCATTTTTGTCCGATGATGAAGAAAAGAATAGCCGGAATAATTACGATCATGGCTGCGGCAAGCACTAGGCCGTAATTTGCCGCTTCGGAATCTTTCAAAATCCCGGTTCCGATCTGCAACGTGCGCATTTGATCCCGGTTAGTAACCAGAAGGGGCCAGAAATATTGGTTATAGGCGTCGATGAATCGGTACAGCGCCAGCGAACAGGTGGCCGGCAGGGAAAGCGGAAAGGCAATGCTGAAAAGAAAACGCATATCGCCGCACCCGTCGATGGTGGCGGCCTCTTTCAATTCTCTTGGAAGCGTCATGTAGAATTGACGCATGAGAAAGATACTCATGCCTGAGGCCAAGAAAGGCAGAGTCAAGCCTAAGTAAGTATCCGTCAGCCGAAGGTTGCAGACCGTCAGGTAGTTACAAATCAGAGTTGATTCGTAGGGAATCATCAGCGTAGCCGTTACCAGAGCAAATAAGGTTTTTCGTCCTTTGAATTCAAAGAAGGAAAAGGCGTATGCCGCCAAACTGGCTGTCAAAATTTGCGCACCGACTTCAATGAAGCAAACGATCAGCGTATTTTTGAAATATGTCAGCATTGGCACACGCTGAAGAGCAAACTGGTAATTGGCCAGAGACATTCTTTTGGAAATCAGTACAGGAGGATTGCTGAGAATATCGGCCATGCCCATAAAGCTGAGGCAAAACCCGTAAATCAGGGGGAAGATAACGGCTATTCCCAATAAAAGCTTACCGGAGAACGTCAATGCCTCCATAATCTTTCGTTTAGTCCGCATCAGTAATGCACCCCCTTTTTTTCGAAGAAGAACTGTACGCGCGTGATCACAAAAATGATGAAGAATAGCACCACGGACATGGTACAGGCAGTATAGAAGCGTGAGTTATAGAAAGCTTCTTTGTAAATTTGAAAGATGAGCACATTGGTGCTGTAATAGGGCCCTCCATCCGTCAGCAGCCGTACCTGCGCAAAGGTCTGAAAGGAGGTAACAATATTGTAGAACACCACAAAGAAAATCTGGGGCGAGGCCATGGGAACTACAACTTTGCGTACACGGGTCCAATAACCTGCTCCGTCAATTTTGGAACTTTCAATCAACTCAGGCGGTACATTGCGGAAGCCTGTCAAAAGAAAGATGACATTCATGCCGAGGTTGGACCAGACCGTTACCGCAGCGACGCACCAGATGGCACTGGAGGGATTGGCCAACCATGCGTTATTGGAATGAAGCAGATAATTCAGCATTCCGGTATTGGGCGCAAAGACCATATACCAAATGACCGAGGCAGGAGCGGCGGCAATGACCAAAGGCATGGTGTACATCGTTTCGTAAATACGGCTGCCCCGTTTTTGTTCCGTGGCGGCTAGCGCCAGCGCAAAGCCGATGACAAAGGCGGGAATACCTACTATCAAGGCAAAACGGAAGCTGATGGAAAGAGAATTCAGAAAAGTTTTATTGCTGAAAAGACGGGCGTAGTTTTTGAAACCAACAAATTTTACGATGTTTCCCTGTACGTCCGTCATGGTTAGCGAAAGAATGATGTTCTTCACAAAAGGATAGAAAACAAACATCGCCAGAATGATGAGACTCGGCAGAAGCAACAGGTACGGCAGAAAAATCCGTTTCTTTTGGACGTTGGTTTTCAATTCAATTCACTCCGTTTCGGCTCGGAAGTTTATTTCTTAGCTGTGAAAACATTTTTTCATTTCTTTCAAATAATGCTCTGCACCGTGCAGCAGCAAATCTGTATCGGCGGCCAGAGAAATCAAATTGACACCAAGATCGTGCCAGAACAGAATGTCTTCATAAGTGCAGGCACCAAAAGAAACGCCGATGGGAATATGATTCTTCTGGGCGGTCTGGATCACGTGTCGCATGGCGGAAACTATCTCGGGATGGCGAAGATCGTTAAAATGCCCCATCGAGGCGGCAAGATCGCAGGGGCCGATGATAAAAGCATCGATGCCCTCTACGGTAACAATTTTTACAAAATCCTCCACTGCGTGGACGTTTTCTACCTGAAGAATGCGCAGCAGATTGTCATCCACGGCCTGATAATAGTCGGACAGGGAAACCCGGCCAAACTGAATCGCCCGGCGAGGACCGAAGCCGCGGTTTCCTTTCGGAGGATACATACAGGCTTCTATTGCGGTTTTTGCCAGCTGATAGGAGTTCACCTGAGGAAATACAATACCATCCGGTCCCATTTCCAGAATAGGCTTCACCCGCACTTGATCCACACAGGGGACGCGGACAATAGCGCTGACGCAGGCGGCACGGGCGGCGATTAAATGCTGCTGCAGGCAATTCAAGTCAATGGCAGTGTGCTCAGTATCGATCCACAGATAGTCAAAGCCAACGTTTCCCATCAGCTCCGTAATGACAGGATCGTTTAGGGAAACGTGAGTACCCAGACAGACTTCGTTGTTGTGCAGTTTTTCTTTTAGCTTGTTCATAATATTCGCCTTTCTTTTGTTGGGTTGTTCTCTTGTAGTACAGCCATATATTAGCACAGATCATAACGAGCTGTCAATAGGCTTTTGTATTTTATGTGACACAAAAATGCAGGAGTGTCAAATATGGGTTACTGTCCGACCTTAGAGTGTCAAGGGAAGGGTGGAAATTTGCGAAGCAAATACACCCTGAACTTGACCGGGCAGCAAAAGGATTACGAGGGCTGAAAAACGTCGTGTCTTCTCTTAAAAACGGAGTTTTTCAACAGACCAAACGTTATGGATAATGATTTTTACAGTCATTTCCTCCCAAATGTGTAAAACTTGAGCATTTTGACCCCGATGACGGTTTGGAAAGGACGTGTCTCGTGGTATACTGAATCTGCGGTGGGGAAAGCCCTCCCTTTTCCGCCACTTTTTTTCAAATTCAAAGAGAGGTGAAGCCAATGTGTGAAAGCAAACTTCCCTTCCCGACGGTGGAAAGTCAGCTCAGGCATAATATCCTGAAGATCCCGCCGGAGGTCTACTCGGCCAGCGGCATCGTGATCAACGGCCGCCGCATCAAGAGCTTTGTGTTTACCACCGATCTGGCGATCATCCGCAACTGCGACGCGGACGCGGTGTTCGCCGTCTATCCCTTTACCCCGCAGCAGGCCATCAGCGACGCCATCATCAAGGCGTCCTACATTCCGGTGTTTTGCGGCGTGGGCGGAGGAACCACCAAGGGCATCCGCACGGTCTCGCTGGCCAAGGATGTGGAATGTCAGGGAGCCATGGGCGTGGTGCTGAACGCGCCGATCTCCGATTTGAACCTGCTGGCGGTGGTCAAGGCCGTGGATATTCCGGTCATTATCACCGTCACCAAGGAGGATACGGATATCGAGGCCCGGCTTCGGGCGGGCGCGTCCATTCTCAACGTGGCCGCAGGGCCCCGCACGCCGGACGTGGTGCGCTCTATCCGGGAAAAGAACCAGCAGGTGCCCGTTATTGCTTCCGGCGGCAAGACGGGGGACAGCATTCGCGAGACCATCGCCGCCGGAGCCAACGCCATCACCTTTACGCCGCCTTCCACCCAGGAGTTGTTTAAGGAAATGATGGAGCGCTACCGGGAGTAAACCAGACAGCCATTTCTATTTACGCATTGACGAAATATTTCAAGGAGGAACGAATCATGGATCAGATCACCAGCGGACTTCGGAAGTTGATTTTGGCCGGTATCGGCGCTGCGGCCATTGCAAAGGAAAAGGGCGGCGAGGTGCTGGATGCGCTCTCCAAGCGGGGAGAAGTGACCGTGGAACAGGGCAGGGTGCTGAATGAAGAACTGAAGCGCAATCTGAAGGAAAACGTCCGGGAAAACGTGGAAACGGTCAAGCAAAGCGTGAAGGATAACGTCCGCGTCCACGTGATCTATCCCGAGGACGACCTGATGAACGCCGTGGACGGCATGGACGAGGAACAACTGGCCGCCCTGAAGGAGCGCATCGCCGCCCGGAAACAGGCTGCGGAAGAGAAGGAAGCGCCTGAGACCGAAGCCGAAACCGAAGCGAAAGACGAGGACGAAAAGGATGGCAGCGCGGAATAACAGCCGGAGCGACAACCGGCAGCGCCTGATGGAGATCGTGGAGGTGGTTCGCCGCCACGAGATCGGAAAAGGCGTTACGCCGGACAAGCTCTGCGCCATCATCGAGGAGCTGGGGCCCACGTTTATCAAGCTGGGGCAGATCCTTTCCATGCGGTCGGATATTCTGCCCAAGGCTTACTGCGAGGCGCTGACCCGCCTTCGCAGCGACGTGGCGCCCATGCCCTTCGAACAGGTGAAGACCCTGATCGAAAACGCTTACGGAAGGCCTCTTGAAGAGGTCTTTTCGTCGTTCGATCAGCAGGCGCTGGGCAGCGCGTCCATTGCACAGGCCCACGCCGCCACCCTTCGAACCGGCGAAAAAGTGGTGGTCAAGGTTCAGCGGGAGGGCATCCACGAGATCATGGGCCGTGACATCCTGCTGCTGAAGCAGGCCTGCAAGCTGCTCAAGTACGCGCCCGTGAACGAACTGCTGGACTTCAACCAGGTGTTGGACGAGATGTGGGTGGTGGCGCAGGAGGAAATGAATTTCCAGACCGAAGCCGCCAATCTGGAGCGGTTCCGCAAGCTGAACGAGGACGTGGCCTTCGTTTCCTCGCCCGCCCTGTACCGGGACTATACCACCACCACCGTACTGGTGATGGAGCGCATCGACGGCGTGGGCATCGCCCAAAAGGACGAGCTGGCCGCCGCCGGCTACGACCTGAGCGAGATCGGAGCCAAGCTGGCGGACAATTACGTCAAGCAGATCATGGACGACGGCTTCTTCCATGCCGACCCCCACCCCGGCAATCTGCGGGTGCGGGAGGGCAAGATCGTCTGGCTGGACATGGGCATGATGGGCTCCCTCAGCGACCGGCAGCGGGAGCTGATCGGCAAGGCCATTACCGGCGTGGCCCGGGGCGACGTGAACGCCTGCCGGGACGCGGTGCTGGGGCTGGGCGAGCTCCGGCAGAAGCCGGACAAGCACCGGCTGTACCGGGATATGGAGGATTTGCTGGAAAAGTACGCTTCCGCCGACTTGGGCACCATGGATCTGGCGGAGGTGATGCAGGACATGACCGAGGTCATGCACCAGAACGGCATCGCCATGCCGTCCAGCCTGACCATGCTGGCCCGGGGACTGGCCACCATCGAGGGCGTTGTGGCGGAGCTGAGCCCGGAACTGAACGTCATGAGCGTGGTCACGGCTCGTCTGGGACGGCGGATGCTGTCGGATGTGGACTGGCGCAGCGTTCTGACGCAGGATGCGGGCGCACTGTACGAAAGCGCCCATAAATCGCTGGAAATTCCCGCGTTGATCGCGGATATCCTTCATACCGGCCTGAAGGGCGAAGCCAATCTGGGCATCGAGCATCATCCGGGGAAGGATATGGCGGAGCTGGTTCACAGCGCCGTGGAAAAGCTTTGCGGGGCGCTGTTGGGCTGCGGCCTGCTTGTGACCGGCGCGCTTCTGCGCCAAACGCCGCCGCTGGCGGGAGAACTGTCCATCTATTCCATCGTCTGCTTCGTGCTGGCGGCGGGCGCGGCCTGCTGGCCTTACCGGAAGCGAAAGAAAAAGTGAGCGCCTTTCCTGAGCATCTTTCCTGAACACTCAAAGGTTTTTGGGGCTTTACTTTCTCCTGATTTTTCGCTATAATACCTGCGAAGCAATGACAAGGGCGGTTTTTGCCATTTCCCTGCCAGAGCGAGTCCGGGAGGGTGCAAGCCGGACGGCAGGCAGCAGAAGCCCATCGCCTTGGAGCTGGCCGCTCGAGCCACAAAGGGGAGGACGGCCCGGGAGCTCCCGATACAGAGCACACAGGAGCGGGCGGCGATTCGCCGTCAATTCGGGTGGTACCGCGGAAGCATGATGTCAATCATTCTCCGTCCCGTTTTCGGGACGGACTTTTTTTATGGGTTCGGCCCGCATCCTCCCGGTCAGCCGGGAATCATTCTAGATTCTTCACTAAGGAGGCATCCCCAACATGTATCGCAAGGTTCCAACGGACATGAAGTTTGTGGAGCGCGAAAAAGAAACGCTCCGCCTGTGGAAGGAAAAGGGCATCATTGAAAAGTGCTTCCACTGCCGGGACGGCGCGGAACGCTTTACGTTCTTTGACGGCCCGCCGACCGCCAACGGCCGTCCCCATATCGGCCATATCGAGACCCGCGCCATCAAGGATCTGATTCCCCGGTTCCAGACCATGAAGGGCAAGGACGTGCTGCGCAAGGCCGGCTGGGACACCCATGGCCTGCCCGTGGAGCTGGAAGTGGAAAAGCAGCTGGGTCTGGACGGCAAGCCCCAGATCGAAGCCTACGGCATCGAACCCTTCATTAAAAAGTGCAAGGAAAGCGTCTGGAAGTATCAGCACGAATGGGAAGAAATGTCCGACCGGGTCGGCTATTGGGCGGATATGGAGCATCCCTACATCACCTACAAGGACGATTATATCGAGTCCGAATGGTGGAGTCTGAAGAAGATCTATGAAAAGGGCCTACTGTATCTGGGCCACAAGATCGCGCCCTACTGCCCCCGCTGCGGCACCGCTCTGTCCAGCCACGAAGTGGCGCAGGGCTATAAGAACGTGAAGGAAACCTCCGCGTTCGTGCTGTTCAAGGTCAAGGGCGAAGACGCTTACCTGCTGGCCTGGACTACCACGCCCTGGACGCTGCCCAGCAACCTGGCGCTGTGCGTCAATCCCCGCGATACCTATTGCCGCATCACGGTGGAGGGCAAGCGCTACATCATGGGCAAGGCCCTGATCTCTTCTGTTTTCAGCGGCAAGGAAGTACAGATCGACGCGGAAATGCCCGGCGTGGAACTGAAGGGCATGGAGTATGAGCCCCTGTTCGACTTCGCCGTGGGCAAGCTGGACAAGCCCGCCTGGCGCGTCATCTGCGACGATTACGTCACCATGACCGACGGCTCCGGCATCGTGCATATCGCCCCCGCCTTTGGCGAGGACGATAACCGAGTCTGCCGGGAAAACGACATTCCCTTTGTCAATTTCGTGGACACGCAGGGCTGCATGACCGCCGACACCAAGTGGCCGGGCGTGTTCGTCAAGGACGCGGACAAGCTGGTGCTGGAGGATCTGAAGGAGCGGGGCCTGCTGTTTGCCGCCGTGCCCTTCGCCCATGATTATCCCTTCTGCTGGCGCTGCAATACGCCCCTTCTGTACTATCCCCGTCCTACGTGGTACATCAAGATGACCGCTGTGCGGGATCAGCTGGTTCGGAACAACCGCACCATTAACTGGCTGCCGGACAATATCAAGGAAGGCCGCATGGGCGTGTGGCTGGAAAACGTCCACGACTGGGGCCTGAGCCGCGAGCGCTACTGGGGCACGCCGCTGCCCATCTGGCGCTGCGAAGAAGGCCATATCCACGTAATCGGCAGCCGTCAGGAATTGAAGGAAATGGCCATCGGCCCCGTGACGGACGATCTGGAGCTGCACCGCCCCTATGTGGACGCGATCCAGATCAAGTGCCCGGAGTGCGGCAAGCCCATGACCCGCGTCACCGACGTGATCGACTGCTGGTACGATTCCGGCTCCATGCCCTTCGCCCAGTGGCACTATCCCTTCGAAAACAAGGACATCTTCGAAAAGCGCTTCCCGGCCAACTTCATTTCCGAGGCCATCGACCAGACCCGCGGCTGGTTCTATACGCTGGAAGCCATTTCTACCCTGCTGTTTGACCGCGCGCCCTTTGAAAACTGCATCGTGATGGGTCACGTGCAGGATGCGGAGGGCCGCAAGATGTCCAAGCATCTGGGCAATGTGGTGGATCCGTGGTCGGTGCTGGACAAGCAGGGTGCGGACGCGGTTCGCTGGTATTTCTACACGGCCAGCGCCCCCTGGCTGCCCAGCCGCTTCAGCGACGAGGCCGTCAACGAAGGCCAGCGCAAGTTCATGTCCACCCTGCAGAACACCTATGCGTTCTTCGTGCTGTACGCCAATATCGATAATTTCGATCCCAAGGATCATCCCATGGACAAGGTCAGCCTGACCCTGATGGACAAGTGGATCCTGAGCCGCCTGAACAGCACCATCCGGGACGTGGACGACAATCTGAGCAACTATCACATCCCCGAGGCCGCCCGGGCCATCACCGATCTGGTGGACGATCTGAGCAACTGGTACGTGCGCCGCTGCCGCGAGCGTTTCTGGGGCAAGGGCATGGACGAAACCAAGGAAGCGGCCTTTGTCACCCTGTATCATGTGCTGGTGACGCTGAGCAAGGTCATTGCGCCCTTCGTGCCCTTCATGGCGGAGGATATTTATCAGAATCTGGTGATCTCCGTGAATCCGGACGCGCCGGAAAGCGTGCATCTGTGCGACTTCCCCGTGGCGGACGAAGCCATGATCGACGAAGACCTGAACCGCCAGATGGCCGCCCTGCGCGAGGTGGTCAGCCTGGGCCTGAGCAGCCGCGCTGCCGCCAACCTGAAGGTGCGTCAGCCCTCCGCCTGCCTGTACGTGAAGGGCACCGAGTTTGACCAGGCCTTCCGGGAGCTGGCCGAGGACGAGCTGAACGTGAAGAACGTGGTCTTCACCGAGGACGCCCGCGCCTTTACCACCTATAACCTCAAGCCTCAGATGCGCACGCTGGGCCCGAAGTACGGCAAGCTGCTGGGCGGCATCCGCACGGCGCTGCAGGGCATGGACGGCAACGATGTGGTAGACACCTTCGCCCGGGGCGAAACGCTGAACTTCGATGTGGGCGGCACGCCCGTCGAGTTGGAAAAGGACGACGTGCTGACCGAAGCCACCCAGAAGCCCGGCTTCTCCGCCCAGACGGACGGCAGCGTTACCGTGGTGCTGGACTGCAACCTGACCCCCGAGCTGATCGTGGAAGGCTACCAGCGCGAGGTGATCTCCAAGCTGCAGAACCTGCGCAAGGACGCGGGCTACGACGTGACCGACCATATCAAAGTGGTCTATCAGGTCGACAGCGAGCTGAGCGCCGCCATCGAAGCGGGCCGCGATTTCATCATGAAGAGCGTTCTGGCCGACGAGCTGACCGCCGGTGAAGCGGCGGACGGCAAGGAATGCGACATCAACGGCAAAAAGGCCGGACTGAGCGTTCGGAAAGCCTGATTCATCATTGCCCCGGGCAGGCCGCCGCCCGCCCGGGGCCGTTTGTCTGAAGGAGAAATGCATGTATCTTTGCAATCAATGGCGGGACTATGAAGTGCTGGATACCGGCGACGGGGAAAAGCTGGAACGATGGGGGAATATCCTGCTGCGCCGGCCCGACCCGCAGGTGATCTGGCCCAAGGCCCGGCCCGAGCTGTGGAAGAAGGCGCAGGCCACCTATACCCGCTCCGAGACCGGCGGCGGGCATTGGGATTTCCGGGAAAAACTGCCGGATAAGTGGACCATCGGTCTGGATGGACTGAAATTCTACGTGCGGCCTACGGGCTTCAAGCATACGGGCCTTTTCCCGGAGCAGGCGGCCAACTGGGCCTTTATGCAGGAGCAGATCCGCTCTGCCTCCGGCTGGAAGCGTCAGCCCAAAGTGCTGAACCTGTTTGCTTATACCGGCGGGGCCACGCTGGCCTGCGCGGCGGCGGGGGCTCACGTCACCCACGTGGACGCGGCCAAGGGCATGGTGCTCTGGGCCAGGGAAAACCGCGACCTCAGCGGCATCCCGGAGGAAAATACCCGCTTTATCATCGAGGACGCCAAGGCCTTTGTGCAGCGGGAGCTGCGCCGGGGCAACCATTACGACGGCATTCTGATGGACCCGCCCAGCTACGGCCGGGGCCCCAACGGAGAGGTCTGGAAGCTGGAAAACGAGCTGTACGGGCTGGTGGAGCTGTGCGCGCAGGCCATGAGCGACACGCCGCTGTTCTTCCTTATCAACGGCTACACCACGGGCTTCAGCTATACGGTGCTGAAAAACGTGGCGGAGCGCTGCCTGTGCGGCCGCTACGGCGGCCGGGCGGAAGCGGATGATCTGGCGCTGGCCGTGACCTCCGGCGGGGTACTGCCCTGCGGCGCGACAGCCCGGTGGACGCCCCGTGATTAAGGCCGTTTATGAGGACAATCACCTGCTGGTGGCGGTCAAACCGCAGGGTCAGCTGACCCAGAGCGACGAGACGGGCGACCTGAGCCTGCAGGACGAATGCAAGCAGTACATCAAGGAAAAATACCAGAAGCCGGGGGAAGTCTATCTGGGACTGGTACACCGGCTGGATCGGCCCGTGGGCGGGCTGGTGGCCTTTGCCCGCACCAGCAAGGCGGCTTCCCGGCTCAGCGAACAGCTGCGCACCCATCATATGGAACGGGAATATCTGGCCGTGGTGGAAGGGGAAGACCTGCCCGCCCGGGGCGACCTCCGCGACTGGCTTCTTCAGGGGGAGGACGGGCTGGTGCGGGTCGTCCCCGAAGGAACGCCCGGCGCAAAGGAAGCCCGGCTGCATTATGAGCGGCTGGGGGCGCGGGAGGGAACCGCGCTGGTTCATCTGCGGCTGGAAACGGGCCGGAAGCATCAGATCCGGGTTCAGCTCAGCCATCTGGGCTATCCCATTTGCTTTGATATGCGCTATGGGCACGGAGAGCGCGGACGGGACATCGCCCTGTTCGGCGCGGTGCTTCGGCTGACCCATCCTACCCGGAAGGAAGACATGACCTTTACCGCACGCCCGGAAAACCCCGCGTTCCGGCCCTATGAAAAAGAGATCACCGCGTTTCTGGCTTCGTGCCAGCCGCGCGTTTAAGGAGCAATTCAGTGGCAACATCCAAGTTTTCGTTTGAGGTTCTCAAAACCTGCAAGCAGTCCGGCGCAAGGCTGGGCTTGCTGCATACCCCGCACGGCGACATCCATACGCCCGTGTATATGCCCGTGGGCACCGTGGCCACCGTCAAGGCCATGACTCCCCGGGAAATGCTGGAGATCGGCACGGAGATCATGCTCTCCAATACCTATCACCTGCACCTTCGCCCCGGTGAAGACCTGATCCGCGAGGCGGGCGGCCTGCACAAGTTCATGTCCTGGCCCAAGCCCATCCTGACGGACAGCGGCGGGTTTCAGGTATTTTCCCTTTCCGGCATCCGCAAGATCAAGGAAGAAGGCGTGGCCTTCCAGAGCCATCTGGACGGCAGCCATCGCTTCATTTCCCCGGAGATCAGCATGGATATCCAGCATGCGCTGGGCAGCGATATCATGATGGCCTTTGACGTCTGCACCGCCTATCCCTGCGACCACGCCACCGCCGAGGACGCGATGCACCGCACCCACCGCTGGGCCAAGCGCTGCCAGCAGCATCATACCGACGATGATCAGGTGCTGTTCGGCATCGTGCAGGGCGCGTTCTTCAAAGACCTGCGCATTGAAAGTGCCAAGACCCTGCGGGATATGGATTTCTTCGGCTACGGCATCGGCGGCCTGTCCGTGGGCGAGCCCAAGCCGGTGATGTACGACATGCTGGAGGCCATCATGCCCCACATGGCGGCGGAAAAGCCCCGCTACCTGATGGGCGTAGGCTCTCCCGACTGCCTGATCGAGGGCGCGCTGCGGGGCGTGGACATGTTCGACTGCGTGCTGGCGACCCGCATCGCCCGCAACGGCACCTGCTTCACCCACGACGGCCGGGTGGTCATCAAAAACGCCCAGTACGCCCACGATTTCCGGCCGCTGGACGAGCATTGCGACTGCTACACCTGCCAGAACTTCTCCCGCGCCTATATCCGCCACCTGTTCAAGGCGGGTGAGATCACCGGCGCGCGGCTGGCCAGCATCCACAACCTGCGCTTCCTGATCCGCCTGATGGAGCAGGTGAAGCAGGCTATTCAGGAAGACCGGCTGCTGGATTTCCGCAACGAGTTCTTCTCCCATTACGACATGAGCCGCAATTTCTGATATTCTGATAAAAAACACGCGTTGTTCACGCTGCCGTCATGGAACGGGCACGAAGCGCTGTTATCCTGAACCTGCGGGGCGACGAGCGTCGCCCCGTTTGAGTTTTACGAAGGAGGGAAAAAGAATGAAAAGGACGGCCTTTCTTTGGGCGCTTCTGCTGGCGGCGGTCTTCATCCTTCCGGCAGACGCGGCCACCTATGAGGCGGAGGGGCTTTTCCGGCTCCGCTATGATGAAGCCGCCTATACGCTGGACGATCAGACCTACGCCTACGAAAGCGAGACGGGCGCTTCCCGGTGGTTTTTCGTGCTTTACAACGACGAAATGACCTTCGACATGAGCCTTCTGCGCATGGAAAACGACGCGGGGCTGACCCTTTCCACGGCGGCGGAGGAACGCAGGCAGAGCTATCTGAAAGAATTGCTGGACTGGTATCAGGACGAGGATGCGTCTTTATTGGAAACAGTGGAGGCGGGCGACGGACAGACGCCCTTCTGGGTGCTGGGTCTGCGCAATGAATTCGGCCCCTACCTGATGGCGGAGACCGTGATTGACGGCAACGCCATCGATTTGCAGGCCTATTACAACGATTCGTCGCAGGAGGCGGACGAGCGGCTCCAGGAAGCCCTGCGGCAGCTGCTGGCAGGATTTGAGCAGGATGGGGGAACGGTGGTCATTGACAAATAAAAGAAAAGGGCTTTCCATTGATAAGAAACAGCGGAAAGCCCATTTTCTTTGCAGCGGGAGCAGTCCAACCCGGCGGGAAAAACGACGCGGATAGAGCTTTCTCGCCTGCCTGCCCGAGACGGTCAGCCCGAAGGGCATCCGAAAAAACGCCCAGAAAAATTGCCAACATATCCTTTGCGAATTTTCCAAACACTATTCATGACTCGTTCATGACTTTGTCAAAAATGGGTGTTAGAATAAGGCCGTAGTTAGGAGGGATACTACATGAGGAACACTGAAACGAAAAAGACTCTGAAAACTTACATGGCGATTGCGTTGGCCCTGGCTGTCGTACTGACCGGCGGTACCGCTTTGATTCGTATGAACGCTACGGCAGGCGCGGAAACGGCGACGATCACCGAGAACTCCACCGTAGTGGCCAGCCCCTTCACGGAAGCTGTTGAAAAAGTACACGGCAGCGTGGTGGGCGTGAGCAACTACACCAATTATACCGGCCGCAACAGCTACGGCGGCATGTATGGTTTTGGCTTCGGGTATGGCTATGGCTACGGCAATGACCGCGGCAGCGACAATGAAGACAACAGCCGTCAGGTGCTGCAGGGCACCGGCAGCGGCGTGGTGGTGGCCAAGGGCTACGTGCTGACCAACTACCATGTGGTAGAGGACGCCAGCATGCTGGAAGTCACCTCCGGCGACAACACCTACAGCGCCACCGTGGCGGGCTATGACGAAAGCCTTGACCTGGCCGTGCTGAAGGTGGATGATCTGCCGCTGGAGCCGGTCGTGCTGGGCGACAGCGACGCGCTGAAGGTCGGCGACTGGGCGATCTGCATCGGCAATCCGCTGGACTTCACCGGCACTACGACCGTGGGCGTGATCTCCGCCCTGAACCGGGAAATTACCAGCAAATCCACCGACGCTTACGGACGTAAGACCAACAACGTCAATCTGATGATCCAGACGGACGCCGCTATCAACGCGGGCAACTCCGGCGGCGGTATGTTCAACGTGGCGGGCGAGCTGGTCGGCGTGCCCAGCATGAAGTACACCGGCAGCTACTACTCCACTTCCACGGTGGAAGGTATCGGCATGGCGATCCCGATCAATGTGGCCAAGCCCCTGATCGAGGAAGTGCTGTCCGGCAAGACCGTGTCCAACGGCACGTCGGCCGACTCCTCCAAGGACTCCGGCAGCGTGGCTCCCGAATCCCGTCCCCGCATGGGCGTGAAGGTGCAGACCATCAGCGCCTCCAACTCCGGCGCGGTGGCCGCGGGCGCTCTGCCCACCGGCGCTTACATCAGCGAAGTGGAAAAGGATTCTCCCGCTGAAAAGGCCGGCCTGCAGGTGAAGGATATCGTGGTGGAAGTAGACGGCACCATCGTTTCCTCTTCTCAGGAAATGGTGAATGCCATGGCCTCCAAGAAGGCGGGCGACACCGTGGAAATCAAGTACTTCCGCATGGAAGGCGACGAGTCCAAGTGGGAAAGCTATGACGACATTCAGGGCGATTACCACACCGTGACCGTGGAACTGGCCATGCTGGATGAAACGCATTCCTGATAAAGGCTGAGTGTTAACAGGCAAAGAAAAACTCCGGGTTCTGTCCTGAAAAGGGCAGGGCCCGGAGTTTTTTTCAGTCTGTCGAAAAACCCCAAGTTGGCCGCCGTTGCCCGCAAACAGTGCTACGCTGGTTTGCGGGGAAAGTGCTGCGGCACAAGGGTTAGGGGCGCTGCCCCTATAACCCCGGCAGGAGGCAGTGCCTCCTGCACCTCCACTTTTTAACGCCCCTACAGCCGCAGAACCATTTGAATTTCATCCCGATAGGAGCCGTCGTCATAGCGGAAGGCTCTGGGCGTGCGGCCGGTCTGAACGAAGCCCAAACGCTCATACAGCCTGAGCGCCCGGTCGTTGCCGTCGATCACTTCCAGCTCCAGCTGTTCATAGCCCAGCGCTTTCGCCAGCGTCAGCACACGGTTCAGCAAGGCGCTGCCCAGCCCCAGTCCCCAGCAGGATTTTCGGACGGCGATGGCGATTTCGGCCCGGTGGCGGAGCTTCCGCTGCCTGCCCTTGGACATCAGGGCGCAGTTGGCCGCCAGCGCGCCGTCCATCCAGGCGTTGAGCAGAATCCCGGAAGGATCGTTCAGCCTGCCTTGCAGAAAGCGCCGCTCGTCCTCTTCGGTCAAAACCACCTCGTCCGGATAGCGCAGCAGAAAGGGCGTTTCCCCGGCAGCGGCTTTCAGATAGTCGATCATTGCCGCCGCGTCGCCTGGCTCGGCAGAGCGGAGAAAGGCGGTTTTGCCGTTTTTCAGGGAAACGGTTTCAGGGGCAAGATGCATAAAAAAAACTCCGCTTCAGTCTTTTTTCAGGGTCATCAGGGCCGCACAGTCCGAAATCTTTTCATAGCGCAGATCGGGGAAAAACGGAAGCAGTTCTTCCAGAACGAAATAAATTTCTTCCTCATCCCAAGACGGGCCGGCGGCTTTTCGACAGGCTTCCAGCTCGGCCTGAGTGCGGAACGCCACGTCGCCGATGAGAATTTCCCCCTCCGGGGCCAGCTGGCGGCGAAGCTGAGCGAGAAAATCCCGCTTGCCTTCCAGCGTCAGGTGATGAAGGGAATAGGTGGCGGTGATGAAATCGAAGGTCTGCCCTTGCAGCTGCGGCACGAGTCCCCGGCTGAAATCCCCCTGATACAGCTGCGCCTTTGGCATTTTGGCCGAAGCCGCTTCCAGCATCCGGGCAGAAAAATCCTGCCCGAAAATCACGCAGCCATGCTGATACAGCCGCGCCGCCAGCGTGCCTGTGCCAAAGCCGATATCCAGCATCCGGGGAGACTTTCGGGTCAGCACCCGCTGATAGATGCGGTTCAGCAGTTTCTTATAGCCCGCGAAGGGATAGCCGCCCTCCTCGTCCGTCAGGCCGACGGACTGGTCGTATCCGTCCGCCCAGAGATCGAAGCCCTGTGATGAAAGCATGGTCAAAGTTCCTCCCGTATTGCCTGAAATGGGATTCTGAGGGGATTGTAACACGGGGCGAAAACGCTGTCAATGCAGGAAAAAGCGCGTCAGAACCAGAATCTATAGATGAAACTAAAGGAGGAAACCGCCATGCGTTTTTTATCCAACGCCCATACCCACAGCACCTTCTGCGACGGGAAAAATCCGCCGGAGGAGATGATACGGGCGGCGGAACGGCTGGGCTTCGTCAGCCTTGGCTTTTCCGGGCACGCCTGTCAGGGTTTTGACTGGGAATACTCCATGACGGCGGAGACGCAAAAGGCGTATCTGGAAACCGTTCGGACGCTGGGACGCACGGCAAAGCTGCGCGTCTGGGCCGGGCTGGAGCAGGATACCGCCGCGCCGGAGGCGCTGAAGGCGGAAAACCGCAGGATGGCGGATTATGTGATCGGCTCCGCTCACTATGTGAGTCTGGATTTCCACGGCAGGACGGTGGCGGTAGACGGCGACCCGGCGCTTCTTCGGCAGTATGTCCATGAAGAATGCGGGGGAGACGGGCTGGAGCTGGCACGGCGGTATTTTGACGTGCATGTTTCCGGGCTTCTCCGGGATCGTCCGGACGTGATCGGTCATTTCGATCTGGTGCGGAAATACGCGCTTTCTGAAGAAATTTTGGATGAAAACAGCGCGGAATACCGCCGTCTGGCGTTGGACGCGCTGGAAAAGGCCTTTCCCTGCGGTGGTGTGCTGGAGGTGAACACCGGGGCCATCGCCCGGGGTTATCGGGACGACCCTTATCCCACCGCAGAATTGCTGGCCGCATGGCGGGAAATGGGCGGCAGGGCGACCATTACCAGCGATTGCCACGACGCGGCGAAACTGGACTGCGCTTTTGAACGGGCCGTCGAACTGCTGCGGCAGACCGGCTATCGAACGGTGCTGCGGCTGGGAACGGGCGAAGAACGCTGGCAGGAAGAAAAACTATGAGCTGTTTGGAATTTGTTTGGAATGAAGGAGGAAATAGAATGGCAGATTTTGGCGCTATGGTGGCCGCGCAGCGGAAGTATTTTGAATCTCAGGCCACAAAACCCTACGAGTTTCGCCGGGAGCAGCTGAAAAAGCTGCAGGGCTGGATCGGCGAAAACGAGCAGGCTATTCTGGACGCGCTGCATGAGGATCTGGGCAAGAGCGATTACGAAGGCTATCTGACCGAGGTAGCCATGGTGAAGCAGGAACTGACGGATGCGCTGAAGCATCTCCGAGGCTGGATGAAGCCGCAGAAGGCGCTGACCGCCATGGGGCAGATGCCGGGCACCTGCCGGATCCTGTCCGAGCCCTACGGCGTGGTGCTGATTATGTCCCCGTGGAACTATCCCTTTCAGCTGACGCTGGCCCCATTGGTGGGAGCGCTGGCGGCGGGCAACTGCGCCGTGGTAAAGCCGTCGGCCTATTCGCCCGCCACTTCCGGGCTGATTCGCCGCATGGCGGAGGCGCTTTTTCCGCCGGAGCTGGTGAAAGTGGTGGAGGGCGGACGTACGGAAAACGCCGCTCTGCTGGAAGAGCATTTTGACTATATTTTCTTTACGGGCAGCCCGGCGGTTGGCCGTCTGGTGATGGAAAAGGCTTCCCGTCATCTGACCCCCGTCAGTCTGGAACTGGGCGGCAAAAGCCCGGTCATCGTGGATAAGAGCGCCGACATTACTTTGACCGCCCGGCGGCTGGCATGGGGGAAATACCTCAACGCGGGCCAGACCTGCGTGGCGCCGGACTATGTGCTGGTGGACCGCAACCGGGAGCAGGAATTGATCGAAGCGCTGATCGCGGAAATCCGGCGGATGTATTCCAGCGCGCCGCTGGCCAGCGAGGATCTGCCCAAAATCATCAACGAGCGCCATTTCCGGCGGCTGGTGGGGCTGCTTTCCAGCGGCTCTGTAGCCTTCGGGGCGCAGATCGACCCGGCGGAACGGAAAATTTCGCCTACTATTCTAACGGATGTGGAATGGGACAGCCCCGTGATGCAGGAGGAAATTTTCGGGCCGATTCTGCCCATCCTGACCTATCGGAATCTGGACGAGGCCATCCAGCGCATCCGGCAGCGGCCCCGGCCCCTGGCCCTGTATCTTTTCACCCGGGACAAGGAGGTGGAGAAAAAGGTGCTGGGTTCCGTCAGCTTCGGCGGCGGCTGCGTCAACGATACGGTGCTACATCTGGCGACGTCCCACATGCCCTTCGGCGGGGTGGGGGAGAGCGGCATGGGCGGCTATCACGGCCCGTGGAGCTTCCGCACCTTCTCTCACGAAAAGAGCATTTTGAAACGCTGGGCCAAGCCGGATATCACCCTGCGCTACGCCCCCTTCAAGGGCAAAATGGGGCTGCTGAAAAAGCTGATCTGAGGCAGTTCAGCCGTGCCCGTCCGGAAGTCAGGAATAAGAGAAAACCGACAGAAAGAACCTCCTGCCGCAGCAATGATACCGCGGCAGGAGGCTCTTTTTTGATGCTCTTGATGCAGGAGAGCAAGAATTTACTTGATCAGCGTGAAGTGGCTGAACAGGGTGGCGAAGGTGTTGGCTACGGTGGACATGGTCTTGATGAAGATGTCCAGCGCGACGCCTACCACGTCCTTGCGGGTATCGCCGACCGTATCGCCCACCACGGCAGCCTTATGGGCGGGCGTACCCTTGCCGTGGCCTTCCAGCGCGCCGGATTCGATATACTTCTTGGCATTGTCGAACGCGCCGCCGGAGTTGCCCATGAAGATTGCCCGGGGAATGGCTACGATGGTCGCGCCCACCAGCAGGCCGCCTACGAATTCCACGCCGAAGAGGAAGCCGCCCAGAATGGGGATGAGCAGCGCCATCACGGAGGGGAGCAGCATGGTCTTCAGGGCTTGGCTGGCCGCCATGCGGATCAGCTTGTTGTAGTCGGGCTTCACCTTGCCTTCCAGCACGCCGGGCAAGGACAGCTGACGGTCGCCCTCGTCCGCCATCCGGCGGGCGGATTCAATGGTGTTGTCGGTCAGCAGGGCGGAGAAATACTCGATCAGCGCGCCGCCGATGATGCCGCCCGCCACAACGACATAGGAAGCGATGTTCAGGATGGGCTCCGCCGTGACGGAGGTGTAGTTGCCCACATAAGCCACGATCAGGGAAACGGTAGCAAAAGCGGCGGAGCCGATGGCAAAGCCCTTGCCGATGGCGGCGGTGGTGTTGCCCACGGCATCCAGCTTGTCGGTGATCACGCGCACGTTTTCAGGCAGGTGGCAGGATTCCGCCAGACCGCCGGCGTTGTCGGCGATAGGGCCGAAAGCGTCGATGGAAACCGTCGCGCCCACGAAAGCCAGCATGCCCAGCGAAGACAGCGCAATGCCGTAGGTGCCGCAGATTTTGCCGGAGAGGAACAGCGCCACGCCGATGACCAGAATGGGCAGCAGGCAGGAGCGGGAGCCGATGGCGTCGCCCTTGGTGACAACGAAGGCCTCGCCCTCGGTGGCGATCTGCGCCAGCTTCTTGGTGGGGTTATAGTCGGTAGAAGTGTAGTATTCCGTGATGGAGCCGATGGCAATGCCGCTCAGAATGCCCAGCACGGAGGAAAGCCAGGGGCTCAGCCAGCCCAGACGGAAGTCGGCGTACAGCTCCACCTTGCCAAAGACGATCAGCGCGGAGAAGAAGCCCACCACGATGGTGATGCCGGCGGAGATCCACGTGGCCAGATTCAGTTCCTTGGAGGGATTGTCGCCCATCTTGCGGAAAGCGGCATAGCCCAGACCCAGCAGGCAGCCCAGCAGGCCGCCGCCCGCCAGCACGATGGGGTAGATGCAGGTCGCGTCGAAGGCAGCCTGACCCATGGAGCCCTGTGCGCCGTTGAACAGGGTAACGGCGATCATGATGGCCGCAGCCATGGTGGCCACGAAGCTTTCCAGCAGGTCGGAGCAGTTGCCGGCGATGTCGTTCACGTTGTCGCCGATGAAGTCCGCCACCACGTTGGGCACGCGGCTGTCATCCTCGGGCATGTCGTGACGCAGCTTGGCCAGAATATCGGAGGAAATGTCGGCGGCCTTGGTGTAGTTGCCGCCCGCCACACGGTTGAACATGGCCACCAGCGAGCAGCCCAGCGAATAGGTCGTTACCCGCATGATGGAGGGATTGCAGGGCAGGTTGGCCAGCAGGCCCCGGCCGGTGGCAGAAGGGTCGATGCCCTTCCAGATGACCAGCACCAGCACCAGACCCAGCATGCCGAAGGCCTGCACGCTCAGGCCGGAAATGCTGCCGCCGCACAGGGCGACCTTCACGGTTTCGCCGATGGACAGGGTTTCCCGGGCACGGTTAGCCGTGCGCACATTGGCATAGGTGGCGCTTCGCATGCCCAGCACACACACGGCGGAGGACATGCAGGCCCCGATCAGGAAGGTAATACCGCTGGTTTTTTCAATGAACAGGCTGAACACCAGCGCTACCAGCAGAACCACGATGGAAATCGTGCGGTATTCGGTTTTCAGAAAGGTCGCAGCGCCGCTGCGGATGATTTCCGCCATTTCGATCATTTCGGCGGTTCCTTCGCCCATCCGGCGAATACGGAAATAATTGTAGAATACGTAGGCAATCGCAAGCACGATCACGCCCAGAACGATCAACCAAGCAGCCATGAATGCATCCTCAACTTTCCTTCATAAGTAAAATTCAAAAACAGGTCATGAATACCATGCGTTCGCATCGTCTTCATTCGAATAAAGCTGAGGTTCTTTCAAGAGCATCGCATACGCCCCCTCGGACGATGGCTCCACGGCTGCAACTCCTTCCCTGCGCAATTTTGCCCACAAAAAACACCGTCACCAATCGTCGGATGAACGATGCTGGGCGGTGGAAATAGTGTTCGGTTTGCGGGACAATGTCTCACAGTTCGATATGAACCGAGGCTTTGCACCTCGGTGACAGACTCCACCACTCATATCAACAAGGGCATTATATCCCAAATGAGATAACTCGTCAATACAGAACTTTCAAAACTTCCTCCATTTTATTTTATCAGAAAAGCATGCGGCATGCAAGGTGTAAATCCTTGCAGGAATCCCCCTTTTCGGCTTGAATCACCCCGGCGGATATGCTATCCTTCCTGTCAAAGGAGGGAATGCCATGAAGCGAAAGCAGTTTCACAGGCTCGCCGTGTGGCTCACGGCGCTGGTGCTTTTTTTCCCGTGCGCCTCTGCCCGGGCGGGTCACGACGTGGTGCTTCCCTTTCCCGAAGAGCTGACCATCCGCATGGAAACGGAAGTGTGGACGGCTGCGGACGGACGGCAGGCCGAGGCCGATCTGCCGGTTACTTGTCAGGAAAGCGTCAATCAGGAGCTTCGCGCCGCGCTGGAACAGCTCTGGCAGGAGATTCAGGCCCATTCTTCCCCGGAAGAAACGCTGGAGCTTTCCTCCACGTTCCGTATCAGCGGCGAAAGCTGGGCGGGGTTCCTTCTCACGGGCCGGGCGATCCGTTTGGGACGAAGCCGGAACGATACCTTCGATACCGAGGAAACCGTTTATCTGACCAGCCGGGTTTTCAGCTATGATCTGCTGGACGGCGCGCCATTGACCTTGTACGATGTTTTCCCGGAAGGAAGCATCGTCTGGCAGCGAATCAGCCAGGCCATCGAGGAATGCTTTGCCCGCTATTATCCCGAAACGCTCCACGACGGAGAAGCCATTCGGACGCTGGCGAATGCGGACAAGCTCCCTGATCTGCCCTTTCTGCCCTGCGCTGGGCGCTTTCTGCTGACCTTTCCGTTGGAAGGGGCATTGGAAGGGGCGGCAGACGGCAAGCATCAGCTGGTGCAGGTCCCGCTTTTGTACCGGGACTACCGGGAGTTCATGATTGCCGAAGCCGACCGCCAGACCGACAACAGCGCCCGTCCCATCATTGCACTGACCTACGATGACGGCCCCGTGCTGAACGTTACCCGGACGCTTCTGCGCAACCTGAACCGTTACGGGGCTTCGGCCACGTTCTTCTGCGTGGGGACGCAGGTGGAGAAATGGCCGGACATGGCCCGGCGGGAGCTGGATTGCGGCCATACCGTCGGTTCCCATACCATGGAGCATGCCTACGCCGAAGATATTCACGACGCTTCTCTTCTCCTGAAGGACCGGGAGCAGACGCTGGCGCTGCATGCCGCACAGGTAGGGCCCGAGCCGGTGCTGTTCCGTGCGCCGGGCGGCAATTATGCCAAATATCAAAAGCACGGGATCGGCTGGCCGCTGATCCAGTGGTCGTCTTCTGCCGGGGACACCGGCAAAAACACGGAGCGCCAGCTGGCACGGCATCTGACGGCCAATGCAGAGGACGGGAGCATACTGCTTCTGCACGATATTTACATGAAAACCGCCGTTTCAGCAGAAGAATATCTGGCGGAGTTTTATCAGCGCGGTTTCCTGACCGCCACGGTAGAAGAACTGCTCTCGCTGGCCGGGATGGAGCCGGAAGCCGACGAGGTCTACACCTTTGTTCCCACTGCTTTCACGAATGCCGGAAGCGCCGGAGAGGGTCTGACAGCGCCGTAGTTTTTGGTTCGGGGAGGTTTTCTGATTTGTTTTTTTATGAATTTTCATAAAAAAGATCGTTAAACCATTGACAACACAAAAAAAGTGTGTAAACTTAAATGTAGAATTTGCTGCAAATTCTAATGAACTGGGGAGGAAAGATTATGATCCGCTATACCAAGGAGCAAAAGGAGGCCGCACTGAACCGGGTGCAGGAAATCGGCGTACTGAAGACCCATAATGAAATGGGTATTTCTATACAAACGCTGTATAAATGGCGCGCGGATGCCGAGGGAAAAGACGCTGCCGACGGCCGCAAAAAGATGCAGAAGAACGAATACCAGGCACTTCTGGATGACGATGTAATCGCCAATAAGATCAACCGTCTGGAAGAAGAAAACGCCGCGCTGATCGCTGCGAATCTTCAGCTGAAAAAGGCCCTACTTTCTCTTTTGGAAAAATAAGCTTCTTAAAAAATTCAACTTACAAAAAAGCGCCTGTACGGGAACGGTACAGGCGTTTTTTGATCTTATCCCCAAAAGGGAAACAGAGAAAGAGACGAACCGGCGACAACGAGCGGCCCTGTGGAAAGTCAACCGAAAGACTTTCTTTTTTTCTTCTGTCTTTTAGCTTCTTTCTTTTTTCTTTTTCAATCAAGAAATCCATGGAAAGCCCGTCTTGCTTCCGCAGAAGAGCGTTCATGATAATTCATGGTAATAAAGGCAAATATCTTCATAATGTCCGTCTGCCATTCGAAAGCCGGCAGGAATAGTGCCCAAGGGTGTAAAACCGAGCCGCTCATATAAATGGCGCGCATGGAGATTCGTAGAAACAACCGCATTAAACTGAAGGATCCTAAAGCCGTGTTCCTTTCCCTGCTGCAAGGAATCCTGCACAAGCTTTTCGCCTATATGCAATCCTCTGGAGGCAGAACGGACGGCATAGCTTGCATTGCCTATATGACCGCATCTGCCGATATTATTGGGGTGCAGGATATAGAGTCCGAGGATCGTTCCGTTTTCATCCTGCGCCACCCCGCAGTAGGTCTGGGAAGCAAAGAAATCTTTCCCGGTCGTTTCATCCAGAAGCTCTTCCTGCGGAAAGGCGACGCCTTCCTCGACAACCTCATTCCAGATGCGGGTCATCGCCTTGATATCGGCATTTTCATATTGTCTTACCGTGATTTTCATAGGAATTTCCTTCCTGACATTCGTTTTTATACATAGATACAACCAACCCGGGAAAGCGTGCTCGCCGCCTTATTTTCCCATTGCTTCTGCCTCTTCCTGAGCGTGGAGCGGTTCTGCCGTGAAGGAGGCCCGAATGACCAGCAAGCAGGCGTATTCTTGGAGCTGTTCCGAATCTTCGCTCAGCCGTTCACAGCTGACAGACCGAACGCCCGTGCCGGTGTCAAAGGCCATGGCGCAAAGCAAAACCTCTTCTCCGGCATGGACGTCTATGATTTTCCGGTCTTCATAAGCGGTAAAGGAGTATCCGAGCGCCTTCTGCGGAAGTGCAAAGAACGTCAGGACAGAGCCGGACACTTCGTCCGTATCGAGCTGAACGCTGACGCCCTTCGCGGCGCCGTCCGCCTCGGAACGGTCGATCAAAAGAGAACAGGCGAGCTTTTTCGTTTCCTTCGGAAGAAGGATGGGCGCGCTCTTCGTGCAAACGCCGTTTTGCCACAGTTCCGCGTCAACCGCTGCGCCGTTTACCTGATGGCCCAGCTTCACTTCGTAAGAAAAGCTCTGCGTATGGAATGGGCTGGCGCTTCCCTGAATGAATTTCAGCGTGTCCTTCTGCAATGTGCAGCCCGTTGCAAGGACGAAAAGCAGTCCGATCAGGAAAAGGGTTCGGAACTTTTTCATGCCTGACCTCCATGGGATGGTTTCGTACTCAGTTTATCATAGCGCGTCTTTCCATGCAAGAACGGCCCGGTAGCGCAAAGTGCCGGGCCTGTCCCGAAAAAATGGCCAAATCCGGAAATTTCTATTTTTCTTTCTGCCCGTTTTCCATGGCCAGCCATTTTCTGGGAGAACAGCCGAAGACACGGATAAAGCTTTTGGAAAAGCCGTCCTGATTCAGGTAGCCAAGCTGTTCGGCGATCTCGCCGCTTTTTCGCCCCTTGCGAAGCTCGGCGGCCGCCCACTGCATCTGCACTCCCTGCACATAGTCCGTAAAGGTTTTGCCGGTCTGCTGATGAAACTGCCGGCTGAAATAGGAGTAGTTCAGATGCAGAAGGCCGCACAGCTCCCGAAGCTGCACCGGCTGCCCGGGGTTGGATTGAATCAGATTGACCGCCCAGAGCACCGGATTGTTTTGCTTGAGCATCTGGTCATTGGTCATGGCTTCGGAGTAAAAGGCGGTACGGCTTTGGCTGTCCAGCCGGGCGATCTGCAGGGCACGGGCGGCCTGACGGAGCCTTTCCGCATTCAGCGCGCCGGGAAGGCTGACGCCGAGAAAAACGCTCTGCGCCTTTCGCCACTGGCCGAAGGTTTCCTGATTCCCGGCAAATAACAGCAGCTCGCCGTTCAGGGTGAGGTAAGACCAGCTAAAGGGCAGCGCCGTCTCCTTGGGCAATGGGGGAGAGAGCCGCACAGCCTGAATCAGGGCGGGCGGACGGGGGAATCCCGCCTGCTCAAAGCATTCGGGCGCAATTTCCTCCGGCTCCTGCGAAAGAAGCAGCTTGTCCAGCTTCATGCGTCCCAGCAGCCAACGGTTTTCCAGCGCAGTGACGGCTTTGCTGACGGCGGAGGTCAGGTCGCTTTCGCTGTAGGGCTTCAGCAGATAGTCCCGCACGCCCAGCTCCATAGCGCGCCGGGCATAATCGAAAATCTCATGAGCCGTAATCACGATGCAGGCCATGGGGATGGACTGCATTTTTTCCGCCCGCTCGATCAGCTCCAGCCCGGAAAGCGCGTCCATCTGAATATCTGTAATCAGCACGGCAATTCGTTCGGCAGCCAGAAGCTCCAGCGCTTCCTCGCCGCTGTAGGCCGCCAGAATGCGGTCGCCGGGCCGGATGATCTTTCGAAGCCTGCGGATGGTGCCTTCGCAGATGGCCGGTTCGTCATCCACCACCAGATAATTCATGGCGTATCTCCCCTTTCCAGCGGAATCCTCAGCTGAAATTCCGTGCTGCTTTCGTCCGATTTCACTTCAAGCGAATAGCGCCCGGCGTAATGCAGCGTCAGCCGCTTGACGAGGTTGCGCAGACCGACGCTGCCGGATTGCCATTCGGCGGGATTAGCACAGGCGCGCCGCATTTCTTCCAGCTTGTCGGGGGCAATGGGACGGCCGTCGTTGGAAATGCGAATGACCAGCGCGCTTTCCTCCGTCTCGGCGGAAACTGCCAGATGCAGCGGCTTTGAACGGATCAGGCCGTGCCGGATGGCGTTTTCCAGAATGGGCTGGAAGGTAAAGCGAAGCAGTTTCGCCTGATCCAGCGCCGGATCCCAGCGAATGTCGATCTGAATATTCTGGCGCTTCATCACGCTCATGAAGTCCACGTAGGCGTACATCTGCGCGCGCTCCTGCTGCAAGGTGGACATGGGGGAGTCGGACAGATTGTAGCGCAGGATGACCCCCAGACGGGAGATGGCTTCCGGCAGACGGGCGGCTTCCTCGGCGTTTTCGATCTCCACTTCCAGCCATTGCAGGGAATTAAACAGAAAATGAGGGTTGAGCTGGTATTGCAGCGCCAGCGACTGCAGCTCCCGCTTGGCGCGCTCCTCCTGCAAAAGCCGTTCCTTCTGCTGATCCAGCCGGGTCACCAGCAGATTGTAAGCTTTGACCAGACTGCCCACCTCGTCCGTTCCTTCCTGCGGCAGGGCGATGTGGTAGTCCTCCTCGGTGATGTGGTTGACCGCCTCGGTGGTCTGATTCAGGCGGTTGAGCATTTCGTTCAGCAGATGGGAGGAAAGCAGGTACATACCGAAAACAGCAAAAAGAAACAGAAGCACGAAGGGAAGGGCATTGAGCAGAAAAGCAGAAAAAACGGCGGGCAGATCGGCGCAGGTATAGGCAGTCAGCCCGTCCTGATCCAGTTCCAGCCGCTGCCACAGCTTTCCGCCGCCGCGGTACTGCCCGCTTTGGAAGAGGCCTGCGTCCGGCTCGGCCATCTCCGTGGGGAAAACGCTTTGCCCCTGCGCGTAGAAAAGCAGAGAACCGGAGGCCGCCTGCGCATCCTTCAGCAGTCCGCGAATGTCGATCCCCAGACGGATGACGCCCACCAGTTTTCCGGCAGAGGAATAAACCTTGCGGTCAAACAGATATTGCTCCTCCATGCCGCTGAATTCGTTCAGCTTGGAGACTGCCTTCGGCAGCAGATCCGCCAGCCCGTGCCATTGTCCGACCCGGTCGGCGGAAAGAAAGGCGGCAAAGGCAGGATCGTTTTGGTAACGACTGGCAGACAGAACGGTGGACCAGTGCTCCAACTTGGCGTCGTCCAGATAGATCAGCACAAAGTTGGCGTCAAATACAGACAGGGAAGCCTTCACAATCATCAGCTCCCGCTGTACGCCGCTGCTGTGCATCATTCGGTCCGCCAGCCCCTCGGAGGGAGTCAGCAGGGACAGCACGGTGGAATCGCTGGCCAGCGTGTTGACCAGACTTTCCGCCTGGGATTCCATCACCTGCACATCGTTGCGCAGCGCCGTCAGCACGGCCTGATTTTCTTTTCCCAGGTTTTTCAGGTAGCTTCTCCAGCTCATGCCGGTCAACGCTAGCCCAAGCCCGCAGCAGGGAAGCAGTGAAAAGAGCAGCAGCATTCCCTTCAGCCGCGTTTTCAGCGGTCGTCCCTTCAGCATATGGCGTTTCCCTCCTATGAGGTTCATGAGGCTATTGTAACATAAAAACCCGGGCTGCGGCGAAAAACGTTTTCACCGCAGCCCGGCAGCATCTCGGAGCCGGTCGGCTCAGCGGAAGGTGTAGCTGGTTCCGTTGGCTTCGTTATAGGCGTTCAGCAGAGAGGTGCGCACCTGCTCGCCGCCCATGCTCAGATAGGTGGACACGAAGTTGTCCCAATCCTTGCTCAGATCCAGTTCGCCCATGATGAACTTGGTGATGTTGTTGTCCATGTAGCTTTCCAGTTCGCTGTTGAGCTTGGTGTATTCATCGGTGATGATGCCGTTGAACAGGTTCTGGTAAACCTTGGCGTTCATGCAGCTTTCCAGACCGGCGGCGCGGTACTGGCCGTAGTTGCTCTCATCCAGCTTGTACAGGCGGGACTGCAGATCCAGATTTTCGATGAACTTGTACAGCTCCATGTCGGAGATGTCGTCGCCGTTCTTGTTCTTGCCGTCCATGCCCCAGTACCAGGTCACGTTGCCGTCGGCGTCCATTTCAAAGTAGTTGCCTTCCACGCCGCACTGGCAGGTGTACCAGCCGTAGGGAGTGCACTGCCAGTTGATGAGCTCCAGAACCTTCTCCACGTTCTGGCAGCTGCTGGTGATGCCGAGCACGCGCCAGATGGGGTCGGTGCCGATGAGGCCGGACTTGCCGTCAGGGCCGACGATAGGATCCATCAGGGTGATCTTACCGGTGGGGCAGTTGTCCAGGAAACCATACTTCACGTACACGGAGCCGGGGTTGGACCACCAGCAGGGCCAGAAGCCCATCTTGCCGGTAGCGAACTTCTCATAGGCCTGAGAGTTGGAGTTGGTGAATACCTCGGGATCCATATAACCGGCGGCGTAGATATCGTGCAAGTAGCTGACGGCGGCCTTGTATTCGTCGGAGATCACGTTGGTGGTCACGGTGCCGTCATCGTTGAGCAGGTATTCCTGACCGGGAGTCGCGCCGAACGCGCCGAAAATGGTGGACAGGTAGCTCATGCTGTAGATGTTGTGCATGCCGTAGGTGCTCAGACCATAGGTGTCGTTCAGGCCGTTTTGGTCGGGGTCATCCTCGGTGAAGGCGCGCAGCACTTCCGTCAGCTCGTCGATGGTGGTGGGCACCTGCAGGTTCAGATTGTCCAGCCAGTCCTGACGGATGGCAGTGGTCAGCATGGTGGTGTTCACGGAACGGGTAGGCACGCCGTAGATCGCGCCGTCCACCTTCATGCGGTTCCAGCATACTTCACCCTGATCGCCGGTGTTCACGTATTCCATCAGGTCGGGATAGTTGTCCACCAGACCGGTCAGGTCGGCGAACAGGCCTTCCTTGGCGTACTCCACGTAGGTGCGGTACTCCATCAGGATCAGGTCGGGGATATCGCCGGAGGCGATGGCCAGCGCCAGCTGCTGTGTGAAGTTTTCGGACACGCATGTCAGCTGCAGGTCGATGTTCAGGGTCTTGAGGATGTAGTCATGCACCTCGTCCGTGTAGGCGTTCTGGGGACGGGCGGATTCCCACATGGCCTTGATGACCACGGGTTCCTCGGCGATTTCCGCCACTGCCGCGGGCAGCAGGGAAAGAAGCAGCAGGGAAGCCAACAGGATTGCCAGAATCTTTTTCATGGTTCTCTTCTCCTTTGATGATTTTTATTTGCTTTGCGCTTTGCAGGCGCAAGGAAAGCCTCAGCCTTTCAGGGAACCGACCATCACGCCCTTGACGAAGTAGCGCTGCAGGAAGGGATAGACGCAGATGATCGGCATGGCGGTGACAACGATCATGGCGTCTTTGAGCATTTCGGAAGCGATGTTCTGAATGCCGTCGTCGTACATGAGCGAGTCCATCTCGCTGGACATGATGACCTGCCGCAGCAGCGCCTGCATGGGCCATACCGCTTTTTTGGTGATGAAGATCAGCGCGTAGTAATAGGCGTTCCAGTAATCCACCGCGTAGAACAGGGTGATGGTGGCAATAGCGGAGGTGGACAGAGGCAGCAGAATGCGCCACAGATAGGTGGTGATGCTGGCACCGTCCAGCACGGCGGCCTCGTACAGCGCGTCCGGCACGCCCTGAAAGAAGTTGCGCATGATGATGAGGTTATAGGTGCTGATGCATACTGGCAGGATCAGCGACCAGAGCGTATTGAGCAGGCTCAGCCGGCGTACCTGCAGGTACAGGGGCACCAGACCGCCGCTGAACAGCATGGTAAAGACCACGAAGAAGGTCAGCAGATTCCGTCCGGGCAAATCCTTTCGGGAAAGGACGAAAGCGCCCAGAATGGTCAGGACCATGCTGATCGCCGTGCCGACGAGAGTGACGAACAGCGTATTGGCGTAGGCGGTAGGCACCAGCTCGTTGCGGAAAACCTGCTGATACGCCTCCAGATGCAGGCCGTCCGGCCACAGGATAAAGACCGTGTTCTGCACATGGGACAGGGACGAGAAGGAGCAGACGATGACGTACCAGAAGGGGTATAGCATCACGAAGATCACTGCGAGCAGAACCAGCGTGGAAAGGATGCGGAACGCCTTTTCTCCGGCGCTGACTTGTTTTACTTTCATTACCAGATGCCTCCTTCCCCGTCCGTGAGCTTTTTGGCAATTTTATTCGTCACAAGGATCATCACAAGGCCTACCAGCGATTTGATCAGGCCCGTTGCCGTCGCCACGGAGAAGTTGTTGGAGGAGTTCAGACCCATGCGGTAGACGAAGTAGTCCAGCGTTTCGCCCTTGTCCAGCACCGCTTTGTTGATCAGCGCGAAGATCTGGTTGAAGGAAATGCTCAGGAAGTTGCCGACCTCCAGAATCAGCATGACGGCGATGCAGGTGCGAATACCGGGAAGCGTGACGTGCCAGATGCGCTTCAGCCGTCCGGCCCCGTCGATGTAGGCCGCTTCGTACAGCTGATCGTCAATGCCGGTAATGGCCGCCAGATACACGATGGAGCCCCAGCCCAGATTCTTCCACATGCCGGAAAACAACACAATGCCGTAGAAATACTGACTCTGGCCCAGAAAGTTCTTGGGGCTTCCGCCCAGCATTTTGATGACGTTGTTGATAACGCCGGTATTGGGGGAAAGCAGCATGTAGACCAGACCGCCCGCCACCGACCAGGAGATGAAGTGGGGCAGATAACTGATGGTCTGCGCCGCCTTTTTCATCCGGGGGTTCTGCACCTCGTTGAGCAGAAGGGCGAAGAGGATGGGCAGCGGGAAGGAGAAAACCAGCCGCTGCGCCGCCATGATCAGGGTGTTCCGAATTGCCTGAAGAAACGAAGGAAGGGAGAACAGATAGGTAAAATTCTCCAGCCCCACGAATTTACTGGCGCCGATGCCTTTCAGAATTTTGAAGTCCTGAAAGGCGATCACCAGACCGCCCATGGGAACATATTGGAATACGATGTACCAGACGGCGACCGGCAAAAACAGAAGATACAGCCGGATATGATCCTTCTGAAGCTTCCGTCTGGGCTTGACGGTTCCCGCCGCTATGGTGGCAGCACTCCGCATTGCACACACATCCTTTGAAACGATTATGGCATGAGTATACTCCACCATTTTTTCAAAAGGAACAAGCTGATTTGTGATTTATCCGTCCGATTTTTACTGTTTTGGCCAAAAAAAGCAGGTTTTGTGAAAAAAACGCCGTTATCCAGAACCCCATCCTATTCGAAAAGGGAATGGACATCCGGGGCAAGACATGATATGCTAAACAGGAAAATGAAAGGATTCAAACGGAAAGAGCGGCCGCTCTTTCGGGAAGGGACGGAGTTTTTTGGCGACCATCAAGGATATTGCCCAATTGGCGGGCGTTTCCCACGGCACGGTTTCCAATGTGCTGAACGGCAACGGAAAGGTAAGCAGCGCCAAAATCCTGGCCGTGCAGAAGGCGGCCAGAGAACTGGGCTATACGATCGATATCAACGCGCGCCAGCTGCGCAAGGGCGGGAGCAATCTGCTGGCGGTGGTGCTGCCGAATCTGTTTGACCGGCAATATGCCGATTTTTATACCAGCTTTGAAAATTACGCCCAGACCAGGGGCTTCCGAACGGCGCTTTATATCTCGGAAAATAACCTGCAAAAGGAACTGGAACAGATTCGGCAGATCAAGCAGACGGCTCCCTATGGCATCGCGGCGGTTACTTCTTATGAAGGAACGCAGGATATTTATGCTCAGACCGGGCTGAGCGGCGAGGAAATCCTGTATGTGGAGCACTGCCCGAACCCGGCGTGCAACTCCATCGGCTTTGACGACTATTCCTGCGGCCGGGCTTTTGGGGAAAAGGCCAAACAGTACCGCTGCGTCGCGCTGGTCACCAGCGCCTCCATGCGCAGCTCCCAGCAGGAATGCATCCGCGGCTTTCGGGAAGCGCTGGCCGATACGCCGGAATGCTATGTGCAGACCTTTGAAAAAAACAGCTCCATCCGGGCCGCAACGGTGTCCATGAGCATTTTCTCCTGCTATCCGCAGCCGGAAGCGGTGTTTGTGACCAACTACGGCATGGCCCAGAGCATCCGCAATGTGAAGGAATGCTTCTTCCCGGAACGGAAGGTGCGGATCTATACATTGTCGCCGATTTTCACCATGCCGGAGAATGATTTTGTCAAGTATGAGCTGAATTACCGGCTTTTGGGAAAGGAAGCCGCTCAGGTTTTGCTGGAGCAGGTGAAAACGAAGCAGACGGGCAGGCATACCACGCTTTCCAACTACGGCTTCCGGTGCTGGTCGGCCCCGAAGGTGGGGCATGCGGAAAGCCTGACCATGCTGACGCTGGACAGTCCTACCGCCCATCTGATGGAGGATATGTCTCAGCTGTACCGTCAGTCGACCGGCACCCAGATCCACGTCAGTATTTTTTCCTACGACAGCATTCATGAATTACTGAACAATTTGGATGCTTCCAATACTTTTGATATGATCCGTCTGGACGCCACGTGGCTGAACTGGTTTGCTAAACGAATTTATGAGCCTTTCGATCAGATTGACCCTGACGCAGCCGCGCTGATGTCCCGGATGCTTCCGGGCATCGCCGCCGAATACGGCATGCAGGACGGCACGCTGTACGCTGTGCCGGAAACCCCCAGCGCCCAGATGCTTTTCTATCGGCAGGATCTGTTTGAGGATAACGTATACCAGCGCCTTTATAAGGAACGATATAAAACCGAGCTGCGCCCGCCCGAGAATTTCCGGGAATTCAATCAGATCGCCGGCTTTTTTACCCGAAAATTGAACCCTGCTTCTCCGGTCGCCTACGGGACGACCATGACGCTGGGCAATACGGGCGTGGCGGCTACCGAGTTCCTGACGCGCTATTTCAGCCTGACGGATACCCTGTTTGACGATCGGGACCGAATCCTCCTGCAGAGCCCGGAGGCGGTTCAGGCGTTGGAGCTGCTGACCGAGGACAAGCAGTTTGCCGCTCCGGTCTACTGCAACTGGTGGCGGGATACGGCGAAGCTCTTTGCGCAGGGCGACGTAGCCATGACCATTCTGTTCAGCAACTACGCTTCGGAAATGCTCAACCGGGAATCCCGGGTGCATACCAAGATCGGCTATGCCATGGTGCCGGGTGGCAATGCGGTGCTGGGTGGCGGCGTGATCGGCGTGTGCCGCTACAGCAAGCACAAAAAGGAAGCGGCCAATTTTATCCGCTGGCTGTGCTCTGAAGAAGTCTCCACGGCCATGACGCTGCTGGGCAGCGTGTCGCCCTGCAAACAGACGTATGAAAATTATCAGGTCATAGACACGTACCCTTGGCTTTCCATGACGGAGGAATGCTTTGCCACATCGCACATCCAGCGCTGCCCGCGAAAAATGAAGGGCGGGTACGACCAGCGGCAATTCCTGAGCATTCTGGGTTTGAGCGTTATGCAGGCCATCAACGGCACGATGGACGTTCGCACCGCCCTCGCTACGGCGGAGGCCAATTATCATCAGTTTTTGGCAGAAACAGGAAAAAAACGATAGGAGTGCAGCTTTTACCATTTTTGGTTTCTTTGGAATGCTGCCAGCCGCCCGCTGTGCGGGCGACTTTTTTTGCGCTTTTTCGGAAAGAAAATTTTATTTTCGAAAAAAGATTGACACGTTCCAAAAATTTGATATAATATAGACAACAGCCTTGGAATGTTCAATAAGGAGGAAAACCAACCATGAAGAAAACCCTGGCCTTTATCCTGACTCTGGTCATGCTGGTAAGCATCGCGGCGGTATCCGCCATGGCGGAACCCCTGAAGCTGACCATGTACTTCCCTGTGAACGTAGGCGGCAACGTTGCCAATCTGATTGACAGCATGACGGCCGAATTCAACGCCGAGAACCCCGACATTCAGGTGGAAGCCGTTTACACCGGCAACTACGACGATACCGTCACCGCGATCCAGACCGCCATTCAGGGCGGCAACGCGCCTGACCTGTTCGTGAGCCTGGCGACCCAGCGCTTCACGATGGCCTCCACCAAGATGGCCATGCCTCTGGATGATCTGATCGCCGCCGACCCCGAAGGCCAGGCCTTTGTGGATGATTTCATTGATGGCTTCATGCTGGACTCCTATGTGGACGGCCAGACCTATTCCATTCCTTTCCAGCGCTCCACCATGGTCATGTTCTATAACAAGGATGCCTTCAACGAGGTTGGTCTGGATCCCGAAGCGCCGCCCGCCAACTGGACCGAAATGGTGGAATACGCCCAGAAGCTGACCAACGACAAGCGCTACGGCGTGGGCATCGCCCTGAACTCCGGCTCCGCGCAGTGGGCCTTCACCGGCTTCTCTCTGGAAAACTGCACCAACGGCGTTGGACTGATGAACCCCAACGGCAAGGAAGTTTACTTCAACACCCCCGAAAATATCGAAGCCCTGCAGCTGTGGCTGGATCTGCAGAACAAGTACAACTGCATGGCCCCCGGCATCGTGCAGTGGACCGACCTGCCCACCCAGTTCCTGGCTGGCGAAGTGGCGATGATCTACCACACCACCGGCAACCTGACCAACATCAAGAACAATGCCACCTTTGATTTCGGCGTGTGCTTCATGCCCGCGGGCCGTCAGTACGGCGCTCCCACCGGCGGCGGCAACTTCTACATCACCAACGGCATTTCCGAAGAGCGCCAGCAGGCTGCGTGGAAGTACATCAAGTTCATGTGCGAAACCGAGCGCGCGGCTCAGTGGTCCATCGACACCGGCTATGTAGCCACCCGCAACTCCTGCTACGAAACCGAGCTTCTGAAGGATTACTACGCCTCCTTCCCGCAGGCGCTGGTGGCCTATGAGCAGTTGCAGTATGCGCAGCCCGAACTGACCACCTACTCCGCCGCCGAAATGTGGCGCATCCTCAACGACAATATCCAGGCCGCCGTTACCGGCGAAATGACCGCCGCCGAGGCAATGGAAGCCGCTCAGGAACAGGGCGACGAACTGCTGGCTGATTATCAGTAAGCCTATTTTCTGAAACCAAACGGGAGCATGGGGCAGCTCATGCTCCCCTTCTTTTGAAACTCATTTCCTGCCCGGAAAGGACGTTGAATCATGAACTGCGTTTCTACCGCCGCTCGCCGCAAGCGGAAGGAATTTCTGCTGGGCTGGCTTCTGCTGCTTCCCGCCATTGGCGTGATGCTGGTATTTACCGTTTATCCCGTGCTCCGCAGCGGGTATCTGAGTCTGACCAAATACAAAATGGGCATGGACAGGCCCGAATGGATTGCTTTCGGAAATTATACGCGCCTGTTTGGCAGCACCCTTTTTTGGAAGGTGATGCGCAATACCGCGTTTTTTGCGTTATATACGGTGATCCCCAGTATGGTGATCGGTCTTCTTCTGGCGCTGCTGGTCAACCGGCGCGGCAGGCATATCGGCTTTATCCGCACGGCTTATTTTTACCCCTCCGTTATGCCCATGATCGCTATCGCCAGCGTGTGGATGTTTATCTACATGGCCAGCAACGGCCTGTTTGACCAGATGCTGGTATCGCTGGGCATGGAGCCTATGAACGTGCTGTCCCATAAGGAAACCGTGCTTCCGGCCATGGCGGTGATGTATGTATGGCGGGAAGCCGGATACCTGATGGTGTTCTTCCTTTCCGGCCTGCAAAGCATCAATGTGGACCTGCTGGAGGCGGCGTCCATTGACGGCGCTACGGGATGGAAGACCTTCCGTTCCATCACGCTGCCGCTGCTGGCGCCTACCACGCTGTTTGTTTCTACCATCGCGTTTACCAACTGCTTTAAGCTGGCGGATCACGTGATCATCATGACGGAAGGCGCGCCGAACAACGCCAGTACGCTGCTGTTGTACTACATTTATCAGCAGGGCTTTACCAATATGAATTACGGCGTTTCTTCCGCGCTGACGATGGTCATGCTGGTATTGCTGCTGGTGGTATCCATGCCGAGATTCTTCAGCCAGGATCGAAAGATCCACTATAATTAAGAAAGGGGCGATGCAGCATGAGAAAGCTCGGATCCTTTATCATTTCTCTCTTTTCCGTTCTGCTGGGTCTGATCTGGCTTGCGCCCCTGATCTGGCTGGTGGGCACGGCGCTGACCAAGACTTCTTTCCATATGTCCTTTCTGCCCAACACGGAATTTTCCTTTGAAAATATCAAGTACGTGTGGAATGCGGTGCCCTTTGGCCAGTACTACCTGAATACGATCATTCTGGTGGTCGTCACCTTCGGAATTCAGTTTATTACGTCCACACTGGCGGGCTACTCTCTGGCGTTTATGAACTACCGGGGCAAGGCTCTTGTGTTTGTGATTATCTTTATGCAGATTATTATCCCAAACGATGTGCTGATTATCCCGAACTTTATGACGCTTTCCGAAATGGGATTGATCGATACCAAGCTGGGAATCATGTTCCCCTTCCTGGGCAGCGCTATGGCCATTTTTCTGCTGCGGCAGACCTTCAAAACCGTGCCCCGCGCCTATGGCGAGGCGGCGCGCATTGACGGCGCAAACCTGTGGCAGACCATCTGGCGGGTATACATGCCATGCGCCAAGCCCGCTTATATGTCCTTCGCGGTGATTTCCGTCAGCTACCATTGGAACAACTACCTCTGGCCGCTGATCGTTACCAAATCGCCTACCAACCGCACGCTGACCGTGGGCCTGGCCATTTTTGCCAAGTCCAAGGAAGCGAATATGCAATGGTCCAATGTGTGCGCAGCCACGCTCATTATTATTCTTCCGCTGCTGCTGGCATTCTTTGTGATGCAGAATCAGTTCATGAACAGCTTTGTCAGCGCGGGCGTAAAGGAGTAAGCCATGCTGAAGTTACATTTTCTGGGTCGGGGGGCGGCGTTTTATCCGGTCTTCCGCAATACGAATGCTTTCTTTGAAAAAGGAAAAAACCTGTTCTTTCTGGATTTTGGCGAAAGCGCCTTTGCACAGGTCGCTGCCGCGCTGCCGCTGAAAGAGTATGAAAAGATCTATGTGCTGCTGACCCACTTGCATGCGGATCACTCCGGCTCGCTGGCTTCCATGACGTCCTACCTGTATTTTGTGCTGCACAAGAAGCTGACCATCGTGCATCCCGAGGATACGGTCGTCAGGTTGTTGGCCCTGCAGGGGGTTGGCACGGAATGCTATGAATACCTGCCGGAGCTGCCGCAGGATACCGGTATTTGTGCTGAACCGGTGCCGGTTCAGCATGCGCTGGATATTCACGCCTACGGCTACCGGCTGACCTGCGACGGCGAAACGCTGTACTACAGCGGCGACGCGGCTCAGCTGCCGCCGTCTGTGCTGGAGGATTTTCTGGCAGGAAAAATCAGTCATATCTATCATGACACGGCCAGCCATCCCTCGGATTCTCATTGCTACTATCAACGGCTGGTGGACGCCATTCCGCCTGCCCTGCGCAGCCGGGTAAGCTGCATGCATCTGGACTGCGATATGGAGCAGCAGCTCAGAGCGCTGGGGTTTGATGTGGTACAGTGCTTTGATCAGGAGCCGCCGCAGGCGTGACGCGCCGGTACTGCGGGTCGCAGGAATCGGATGTTCGAGCTGGTTTTCCTTTTTGATAAGATGAATCCCCGCCGCTAGACAGCGGCGGGGATTCATGCTTTTGGAAATGCCTAACTGAAGAACAGCGAACGGATGTCCTCTTCCGTCAAACTGCTCAGGGCCGTTTCGCCGGAGATGACCACCCGGTCGAAGATGGCCCGCTTGCGCTGGCTCAGGTCGGTCACTTTTTCTTCGATGGTGCCCTGAGCGATCAGCTTGATCACGTCCACGTCCCGGGTCTGGCCGATGCGGTGGGCCCGGTCGGTGGCCTGATCCTCGGCGGCAGGGTTCCACCAAGGGTCGTAGTGGATCACCAGATCCGCACCCATCAGGTTGAGGCCGGTGCCGCCCGCTTTGAGGGAAATGAGGAAGACCTTGCCGTCGCCGCCGTTGAAGCGGTCGCAGAGACGCTGACGTTCCTCCGGGTGCGTGGCGCCATCCAGATACAGGCAGGAAACACCTTCCCGGTTCAGACGCTTGCGGATGATCTGCAGCATGCCCACAAACTGGCTGAAGATCAGCATCCTCCGTCCGGAATCAATGGCCGAGTGGACGGTCTGCACCAGCAGCTCCAGCTTGCCGCTGGTGCCCTCGTAATCCGGCAGGAACAGCTTGGGATGACAGCATACCTGCCGCAGCTTCAGAAGAACGCTGAGCACCTGCATCCGGGCCCGGGGCAGCGAGCCTTCGTCCAGCGCCTGTCCCACATGCTGCCGCAGCGTGGCCAGCAGCGTTTGATAGACCCGATCCTGCTCCGGCGGCATGGCCGCGTATAGATATTGCTCGTGCTTTTCGGGCAGGTCGCTGAGCACCTCGCTCTTCAAGCGGCGCATCAGGAAGGGACGGATGCGCTCCCGCAGCTCTTCGGCCCGTTCGCCGCTGCCGTAGCGCCGCAGGAATGCGGCCTGGGTGCCCAGATAGCCGGGCAGGATGAAATCGAAAATGCTCCACAGTTCGCCGGTATGGTTCTCCATGGGGGTGCCGGTCAGTGCCACCCGCACCTGCGCGTCCAGCTCCTTGGCCGCCAGAGCGCCCTGACTTTGGGCGTTCTTGACGGACTGGGCCTCATCCAGCACGGCGAAGCGCAGGGGAATGTCTTTGTAGTATTCAATATCCCGGCGAAGCAGGGGATAGCTGGTCAGGATCACGTCCACGGAATCGTCCTTTTTCAGGTCGGCGATGGTGTGGCGGCGCTCATCCCGGGGGCCTGTTACCACCCGGACGATCAGGCCGTCGTCAAAGCGCTTCATTTCCGCCAGCCAGTGATAGGTCAGAGAAGTGGGCGTGACCACGATGCTCTTCTGAACGCCGTCTTTTTTCTTGGCGGCGGACAGGGCGGCGATGACCTGCAGCGTCTTGCCAAGACCCATCTCGTCCGCCAGAATGCCGCCCATTCGGGCCTCATACAGGGACAGAAGCCAGTCGCTGCCCCGGCGCTGATAGGGCGACAGCTTCTTTTGCAGCTTCTGGGGCATATAGTCCTTTTGCGGCGGCTGACTCAGCGTCTGAATGGCTTTTTCGGATTCCGCGTCCGTCTGCGTATCCGCCCCGGCCATGCGCAGCATGCTGATCATATAAGCGGCCCGATAGGCGCCGAAGCTGAGCTCCCGCGTATCCTCGGGCGCGTTGGGCTCGTCCAGACGGGCCGCATCCAGCAGCTCCTGCACCACCGGTGCAAGGCCCATCATATCCCGCACATCCAGAAATTCGCCGGTTTTCAGCCGTACATACTGCTGCCGCTGAGCGATGGCGTTCAGAATGGGCAATAGCTCCGGCGCGGGCTTGCCGTCCTCCAGAAGAGAAAACACCAGCCGTCCGCCCCGCATATGGAACGAAGCCTTGGCCGAGAAGCGGCGGGGCTTGACCCGCTCGAAGGCCTGCGAGGCGTAAATGGTGCAGTGCCGGGAAAGCTCCGCGACGCCTTGGGTGCAGAAATACAGGATCTCCCGGGAACGACGAAGCAGAATACGGCCTTTATGCACCACAAAGCCAAAATCAGCCAGCAGATCCAGCACCAGCGCTTCTTCCCGCCCGTCCCGCAAAAGCATCCGGCCGTCGGGAAGCCCCTGAGCCGTTGGAACGGCCTCCTCGCCCTCCCGAACGGCAAAGGGAAGCACCACGGTTTCCCCGTAGTGGAATTCCATGCGGGCTTCCACGTTGCCGTCGATCAGATCCAGATAGGCTACGGGCTTCAGCGGCTCTGAAACCAGCCGCGCCCGCAGCTCCGGCGAGGGCACCACCGATCCCACGGCGGACAGCGCAGGCAGCAGTACGGACAGCACCTCTTCGGCATTTCGGGCAGGGTAGCGGAAGGAAGAACCCTCGCTGAGCAGCAGGCGGCACACCCGCGCCTGCGAAGAGTACAGATGCGTGACGGTGTTGCCCAAAAGCACATAGCGCGCGTCGGGCGTGATCAGCCGAAGCTGTTCCGTGCCTTCGGTGGTTACCAGCAGCTCTGTGGGCGTCAGGCTGACCGCAAAGCACAGGGGCAGTTCTTTTTTGCGGATGCCGCCGTGCATCTGCTTCTGTTCGCCAAATTGAAGCTGGAAGGGATAGTTTTCCAGATAGCGCATGACGCTTTGCAGAAAGGGCCCCGTCAGCAGCACGAAGCGGCCGTCGCACGGTGGTCCGGCAGACGGTTCGCTTTCGGCGCTTCCCTCTGAAAGCGCCGCAGGTTCCGCTTCGTTTTTCAGGGGAATATAGCTCATCAGCGCGGTCAGAAAGCGCTCATCCTCCCGGGAAAAGCGCATGCTGTCGGGCCGATAGGTGAATTTTGGGGACACGGTCAGCTCCGACCCGCTGGCAAAGCAGGCCAGCAGATCGGCGATATTTTTGACGGCATAAAGCCGCTCCTGTCCCGCCGAAAGTCCCAGCCCGATTCGTCCGTCCTCGTACAGACGCAGCACGGCCAGCAGCCGGACGGTTTCGCCGCCGGGCATGGCGCGATTCAGCGCCCCCAGCATGCGCTGGCCCAGCGCCAGCTCGTTTTCCTGCCGAAAGCGCTTGAGCGTACCGTCGTTTTCCGCCCGCATCAGCGCGGCGACGATATGCGCACAGGGCGATTCCGTCTCGCCGCAGGTGCACAGCGCCTCGCCCCGCCGGGTGAAGGTCACCGACTGCACGTCCGTTCCGCCCACCTCATAGCGAAGACCGTTTTCCACCTCCATGGGCTGGGAAACCAGTCCGCGCCGGTAAAGCTTTTCCCCCTCCTGAAAGGCTGCCGTATCCACCCCGATGGATTCCAAAGCAATCATCCGCATCCTCCCAAATAATCAAAACCAATCTTATTCTATTTCTGGAAAAACCTTCCGCCTTCCTGCCTGCCGCCAGAAAGAAATTCCGAAAAACGAATGATTTTTCGAATGTTTTTCCCATTTCGGCACAAACTGATTTCTGGAACGGCAATCAGGCAAACGGCCGAAAGACACGCGCACCCGGGGCTTTTGATTGAAAAGCGCCAAGCCGCCTGCTGCTGCACGCGGCGGATGATGTGAGATGTGTGTGAAGAAAGATTTGATCCTGCGCGGTGAATTTCCTCAAGCACAGCTGCTGCCGTGAAGCCTTGCGCTTTCGATGGTTGACGTTTCAAGCAGGGCCGCATTCTGTGCGGCTCCTGTTTGCGTTTCGGCCCATTGAAGAAGGCAAACAACCGCTGGCAGCCAATCGAAACCCGCGAAACCCAATTTTTTTGATTTTTTGCAAAAAGAGGATTGACGTTCCGGCAGAAAGCTGTTATAATAACTTTCGCTGGTTCCACAACAGGGAGAGATGGCCGAGCGGTTGAAGGCGCTGGTCTTGAAAACCAGTGATGCCGAAAGGCACCGGGGGTTCGAATCCCTCTCTCTCCGCCACTTTATCCCTTGCGGATAAAGAAGGAAACATTCACCGTCCACCGTGGAGAAGTACCCAAGTGGCCGAAGGGGCTCCCCTGCTAAGGGAGTAGGGTGCGTGAGTGCCGCCCGGGTTCAAATCCCGGCTTCTCCGCCAACAAAGGACGCAGATATTGATACAATGTCTGCGTCCTCTTTTTTGCCTGAAAAGTCCTTATTTGCTGGTCTTTTCAGGCTTTTTCTTTTTTGGATGCGTTTCAAAGTGCAAGCTGATTTGGTGCATTTTCGTTTCAAAATGGGCATTTTCGCTTGCACTCTGAAATGAAAACGGCAGGGGGTGCAAAAACGGGTGCACTCTGAAACGGAGCATTTCAGAGTGCGGAGCGGCATGAAAAAGGCCGAGACTCATTTGGCCTCGACCTTGATTTCTTTTCCGTTTCTGAATTCGAATGCGACGCTGCCGTCCCGGTTTACCGTTCCCTTTTCCAGCAGCAGCGACCACACCTGACTGCCCCATTCCTCCAAGGAAGCCGGAGCCTTTTCCAGATGGTCGATGAATGAAGCAAGTTGTCGCGCCTTGTTATTGCGCCTTGCGACCTCTGCTTCCAGCTTGTCATGCTTGGCTGACGCCTTTTCGTAGCGTTCGGCAAGAGCGTTGTACTTGGTGTTGTATGCCTCCTGCGACTGTGATTGGCGCGTATTTTGCCGGACAAGGTTCTGGGTCATATCCGCGATCTCCTCGATTTCCTGACGGAGCTGCTCCATACCGGCTTCCTGCTCGGCGCAGTCCGTGAGGAGCGATTTCATCAGTTCGCAGTCCTCGATCAGCTGCTTGCGCTGTCTCATCAGCCGGTTATAGGCTTTGAGGAACATTTCCTTGATG